>JAIPAR010000018.1 GCA_021739985.1 Bacteroidales bacterium | reverse complement strand
GGATATGGTCAGTTTCGGTCCGACCTTGCGAAATGTACATTCCCCGGATGAGAAAATCCATATTGGAACCGTTCAGAAATTCTGGGACTTATTGATTGGAGTGGTTGAATCTTTCGGGAAAAACTAGTCTGGAATTAATTGGCAATGAAAAGTAAATTCGGGAGCATAGGGATTGCATTTGTATGGCTGGTATTAAGCTTCCTTTGGATGGGAGCTTCGGCTCCGGCCTATAAAATTGCCCTGCTGAAATATGCGGGCGGCGGTGATTGGTATGCTAATCCAAGCTCGCTCCCGAATTTAATTGCTTTCTGCAATCAGGAACTGCATACTTCTGTCGATCCGGAATTTGCCACGGTTGAACCTGGCAGTCCGGAAATTTTTAATTATCCTTTTATCCACATGACCGGTCACGGAAATGTGATTTTTTCACAGGGTGATTTGCTGAATCTGCGTAAATATTTGCTCGGTGGGGGTTTCCTTCATATTGATGATAATTATGGTATGGATAAGTTCGTCCGTCGGGAGCTGAAACGCCTTTTCCCGGATAAAGAGCTGATCGAGATTGGTTTCGACCATCCGGTGTATCATCAGAAGTATTCATTCCCGGCTGGATTACCGAAAGTTCATGAGCATGATAATAAAGTGCCTCAGGGTTTTGCGCTATTTCATGAAGGGAGGATGATTTGTTTTTATTCCTATGAATGTGATTTAGGTGATGGATGGGAAGATGCAGGTGTTCATGGAGATTCAAAGGAAATCCGCACCAAAGCCTTGCAGATGGGAGCCAATTTATTAAGTTTTGCTTTTAATCAGTAATCTTCAAAATTATAGCTATGTCCCGAATCTTAATCCTTGATGATGAGCGTGCTATCCGAAATTCCCTGAAAGATATTTTAGGACTTGAAGGATACGAGGTCGAGGTGGCTCAAAATGGTCCCGAAGCATTGTCAATCCTGGGTAAATCCAGCTTCGACGTTGTGCTATGTGATATCAAAATGGCCGAAATGGATGGAATCGAAGTGCTCGAAAAGGCGCATGCTGAGTTTGGAGATATTCCTTTTATTATGATTTCCGGACATGGGACTATTGATACCGCTGTTGAAGCCATCAAAAAAGGAGCTTACGATTATATTGAAAAGCCGCCGGATTTGAATCGCCTGCTTATTACCATTCGAAATGCTCTCGATAAATCTGAATTACTTTCCGAAACCAAAGTTCTCAAGAAAAAAGTAAGCAAGAAATTCCAGATGATTGGGGATTCTGCTGCTATTGTTCAGATTAAGGAGATGATTGAACGGGTGGCTCCAACCGAAGCCCGCGTGCTGGTTACCGGTGAAAATGGAACAGGAAAAGAAGTGGTAGCCCGCTGGCTTCATGAAAAAAGCAATCGCGCAGCCGGCCCTTTTATTGAAGTGAACTGTGCAGCAATTCCTTCCGAATTGATTGAATCTGAGTTATTTGGGCATGAAAAAGGAGCTTTTACATCCGCCATCAAACAAAGGAAAGGGAAATTCGAGCAAGCTCAGGATGGGACATTATTTCTGGATGAGATTGGCGATATGAGCCTTTCCGCCCAGGCTAAAGTGCTGCGTGCTCTGCAGGAAAATAAAATTACCCGCGTCGGTAGCGATAAGGATGTGCCTGTCAATGTGCGGATTATTGCGGCTACGAATAAAAATATGAGCCTGGAAATCAAAGAAGGTCGCTTTCGGGAAGATTTATACCACCGCATTTCAGTCATTCTAATCCACGTACCCTCGTTGAATCAGCGTCTGGAGGATATCCCGATGCTGGCCGAATATTTCGTGGAACAAATCTGTGGCGAATACGGCATCCCTCCTAAGCCGGTCACAGAAGATGCAATCAGAGAGTTGCAGCAAATAACCTGGACTGGAAACATCCGGGAGTTTCGCAATGTGATTGAGCGATTAATTATCCTCTGTCCTAAAGAAATTGAAGGAAAAGATGTCCTTCTTTTTGCCAGACCGATTTCAAAAGCTTAAAATCCTGGATTTTAGCAACTAAAGAATCTTTCAGCTGCTTCTTCTTAGGCTTTTGCCGGAAGATATACTTCGAGCAGGCTGGATTCCTGTAGTGGTATGATTTCTAATTCTTTAATTTCCTCCGGGATAAGCATGCAGCTACCCGCCTGCAATCCATAGTTCGTTCCATCAACCCTCACATCTACCTGACCTTCGGTACAAAAATAGACCACAAAAGATTCCAGAAAAGTGTAATCTCTGCGCACAGGATTTGAGCATTTTACCAGATGCATATTAAAATAGGGTGTCTGGATAACCGGCACGCTTTTGTTTAGCTCAGGCTTATAATTTGTCTTACAATCAATAGTTGCTTCATAATCAAGCACATCGAGAGCAAGCTCGATATGAAGTTCCCGCGGATTTCCTTCGCTGTCTGTCCGGTTCCAGTCAAAAACCCGGTAGGTAACATCGGAGCTTTGTTGAATTTCCGCAAGCAAAATTCCTTTCCCAATGGCATGTATCCTGCCGGCCGGAATGAAATACACATCCCCGGCTTTAACTTCCACTTCATTTAAAATTTCAGCAAGACTTCCATCTTCCAGCCGCCGGGCAACCTCTCCGCGATTGGTATCCTGATTAAATCCGTTGATAATTGTGGCTCCCGGCTCAGCATCCAGGATGTACCACATTTCATTTTTTCCGTAAGCTTTGTGCTTTGCTCTCGCCGTTGCATCATCCGGGTGAACCTGCACCGATAAAATATCTTCGGCATCTATCAATTTAAACAACAAGGGAAATTCATCTCCAAAATGCTCATACACAGCTTCTCCCATTAAATCTCCCATGTAAATTTCAATGATTTCCTGAAGATTATTTCCTTCTAAAAAACCATTGGCAACCAGCGATACCGATTCTTCAACGGTCGATAATTCCCAGGATTCTCCAATGGGTTTTCCGGCCGGAAGTTTTTTGCCAAAAGTGCCCGCCAGCCGGGTTCCTCCCCATATCCGTTCCTTGAACTGTGGGATAAATTGTATGGGATATAATTCATTCATCATCAAAATGAGATTAATTTAGAAAGGAAGTTTATTTTTGTTTGATTTTGCGAAGGTAGAAATTCTACACGTATAAAAAGGAATATTATGCTGATAATAGGAATTGCCGGGGGTACCGGATCAGGAAAAAGCACTGTCGTAAAGAAGATTCTGGAGTTATTGCCCGAAGATGAGGTGGCCATAATTCCACAAGACAGTTACTACCGCGATAACAAAGGCTTGTCGGCGGAAGTGAAAAAAGAGCTCAACTTCGACCATCCGGATTCCATTGAATGGGATTTATTGGTGAAGCAGATAATGGATTTAAAAGAGGACAAAGCCGTACAACAACCCATTTACTCCTATATCACTTGTGAACGTGATGAGCAAACTGTTCCCGTGACTCCCAAAAATGTGCTGATTGTGGAAGGAATTATGGTGCTTACTTACCCGCCCTTGCGCGACCTGATGACCGTGAAGGTTTTTGTAGATGCGGAAGCCGACGACAGGCTGTCTCGTGTGCTCATGCGCGACACGGTAGAACGTGGACGTGATGCTTTTACCGTGCTCGACCGTTATCAGAAGACTGTTAAACCGATGCATCTTCAATTCATTGAGCCTAGTAAACGATACGCTGATTTAATTGTTCCTCAGGGAGGGAACAATCGGGTGGCAATCGAAATGCTGGCATCCATTATCCACCGTCATCTCGAGCAAAAGGCAGTCCGCTAACAGGAATGTTTATCGATATTCATACACATCAGCAGTTTCCGGATTCAAACGATGAAATACATCTTTATAATATCATTTTAAAAGATAAGAAACCGGTTATTCTTCCAACATCTTATTTCTCCGCAGGAATTCATCCCTGGTTTCTTCCAGAAGATGAAGAACAAGTATTTCGCCAACTGGAAGAGCTCCTGTCTAATCCACGCTGCCTTGCAGTAGGTGAATGTGGACTTGACTGGGTTTGTAAATCTCCGAAGTCTTATCAGGAAAAAATCTTTATAAGGCAAATTGCGCTGGCCGAAAAGTATCATAAACCGATTTTGCTGCATGTCGTAAGAGCATTTTCAGATATTATTCGATTGAAAAAGAGCCGGAAGAAAGAAATTCCGTGGATTATTCATGGATTTTTTGGCAATGAAACACAGCGTGAGCAATTGTCCCGTCATGATTTTTATTTTTCCATTGGAATGCCTGCATTAAGCGCTCCTTCCATGCTGGCGGTCATTCTCCAACTTCCCCAAGACCATCTTTTTATAGAAACTGACGAATCAAATTGGGATATTGAAAAAATAGGGTCAGAATTGGCAAATCGGCTGCAAATCCCGCCGGCTGAACTGAAGGCCCGCATCCTGTCTAATTTTCAGAATATTTTTCTGAGAAATAGCATTTTATACAACATATAATCTCGTTTTTGTAGGAAGACTTTTTTATATTTGCTCAGTATGCTGTCGAAAACTGTTTTTTGACGAAAATAAGGAAATCTGCATGACAGAGTGGTTGGATAGAACCCGGATGTTGCTGGGTGAGGAAGGTTTGGAGAGGCTCAGTAAGGCACACGTGTTAGTTGTAGGGTTAGGTGGGGTTGGTGCCTATGCTGCCGAAATGATTTGCAGAGCCGGAATTGGTGAGCTTACCATCGTTGATGGAGATGTAGTTCACCCAACGAATCGAAACAGACAACTGTCCGCATTAATTAGCACCGAAGGAATGCCCAAAGCCGCAGTCATCGCAAGTCGCCTGTTGGATATCAACCCGGAATTGAAACTGAATGTTATCGCCGAATATATCAAGGACGACCGGATGATTGATATTCTTAACCACCCATACGATTATGTGGTGGATGCTATCGATACACTTGCACCTAAAGTCTTTCTCATTTTTCATAGTCTTCAAAAGAACCTGCGGGTGGTATCTTCCATGGGAGCCGGAGGTAAGTTCGACCCTTCTGCCATCAAAATTGCCGATATTTCCAACTCATATAATTGTACCCTGGCTCGCATGCTTCGGAAACGATTGCACAAACTTGGTGTCCATAAAGGATTTAAAGTGGTTTTTTCCTCTGAATTTCATGATAAAACCAAAGTGTGCATCACCGAAGGTGAAGCAAACAAGAAAACAACCGTGGGAACCATTTCCTATTTCCCCGCCATATTCGGATGCTTTGCTGCATCCGTTGTAATCAGAGAGTTACTAGAGAATCCAATATAAACAGTATTAATACCAATCATATGAAAGACAAGACCCTTCCAATCGTAAAACAAGATCCCTGGCTTGAGCCGGTGGCCGATGAAGTGTTCAACCGGTATCAGCGGTATCTTAACCGACTGGCTGAAATCGAAAATCAGGCAGGAAGCCTGAGTCATTTCGCGAATGCTTATACCTTTTTTGGATTGCACGATTGCACGAAAGACTCAGCCTATATCTATCGGGAATGGGCTCCTGCTGCTCATGCACTTTTTCTCACCGGCGATTTTAATTCATGGAATCCCGAAAGTCATCCTTTAACCCGCCTCGAAAACGGAATCTGGGAAATCATCCTTCCGAAAGAAGAATACAAAAAATCACTGAAAGCCGGTTCTTTGTTTAAAGTTATTGTTCATTCCGATCTGGGTGTTCAATTTCGGATTCCTGCTTTCGCTCAACGTGTTGTCCAAAATATCGAAACCCGCGATTTCGCTGCCGAATATTATCATAGTACCAAATTCAAATGGGCTGGCGATAAATTCCATTTCGACCACAAGGCCCCTTTGTTTATCTATGAAGCACATATCGGGATGGCCCAGGAAAAAGGGGAAGTTTCTACCTATCGTGAGTTTACTGAATTTGTACTTCCTCGCATCAAGGAGGCCGGATACAATACTATCCAATTAATGGCTATTGCCGAACATCCTTTCTATGGAAGCTTCGGTTACCATGTATCCAATTTCTTTGCTCCTTCAAGCCGCTTCGGTACTCCCGACGATTTGAAAGAACTGGTCAAAACAGCTCATTCGATGGGATTGGCAGTTATTATGGACATTGTTCATTCTCATGCCATTAAGAATTTTAACGAAGGATTAAATTACCTGGATGGCTCCGACCATCAATATTTCCATCCCGGCGTTCGTGGAAATCATCCGGATTGGGACAGCAAATTGTTCGATTATGGAAAAATGGAAGTCCTCCAATTCCTGCTGTCAAATTTAAAATATTGGATGCATGAATTTCATTTCGATGGATTTAGGTTCGACGGGGTAGGCAGCATGATGTATTTCCATCATGGCCATGATGGTCCATTCGATTTGAATAAATATTTTGTACAAGGAGTTGAATTTGATGCAATTACCTATCTCCAGTTAGCCAATAAATTGGTTCATTCGATTAATCCATCAGCAATTACCATCGCTGAAGATGTAACCGGAATGCCGGGCCTCACAAATCCGGTTGATGATGGCGGCCTTGGATTTGATTATCGCCTTGGTATGGGTATTCCGGATTTCTGGATTAAGACCCTGAAGGAACAACCTGATGAATACTGGGATGTGTATCAGTTTTATCAAACTTTGATTAATCGTAAGTTCGATTCAAATACCCTGGCTTATGCAGAATCGCATGATCAGGCTTTGGTGGGTGATAAAACGCTGGCTTTCCGCCTCATGGATAAGGAAATGTATTATCACATGAAAAAAACAGACCATCATGCTGTAATTGACCGTGGAATTGCCTTGCATAAAATGATTCGGTTCTTTACGATTGCTTTGGGTGGTGAAGGCTACATGAATTTTATGGGCAATGAATTTGGTCATCCGGAATGGATTGATTTCCCACGCGAAGGAAATCATTGGAACTTCCATTATGCACGCCGCCAATGGTCTTTGGTTGATAGTCCTATTCTGAAATATGAATATCTTGCAAAATGGGATAAAGCCATGTTGAAACTGATAGGTGAGCATGGAATTATGAAGGCCGATTTTCCGGAGTTACTAAATCATGATGATTGGAATAAAACGCTGGTTTTCAAGCGGGGAGATTTGATTTTTGTATTCAATTGGCATGTTAATCATTCAATTCCTGATTATGAATTTAATGTTCCGGAAGCCGGAGAATATAAACTGATATTTAATTCGGATTGTCTGGATTTTGGAGGCTATGGCCGAATCAACGAAAGTTCCAGGTATTTCAGTTATTATTATGCAGCCGCGAATGTAAACCGTTTACGTATTTATAATGTGAATCGAGCGGTGATGGTATTCAAAAAGATTAAATAAGCAAACTGAAACCTAAAAGAAGGGCTGAATCCATTGGAATCAGCCTTTTTTTTATTCCATCTTGCCAAGTAATAATTCAAGGGCGAGATTTGCCTGCATATTAGCTACAATAGCCACACGAGGCGCACAGGCGGGCATGTCCGGGTCTGCATTTACATTTAAGTCGCCAACGCGATAGGTATTCCCTTCCCGGAGCGTAACCAATTGCTGGTTTTGTCCCCAGCCCGAAACTCCGGTAGCTGAAATCAGTGGAATATGCGGCAACTCTTTGCTGGCTTCCTGTACAAACATTGATTTGGATTCCTGGGTATCGAACGCTTCAATAAGGATGTCGCAATTTTTAAAAAGTGCAGGGACATGGTGTGGCTGAATCTTGACGGCTAAAGGAATTACTTCGGTTCCCGGCGATATCTCCCGTAAAATTTCTTTCAGAGCCAGGACTTTCTTCTTGCCTAATTGCTTTACGTAAAAATACTGACGGTCAATATTGCGAAAATCGATGTCTTCAAAATCCACGAGTATCAATTTACCCACTCCCGACCGCGCCAACGAAATGGCACAATTCGAGCCAAGACCTCCTGCACCGGCGATGCCGATGGTCTTATCTTTCAGTATTCCGCGTATTTCTTCAACAGTCATGGATGCCCGTAGTCGATTTTTACAAATGTAAGGAATTCTGCCACTTTAGCGCCAAAACACTGCTGTTTATAATTCTGTTTATTAAACATCCTCATTTTGTTTGCATTCTATCCTGAATCTTTTTTTATTTGTAGCCTATGAAATTTGTAATGAGGCATCAATTGTTAACCTATAAATCGCTTTTCTCGTTTGCAGCTATTATGTACCTGGTTGTTTTTAACAGCTGGACGAATAGCTCCAAAACAGATGCGTATATTGAGCTTGAAAAATTATCTGTTACCGAGGAGATGGACCTTAACCGTCTTTTTTATGCAGAAAAAGCTCAGCAAGTTGATTCCTTTTTGCATTTAGCCAACTTCCTGTACAAATTTAATGGAACTGCTTTGGTTGCAATCAACCATCAGGCTGTTCTTGAAGAAGGATATGGCGTTGCTAATTTTGAAACCGGCGAAGAACTTACAGCTGACCATAGCTTCCAGCTTGCATCTGTCTCCAAGCAATTCACAGCTTTAAGTATTTTAATGCTTTATGAACGTGGCTTACTTAAACTGGATGATAAGGTTTGCGATTATTTGCCTAATCTTCCATACCCAAATATCACGATTGAGCATCTTTTAAACCATACTTCCGGAATTCCGAATTACCTGTGGTTTATGGAAAATGAATGGAAAAGCAATCGCTATCCAACCAATAAAGACTTGATTAATGTCTTGTCAACCAAGCTCGTACATGCCTATTTTTCACCCGGAAGACTGCACGATTACAGTAACACAGGATATGCTGTGTTAGCTGCAATCATTGAGAAGATTTCCGGTAAAACTTATAGTGAATTTGTTAATGAAAATATCTTTTCTCCGTTGGGGATGAAAAATTCCTTTGTATTTACTTACACTGGGGAGCAATCTTTCAAAGACCGAATTCGGGGCTATACAAAATCAGGACGTCATTATCGGGAAATTCCGGTAACTGTGAACGATGGAATTGTTGGAGATAAGGGAATTTACGCTTCGGTGCGCGATTTGTTTTTATGGGATCAGGCGCTTTATCAAAATCGCTTACTTTCCGATTCTTTAACTCAGAAAGCTTTTAGTCACGGTTTGCTGAAAAGCCATCGGGAAATTAATTATGGCTATGGTTTTCGAATTCGATATGATGAAGATAAAAAGATTGTCTATCACAATGGCAAATGGGAAGGCTTCCGAAATGCATTCCATCGGTATGTGGAAGATGGAAATACTATCATCTTGCTAAGTAATACCGAATGTCGCCAAATTGAAACTATCCGTAAGAAGATTGAATATGTGATTAACGAAACTCCCGTGAATGATGACCTTTTAGTAATTCGGGGAACCATTGCATACGGCTATTCATACGGGCAGCAGCTTATCATGCAAAAGAAAGCTGATAATCCCCGCTATAAAATCAATGCGGAGCTTCTCGAAAGCAGCATCCAATTGCTGGATACTATGGATAAAAAGCAGCTGAGCTTAATCCTTCAGCAAATGAGAGAATTCATTTAATGATAAATTCTCTTTTGAATCATTAATTATTTGTAAGTGTGGATATTCCATTTTTGAATGAACTAAATCCTGTTCAACAGGAAGCTGTTGTTTTTAATGATGGACCTTCGCTGGTTATTGCCGGCGCAGGTTCAGGGAAGACTCGCGTGCTTACCTATAAGATAGCCTACCTGCTGGCTTCCGGATTTCATCCACGCTCCATTCTGGCTTTAACCTTTACGAACAAAGCCGCCCGCGAGATGCAGGAACGTATCGCACAAATTACAAGTGCTGAAGTGGCATCCAAACTTTGGATGGGAACTTTCCATTCCCGCTTTGCCACAATTTTGCGTGTGGAAGGCCATTTCCTTGGCTATCCCTCATCCTTCAGTATCTACGATACCGTGGATTCCAAAAATGCAATCAAACAGGTAATTAAAGATTTGAGCCTTGACGAGAAAATTTATAAACCTTCAGAAGTTCTGTCTCGAATCTCGAAAGCCAAGAATAATCTGATTACAGCTGCCGCTTACGAACGCAACGAAAAATTGCTGGCTGGTGATAAGGCCGCCAACCGTCCTGAAATTGCTAATATTTATAAATTCTATAGCAGTCGGTGTAAACAGTCCGGTGCGATGGATTTTGATGATATATTATTGAATATCAATATTTTATTTCGTGATTTTCCGGAGGTTCTTGAAAAATATCGCCAACATTTTAAGTATATTTTGGTGGATGAGTATCAGGATACGAATTTTTCGCAATACCTGATTATTCGCCGTCTTTCAGAGGTTCACCGCCGTTTGTTTGTCGTAGGGGATGATGCCCAGTCGATTTATGCTTTCAGAGGCGCAAAAATTGAGAATATCCTCAATTTTAAAGAAGATTATCCGGATTACCGGCTGTTTAAGTTGGAGCAAAATTATCGTTCTACCCAAAATATTGTGAATGCGGCGAATAGTCTTATCGCTCAAAATAAATCCCAGATTCCTAAAACGGTTTTCTCCGAAAATCAATTAGGAAATAAGATTAAACTGCTCGATGTTTTCACAGATAGGGAAGAAGGTGCCATGATTGCGAAAAGTATCGTGGAACATAGTCTTCAACATCAAATTAAGCATCGTGAGATGGCTGTTTTGTACCGGACAAATGCACAATCCCGGATTTTTGAAGAAGCATTTCGCAAAGCCAATGTGCCTTATCGTATTTTCGGAGGCGTGTCTTTTTATCAACGGAAAGAAATTAAAGATTTATTGGGCTATTTCCGTATGGTCGTGAATCCTCAGGATGATGAAGCTTTTCGAAGAATCATCAATTATCCGGCTCGGGGAATTGGTAAAACAACTCTCCAGCATCTCGATGAAATGGCCTATCAAAAGCAGGACTCTTTATGGAATGTGCTTCAATCCAGGACATTACTTGAACAATCTTTCAATAATGGAACGATTGCAAAACTGCAAGCTTTTGTCACAATGATAGAGGGATTTTCGGAGGGCATTGAGAATAGAGATGCCTATGAATCAGCTTATAAAATCGCCGTTGATGCGGGCATCCTGAAAGATTTGTACAACGATCAAAGTCCGGAAGGTTTATCCCGATACGAAAATATTCAGGAATTACTCAATGGTATCAAGGATTTTACCTTGATGGACGGTGAGGATCGGAATATTCCGCTGAGCGAGTATTTACAAAACGTAGCTTTATTGACCGATCAGGATACAGAGGATGATTCGCAGGATAATAAAGTTAGCTTGATGACCATTCATGCTGCCAAAGGGCTGGAATTTCGGATTGTATATATTGTGGGGATGGAAGAAAATTTGTTCCCGTCCCAGCGTTCAGTCAGCAATCCGTCGGATTTGGAAGAGGAGCGAAGGCTTTTTTATGTCGCTATCACCCGCGCTAAAGAGCATTTATTCATTTCTTACACAAAATCCCGTTATAACTGGGGAAGCTTGGAAAGCTGCCGGCCCAGTCGATTTATTCGTGATATTGACTCCCGTTTTGTGGAAGGCTCTTCCAGTGCAGGTCCGCCACGGGATGAATCAACGCCTTCCAGTTTCAAAAAATCATTCTCACCGAATGCCGGTACCCGAAAATGGACGCCGGTGAAGTCTCAAGAAGAAACCGGAACAGCATCTATACCAGATTCCAGGCCTGCCGGAGTTCCCTCCGATGGACCTATCCAGCCGGGCATGAAAGTGCTTCATGATCGTTTTGGAGAAGGACAGGTACTTCAGGTTGAAGGACAAGAAAAAGCGACCGTTCTTTTCGCTAAATTTGGACAAAAACAATTATTGCTGAAATTTGCACGTTTGCAGATTATTGGTTAATCATTTTGAATAACAGGCAATTCAATTACATTTGCAATACTGTATTACACAGTCAACAAAACTAAGTATGGATTATAATACAAGTCGCTCGAAGCTCATACTTCCTGAGTATGGACGCAATATCCACAAAATGGTGGATGACATTAAAAACGAGAAATCCCGCCCAATTCGCAACGGAATGGCTCATCAGATGATTAAAACAATGCTAAGCATCAATCCAAACCTGAAAGGGCTGGATGAAGAAGAAGTGAAGCGTAAGTTGTGGGATCATCTATTTATCATGGCCGATTTTGACCTGGAAGTGGATTCTCCCTTTCCTCGCCCAACCCGCGAGCAATTTAATGCCCGCCCTCAGGTTGTTCCATATCCTAAACATAATGCCAAATTCAGGCACTATGGCGGAATGATGGAAAAACTCCTGGTGGAGCTTACTAAAATGCCGGAAGGAGAACGCAAAAATGAGATGCTTTCCACTTTTGCTAATCACATGAAAAAACTGTATCTCAGTTGGAACAGGGATTCTGTTACTGATGAACAGATTTTTACCGATATGAAGATTATCACTCAGGGAAAAGTACGTATTCCTGAAGGGCTCGTGCTTTCAGAAATTAAAGAAGCTCCGGTCAAGAAAATCAAGCGGAAAATGAAAAATAATCAACGCAGGAAATAATGGCAACGTTTGTTATCAAAGGGGGAAACCGTTTAAAGGGAGACCTTCATCCGCAAGGCGCTAAAAACGAGGCACTTCAGGTGATTTGCGCAGTTTTGATGACAAGCGAGAAAGTCGTCATTCATAATATTCCCCTCATTCGTGATGTCATCAAATTGATTGAATTGCTTCAATCGATGGGAGTGAAGGTTTCAAAATTGGCTGATAACTCGTTTGAATTTCAGGCTGATCAAGTTAATGTAGAGTACCTCCTTACAGACGATTATAGCCAGAAAGCTGCAAGCTTGCGTGGAAGTGTGATGATTTTAGGTCCTTTGCTCGCCCGTTTTGGGAAAGCTTATATGCCTAAACCAGGAGGAGATAAAATTGGCCGCCGCCGGCTGGATACCCACTTTATCGGTTTCCAAAAACTAGGCGCTAAGTTTGATTTCAATACTACATCCAGCTTCTTCAGCATCGAAGCCTCTCAGCTTAAAGGTTGTTACATGTTGTTGGATGAAGCCTCTGTAACGGGAACTGCCAATATTGTGATGGCTGCGGTAATGGCTGAAGGAAAAACCACTATCTACAACGCCGCCTGCGAACCTTATCTGCAACAGCTTTGTAAAATGCTGGTTCAAATGGGCGCTAAAATCTCGGGAATTGGCTCAAATCTGCTCCAGATTGAGGGCGTCCCAAGCCTGCAGGGAACCAATCATTCGATTTTGCCGGATATGATTGAAATCGGTTCGTTTATTGGCCTGGCCGCAATGACTCATTCGGAGATCACTATAAAAAATGTAGCCTACGATGAATTGGGAATCATCCCGGAATCATTCCGCCGATTGGGGATTCAGCTTGAACGGAGAGGCGATGATATTTTTATTCCGCAACAAGATCATTACGAAATAGACACCTTTATTGATGGCTCCATTATGACCATTGCTGATGCTATTTGGCCGGGTTTAACCCCTGACCTGCTTAGCGTTTTTCTGGTCGTTGCTACCCAGGCAAAAGGCTCCGTCCTGATTCATCAGAAAATGTTCGAAAGCCGCTTATTTTTCGTTGATAAACTCATCGATATGGGCGCTCAGATTATTCTCTGCGACCCGCACCGGGCTACGGTTATCGGTCTGAATAATGAACAAAAACTCCGCGGAACCACCATGGTTTCGCCGGATATCCGTGCAGGAGTCGCTTTACTCATTGCGGCCTTATCTGCCGAAGGCAAATCAACCATTCATAATATCGAGCAAATCGACCGTGGGTATCAGGATATTGATTCCCGTTTAAATAAACTTGGTGCCGATATTACACGTATTAGCTAGTATTTTCAGGCTTTTCATGTTGGAAACTGTTAATACTTGTGTTGATTAAATTACCTTTTTTTATTTTGATACCACCTCAATTCTGTTCAACTTAGCGGGCTATGGTTGCGAATTATACAGACGACAGTATCAGGACGTTGGACTGGAAAGAGCACATCCGTAAACGTCCCGGAATGTATATTGGGAAGTTAGGCGATGGCTCCTCCCAGGATGATGGCGTGTATGTACTCCTGAAAGAAGTTATCGATAACTCCATCGATGAATTTATGATGGGTTTCGGTAAACAAATTGATATTAGTATTCAGGATTTAAAAGTCACTGTAAAAGATACCGGAAGAGGAATTCCACTCGGCAAAGTTATCGATGTAGCTTCCAAAATGAATACGGGCGCCAAATACGATTCGAAAGTTTTTAAAAAATCAGTGGGTTTGAACGGAGTCGGGATTAAAGCTGTAAACGCTCTTTCTTCATCCTTCGAAATTTGCTCCTACCGCGAGAATCAATGTAAACGAATCCTTTTCAATGAAGGAAATATTATCCATGATGAACTAGTCGAAGCGATTCAGGAGAAAACCGGAACCATCGTATCATTTATCCCGGATCAGACCGTCTTCGGAAAATATACCTACGTTTCCGAGTATATCGAAGCGATGCTGAAAAACTATGTTTACCTAAATACCGGACTGGTTATAAATTTTAACGGTCTGCGTTTTCAAAGTAAAAATGGTTTGCTCGACCTATTGAACCATAATCTGGATGGTCCGGGTCGTTATCCGGTGATTCATTTGATTGGAGAAGATATCGAAATTGCTTTTACGCACGGAAATCAATACGGAGAGGATTATTATTCCTTCGTTAATGGCCAGCATACCACCCAGGGAGGAACTCACCTTGCTGCTTTTAAGGAAGCTATTGTCAAAACAATTCGTGATTTTTATAAGAAAGATTATGACGCATCGGACATCCGGACGGGATTAATTGCCGCCATCAGTATAAAAGTCGAAGAGCCGGTTTTTGAATCTCAAACTAAAACGAAACTCGGAAGCAAAGAAATATCTCCTGATGGGATTGGCATTCGGAATTTTATCATGGATTTCATGCGAAATGCACTGGATAATTATCTCCATAAAAATACCGAGACAGCTTCTTTAATGAATGAGAAGATTCAGGAATCTGAAAAGGAGCGAAAGGAAATCTCAGGAATCAAAAAGATTGCTCGGGAAAGAGCTAAAAAAGCAAATCTGCATAATAAGAAACTTCGCGATTGTCGCACACACTATAACTCCAGTGCTGAAGGCAAAGAATTCTCGTCCATTTTCATCACCGAGGGAGATTCTGCCAGCGGCTCTATCACCAAATCACGGGATGTGAATTATCAGGCGGTCTTTAGCCTCAAAGGAAAGCCTTTAAATACCTACGGACTGACCAAAAAAGTGGTGTATGAAAATGAAGAGTTTAACTTGCTGCAATCTGCTCTGAATATTGAAGATGGCATCGAAAATCTTCGTTACAATAAAGTCATTATCGCCACCGATGCGGATGTGGATGGAATGCACATTCGTTTATTGCTGATTACTTTTTTTCTTCAGTTCTTTCCGGAATTGATTCGGAAAGGCCATTTATTTATTCTGCAAACTCCACTTTTCAGGGTTCGCAATAAAAAAGAAACCATTTATTCGTATTCGGAAGAGGAAAGACAAAAAGCGATGATTAAACTGGGTAAAAACCCCGAGATTACCCGTTTTAAAGGATTGGGAGAGATTTCTCCGGATGAATTTAAGCATTTCATTGGGAAAAATATGCGATTGGAACCTGTCCTGTACAAGAAAGATGATTCGGTGAGCCAAATGCTTGAGTTTTATATGGGAAAAAACACCCCGGAACGTCAAAATTTCATCATTGAAAACCTACGTGTCGAATTAGACCAAATCGCCTGATTTACCATCCATTCCCGGATGCGGGATTTTAAGGGATTCTTCCGATATTTGCCAAAATTTTAAATCAGTGTATGAATACAATTGAGCAGCAATTGCAGCTTGCTATACTGAACCTAATTCAGAAAAGCACCGGCAATACCCTTGCTATTGAACAAATTCAAATTCAACCTACCCGCAAAGAATTTCAAGGCGACCTAACCCTGGTTGTTTTTCCATTCACCAAATTGTTTGGGAAGAACCCGGAGCAAACGGCTCAGGAAATGGGTGAAAAACTCTTAGTTGATTTTCCTTTAGTCACAGCTTTTAATGTGATCAAAGGTTTTCTGAACCTGTCTATTCATACCGATTATTGGCTGAATTTCTTGCACGAAGCTTCCCGGGATAGCCAGTTTGGATTAATCTCACCGAAGGAAGATAGCCGGAAAATGATGGTCGAGTTTTCCAGTCCAAATACCAATAAACCTTTGCATCTCGGGCATATCCGTAACATATTGCTGGGAGATTCCATCACGCGTATCTTGCGGGCCAATGGGCACAAAGTGTATGCAGTGAATTTGGTCAACGATCGCGGTATTCATATTTGCAAGTCGATGATTGCCTGGAAAGAGTATGGACAAGGTGAAACCCCTGAAAACAGTGGAAAGAAAGGTGATCATTTGGTTGGTGATTTCTATGTGAGATATGATATGGAGTTTCGCAAGCAGGTTAGCGAATTGGTTGAAAAGGGCATGGACAAAGAGCTGGCTGAGCGTGAAGCTCCCATCTTTCTGAAAGCTCAGGAAATGCTGCGAAATTGGGAGCTTGGCGAACCTGAAACTATCCAACTGTGGAAGAAAATGAATAGCTGGGTGTATGCCGGTTTTGATAAAACCTATGCAGATCTTGGCATTCAGTTCGATACAATTTATTATGAATCCGAAACCTATAAGCTGGGCAAGGAATTTGTGCTGAATGGTTTGAAAGAAGGTAAGCTCGAACAGCTTGAAGATCAATCTATCTGGGCTGATTTAACCAGCGATGGGTTGGATAAAAAAATCCTCCTTCGCTCCGATGGCACATCAGTGTATATGACTCAGGATATAGGCACAGCCTATCAGCGTTTTACAGATTTTCATATTGATGAGCACGTATATGTGGTTGGAAATGAGCAGAATTATCATTTCCAGGCGTTGAAATTAGTCCTTAAAAAACTGGGATTTGATTTCGCCGACCGGCTATTCCACCTGTCTTACGGGATGGTTGAATTGCCTGATGGTAAGATGAAATCGCGGGAAGGAAAGGTAGTCGATGCGGATGATTTAATCGCTGAAATGCTGGAAACCGCTCATCAGTCCGCACAGGAGTCCGAAAAACTGGGTGATTTGCCGGAAGCAGAATATCGCCAAACCATTCATCAGGTGGCTTTAGCTGCTCTCAAATATTTTATCCTTAAGGTTGACCCCAAAAAGAACATGACTTTCTCTCCCCAGGAATCCATCGATTTTAATGGGAATACAGGTCCTTTTATTCAATACACACATGCCCGGATTCAGTCTGTCGTAAGAATGTCCGGGAAATCGGTGGACCAATTAGTGCTTGGAGATTATTTGCCTAATGAGCTGGAGCTTTCGCTTATTAAAATGATTCATGATTTCCCGGCCCTGGTCAAAGAGGCAGGGGCTAGTCTTAGTCCCGCTATTATCGGGAATTATTTATTCAGTCTGGCCAAGGAATTCAATCGTTTTTATCATGAATATTCGATTTTAAAGGCTGAATTGGAAACCGAAAAGCATTTTCGATTGTTGTTAGCTTATCAAACCGGTAAAGTGATTCGTACAGGCTTAGCTTTACTCGGGATTGGAGCACCTGATAAAATGTAAAGAATTAAAAATCAATACTATGAGAATTAGTCAAACAGATACGATTGCTGTGGTAGTGGATATTCAGCAACTTCTTTTTCCACACATTCATGAGTCCGAACAATTAGAGAAAAATTGCAACATCCTGATAGAAGGATTGAAAGTATTGCAGGTTCCAATCTTGGTCACCCAGCAATACACCAAACGATTATTGCCAACTTTAGATTCTTTGTCTGCTTCCATTGGTCAATATGAACCTATTGAAAAGATGGCTTTTAGCTGTTGCGACGAGCCTGTTTTTGCCGAAGAGCTTGCACTGTCCGGAAAACATACGGTGATTCTGTTTGGAATTGAAACGCATGTTTGTGTGTTGCAGACATGTATCGATTTGGTTCATTCGGGTTATCAGCCGGTGGTAGTTTACGATTGCGTTGGTTCTCGTAATCCGATGGATAAAGAGATTGCAATTCAGCGCATGAGACAGGAGGGTGCTATCATTACTTCCAAAGAATCATTGCTATTCGAATTGACACGCACCAGCGGCACGGATACCTTTAAAGCTATCTCGAAATTAGTAAAATAGCACAGTGGCTATTTTAGAAGAAATTCATTGCTCTTCTCCAATTTCTCCATAGTTTCTAACAGAGAAAGGAGCATCCCGGTAGAAAACCAGTTCGTAATCGATTTCATCTCCCTCGTTGGAAGCAAGCCATGGCATATCCTTATGAGAATAGTTACTGATTGCGGCTGCAGACCAATCGCTCATTTGGTCAATAACCTTATCAATTACTTCTTTCTCAGCTCCGTTAATTGTTTTTAAATCGGCTGAAACTAAGGGTATATATCTTGTTTGTGCCTTATCAAAGTAACTCACTTTAATCCTTTGGATTTCTCTATCATCAATCATTTGATTGATAATGGAATCCAGTTTTTGGGGAACCGGACCAAATGGTAGTTTTCGATATTTTGCTCCAGTTAAGTGCTCTTCATGAATTTCGTAATAATTGAAATCTGAGAAGTAAAGTAGTTTATAAAGTACTGTTTCTCCGACGTTTGGCTTCCCTGCGCAACGTTCAATAATATACAAAAAGACATTTTTAAATTTATTGACCTGAAGGGTTGGCACAGAAATCCGTTCATTTGCTTTTTTTAGTTTCTGCTCTTCTTTGAAGGGGACTTCTTGAACAATGGTGAAATATTCGGACATAAAATCATCCAGTGAGAAACCCAGAACTCGTGAAAGCTTTTGCAACTCAAGAATATTTACACTTCTATTTCCCAATTCTATTTGTGCCAGGGAGGGTCGCGAAATCTTGATGCTTTTCGCCAGTTCTTCCTGAGATAAACCTTTAAATTTGCGCAGTCCGGCAATTCGCTGACCTATTTGCTTTTGGGACAATTCGCTACTCATTACGATATTCTTTTTTAATGTTCAATCATACAAAGATAATCATGTTTGATAATAAAACATATGACTGATTTAAAATAAAACAAAAAAATTACAACAATTATTGAGATTTCCATTCACAGGATTTTATGGTAAAAGGATATTATCTTTCCCATTATTGATAGATTGAGAAAAAAAAGCGGCTTTACCAGTTGTGTTGGCAAAACCGCTTTTTGTAATTTTCAGCTTGTTGTAGCTTATTTAACCGGGTGATGTTCGTTGAATTTTTGTAAGCGGAATTGCAAATCAGCAAATTGAGATTCATCGACCTGAGAAACACAAGCCCGGAGACCTTCGGTGCGTTCGCTGCCGGTAATATCCAGCGAAATAGCTGAAACTCCGTAATACAATAGCTCTTCAATCAATGCAACCCCGGTAAATCCCGGATAGGCAATCGTGAAATAAAAACCATCAGCCAGGGGAACATTTTCATCTTTATCATATACAATTACAAAGCCATTCTCGGTAAACATCTTTTTCATGATTTCCGCTTTGTGTCCATATATTTTGACTTCTTCCACAAAATTATATACGCCATCATTAACAGCCTTTAGCATGGCAGCAAAGCCATATTGTACGGAATGGGCAACTCCAGATGAAAGAGAATACAAAGCGCCGTAAATCATCGCATACACAAACTGGTCGCTGGAGAAGAAGCGTTTTAAATCCGGGAATCTGCGTTCAGCTAACTCATCTGAAATAACCATGGCTCCAATCCGCTGACCGGCATACGAGAATGCTTTGGAGCTGGAAATAAGCAGCATATAATTTTTGGTGTAATGGGCAACGCTCGGTTGATAGGGCTCAACACCCGGCCGGCTGTAATCTTTGCGGAAGTCCATGGCGAAATAGGCCAAATCCTCAATAATTACTACATCATACTTATCAGCCAGGTCAGCGATGATCATTAATTCTTCTTCATTAAAGCAAATCCAGGAAGGATTATTCGGATTTGAATAAATGATGGTCGAAATATTTCCTTTCGAAAGATAGGTTTCCAGTTTGGCACGAAGCTTATCACCCCGGTAATTATATACGTCAAAGGTTTCGTATTTCAGTCCTAGCACTTTCATTTGTTGTTTCTGAACCGGAAATCCGGGGTCGATAAACAAGGTCGTATCTTTGTTGACATCTCTTCGGGAGGCTACCAAAAAAGCAGCGAATGCACCCTGCATGCTTCCTACCGATGGAACGCAATGTTTTTCTTCTACCTCCAGATTTAGAAATAATTTAGCAAAGCGGCTGATTTCTGTTTTAAGGATATCAACGCCTTCTATCATGGGATATTTGGAAGCAACGCCGGCACGCAACGCAGCTATTTCAGCTTCAGTTCCAATGGTGGGAGGATTTAGTCCCGGAACGCCCATTTCCATGCGTACAAAGCGTTTCCCGGTAGCATCTTCTATATTATTGACCAGACGAACAATTTCGCGGATGCTTCCTTTGCCCACAACCGGCAAATTGCTCTCTTGGATTTTCCTCCTTACTATTTCAGAATTGATAGGTGTTTCCTGTATCATATCAAGTGTATTTAGCATTTATTTTCCCCTGTTTCAGCGTATGTTCTTCACAGTTTTGCAGGATGCAATATTATGGAAACTGTTAATGAAAAAAAAGTAAGTATGTCATGAAACAGACTTCCTAAGATTAGTATGCTCTGTTTCAGCTTATTCGAAGGAAGATTTATTTGCGAATTTAGCCGGAAATTAGATAATGATACACCTGGGAATGGGTCTCAGAGTGCTTTTATCTTCCATGAATGAGATAAGCTTACTGTAAGTTTTTTATCGTTCTTCAAACATAATTTTCGTGTACGATGATTATCATCAGATGAAATAATTATATCTTCCCGAGCCAAAATTAAATCAAGCAATCAATCAGTTAAACCACTAAATCAAATTAGTATGAAGAAAGTCCTTACCTTATTTGCCCTCCTGGCTCTGGTTATTAGTCTGAATGCTCAAAAAGCTACTGCAATCCTCGGGAAATGGTCCACCGAAAACGGAAAATCAGTTGTCGAGATTTATCAACAGAATGGTGTTTTTTATGGTAAAATGATTGAATTAAAAAACCCAATTGACCCGGATACCGGCAAACCCAAACTGGATAAAGAAAATCCGGAAGCTAAACTGAAATCGCGCCCTTTGTTAGGATTGGTTATCATGACAGGAATTAAATTTGAATCGGATAATTATTGGGGTGGTGGCGATATCTATGATCCTGAGAGTGGAAATACCTATAGTTGTCGCCTTAAAATGAATGGAAATGATCAGATTGATATGCGGGGCTATATGGGTTTTTCACTGATTGGACGTTCAACCATCTGGACACGCAAAAAATAAGTGGCTATTTGTACCTATCTTCTATATTTTTTTGTCAAATAATTTGAATTATATAAAAAGCTTTCTATTTTTGCAGTCCGAAAAATTACAACATACGACTAAAAGATAAACGAGATGAAAAGAACATTTCAACCATCCAACAGAAAGAGAAGAAACAAACATGGTTTCAGAGAAAGAATGGCTACTGCTAATGGTAGAAAAGTATTAGCTGCTCGTCGTGCTAAAGGTCGTAAGAAATTAACGGTTTCCGACGAACCATCGCACAAAGGATAATTCTCCTCATTAACAATATTTTGTAGGTAGGTTTCGCAAGAGGCCTACTTTTTTGTTTTATATACTATGGAACTATTTTTTCGCAAGTATGGACACGGCCCTGCAGTTATCATTGTTCATGGGCTGTATGGCGCTTCCGATAATTGGGTGACTATCGCCAGGGAATTATCAACCCGCTTTGAGGTTTTTTTAGTTGACCAGCGTAATCATGGTCGATCTCCCCATTCCACCGAACATTCCTACGAATTGATGAAGGAAGATTTACTGGAATTTATGGATGCCCAAAACATCCCGCAGGCAGTATTAATCGGTCACTCCATGGGCGGGAAAACAGTGATGCATTTGGCAAAGGATTACCCGGAGCGTGTAAGCAGCTTAATTGTCATTGATATTGCTCCTGTTTCCTACCTCGAAACGGCCATGAAACGCCGCCATTCGATTAATCATTTTCAAATTTTGGAAGCAATGCAAGGAATCGACTTTAGTCAGGTTAAAGGCCGGGCGGAAGTGGAGGAAAATTTGGCTAAGCGTATCCCGGAGGAAAGAATTGTTAAGTTTCTGATGAAAAACCTGCATCGAAATGAAGATAATAGTTTTAACTGGAGCCTGAATGTGGACGCCTTAATGGCTAATCTGCCTGCTATTCTGGATGGATTAAACGAAAAAGATTTTGCAAAGGGCAGGGGAATTACAGGATTTCCGGTATTATTTATCCGGGGAGCTAAATCCGACTACATCAGTAAGGAAGTTTTTAATGATATTATTTTGACGATTTTCCCGGTTGCCGAATTGGTGTCCATACCGGATGCCGGGCATTGGGTACATGCCGAGCAGCCGGCTTTGCTCATTAAAACCTTGCTTTATTTCATTACAGAAGAATAACTTAGTGGCTTCATTCCAATCCTTACAACTAATGCGGATTACATTCTATAGGGAGTAATTGTCTTTACTGCTTATCTGTCTATTCTTATTAAATACCAATACGAATGAACGGTCTATACAGATAAATTTCACCTGATTGTAAAAAAAAAGCACGATATTCTTAAAATACCGTGCTTTTCCATTTAGCTCTTTTCAACAGACTGAGAACCTATTGCTTCATAGTCAAGCTTTTGAGGAAGGTAACGATCGAATTCGTTTCTTCTTCGGTTAAAGTTTTATTGAGCGAAAGCTCTGACATAATTTGTACGGCGGTTTCCAGCTCAGCAACTTTACCATCATGGAAATACGGAGCAGTTTTCTCTACATTCCGTAAGCTTTGTGGTTTAAATAGGAAAGCATCAGCTTCATTCTTTGTGACTTCAAATTTGCCTTTATCAATGGCAGTAGAGCCGGTTTTGGCTTCATAGCTTCCAAAGAGCGGGAATTTTTGCAATTCGCCTCCGCCAAGCAAGGCGCCGCGGTGACAAGCAATGCAACCTGAATTGATGAAAGTTTCCATTCCTTTGGCTTCTTCATAGCTGAGTGCTTCGGCATTTCCGGCCAGAAAATCATCAAAGCGTGATGGAGTCATTAAAGTTCTTTCAAAAGCTCCGATAGCAAAAGTGATATTTTTGAAAGTGATAGGGTCGCTTTCTTCCGGATATACTTCAGCAAAAAGAGGAGCATATTCGGTGAGCGATTTAACACGTTCGACCACAGCGTTTTCGTCAACCATCATCATTTCAACCGGGTTTGTAATCGGCATCCCGGCTTGTTCTTCAATGGTAGCAGCTCTTCCATCCCAGAATTGACTCAAATGCAGGGCAGCATTAAATACAGTTGGTGAGTTTCGTGTTCCGATGGTTCCATCATCTCCCGGAGAGGTTGGCAGATTGTCAACGCCAAAGGTTTCCAAATTGTGGCAGCTGTTGCAGGAAATGGTTCCATTGCTGGAAAGTCTGGGTTCTAAAAATAACTTTTTCCCCAAGGCAACTTTAGCATCCGTAATAGGATTTTCCGGATTTTCGGCTACTGTAGGAAGTACTTCGAAATACATGTTAGCTTTTTCGAGTAAGGCAAGTTTTTCTTCGTTTTGTTTGGACGTGTCTGCTCCTTTTGGTCCGCCACAAGAGGCTAACAGGGCAAGTGCAAGGATGGCTGTTAAGTAGTTGATTGTTCTCATAGTATAATAGTTAGTATTTGGTGCGGTGTAAAAATAATAAATAAAAAAAGGCCTCAAAGAGAGGCCTTTCAGTATTTTTCAAATTAGTATCTTCTTTCTTTGATACGGGCTTTCTTACCGGTAAGTTTGCGCAGATAGTAAATCCGAGCACGACGTACTTTACCATACTTGTTGATTTCGATATGATCGATAAACGGAGATTCGAACGGGAAAATACGTTCTACACCAATGTTACCTGAAATCTTACGTACTGTAAAAGTTTTGCCTAAACTTTCACCTTTAATTTGGATAACTACGCCGCGGTAAACCTGGATACGCTCCTTGTTTCCTTCAACGATTTTATAGTGAACAGAGATAGTGTCTCCAGCTTTAAATTGGACAAAATCTTTACTGAGTTTAAACTCCTGTTCAACGGCTTTCATTAATTCATTCATCGCTCTGTGTTTTTTAGTTTGATTCTTACAACATGAAATAGCCAATTCCAGCGGTTGCTTTTTAAGTGGTGCAAAAGTAATATTCTTTTTTTATTCTCAAACAGGAAAAAGCGTATCCTTTTTTTAATGGGCTGCCCCTTTCACTTTTAATTTATCTCCGGTTTCTTCAACAATCCTGCGAAGTGTACGCTCATCATAACCTGGTTGTTCAACTTCTGCCGGATGATACTTACTTCCTTCCGGAACAACAGCTTTCTTTTTCACATTCCCATCCATGAAGCGGGTAAACAAATGCTGATACAAAGCAGTCCATTCGGCCACCAATTGGTCGCCGGTACTGCACGAGAATTCGGTCAGAAACTCTCTCGCAGCTTGTGGATTTTGTTTGTACATCTCCAAGGCCTGAGCATCTGTTTGGGCTACTTTTACCAGATAATCGTTCTCCATGCCGGCTTGTTTGGCTTTGATTTCAGGATGAATCAGATTAAATCGTGTATAGGCAAAATTACTTACCTGATTGAATACCCAAAAAGCGGAATTTGGCGAGAATGTCATCATATCACCATTTCCAACACGGTATGCCTCAGGAGTTCTTGATGAACTGGCATACATTGGGAAATACACAGTGCTGGCTGCATCATCCACCGAAAACCAATGGATTCCACCAACCACATCAGGCATCCAGGAACGCATCTGGCTTACAAATGAGAAACCGGTTTGTTGGGTGGCAGTGGCGCGTTCATTGCAATACGATACTCCATCTACTTTCCAGGTTAAAGGTCTCCAACGATAAGGATTGCCATAAGGACCGGCTCCGGCATCAACGGTCATATCATAAGGAGTGCCTTCCAGGTGGTCGCGCATAAAATTCATTACATCATGAACCGAGATTTTAGCATCCGGCTTGATATACAATGGCATACGATTGTTGGCATATCCGGTTACCGCATCATGAGTGATATGATTTCCACTGGCATAATCCAGGTATTTCTCAGCATCTTTACATACCGATTTAAAGAAGGACCATACACGGATTTCGCAGAAACGGGCAGCTCCAAAATCAACAGGAGCATAGGTATCACTGAATGAAAATTCAGCATCTTTCCCTTTAAACCAGCCTTTCTCACGTGCAAATGAAATCACATCTTTTGCATGAAAAACAGTTTGTTTGGGATTAAACCAGTCGTTCTTTTTTTGATACGGAAAGGTGGTAATACGGGCATGATTCGCATGTGCAGCAACATATCCATCCGGAATCAAAACAGCTACCCACAAAGCACCTTTTTGTCCTTCGCCTTTTCCAATCATTTCAAACATCCACACTTCATTGGCATCAGCAATAGAAAAGGACTCTCCGGAGCTATAATAACCATATTCATCCAGTAATTCAGTAATGATTTTGATGGCTTCACGGGCTGTTTTGGCACGCTGCAAGGCAATCCACATCAAGGAACCATAATCAACAATCCCCGATTTCCCTCCACTCAATTCTTCGCGGCCTCCATAGGTGGTTTCGCCAATGGAAACCTGATGTTCGTTCATGTTTCCGATAACCGAATAGGTTTGTACAACCTGACGAATTTTTCCTAAATATTTCCCGGTATCCCATTCATAAACATCCAGCATACTTCCTTCGGGATAAGTCATGGCAGGGAATTGATACAACTCACCATACAAAGTGTGCGAATCCGCAGCATAGGAAATCATCGTTGAACCATCGGTGGAAGCACCTTTTGTAATTAGAAAATTGGTGCAGCTTAAACCGGTATTCATCGCAACAAATACCGTCAGGGCTATCAAAATAAGCTTCTTCATAAGAATCAGATTAGATTTGTAATATATTTATACGCTGTACATGTTTACAGAGCCTACAAATATAGAAGATTTTACTATCCACGCATCGTATTCATTTCCTTTGTTGTATGTTATTGAAGTACTTGGTTCGCCGAAATAGCTGCTTTCTTTTTCCCCCATTATTCGACTTTTTTACCGATATTTCGGAAAGATATATGAATCACATTTATGAAAGCAATTGTTATCAATCAATTTGGCGGTCCCGAACAAATGCATCCCGAAGAGCTTCCAATGCCTGTCGCTCATAGAGGCCAAGTTCTAGTTAAAATCCATGCAACTTCGGTGAACCC
>JAIPAR010000017.1 GCA_021739985.1 Bacteroidales bacterium | reverse complement strand
GGTTGTACCCCTCATATTAATACCAGAGTTAGACTTATCCTCCCTGCTTATTTACCCCAATCCTACCAACGGAGAGCTGTTCATTGAGGGGCTTTCCGGGCAGGTTAGTATGGAAGTGTGTGATTTCCTGGGGAAAAAACTGATTAGCCTCTCATCCACCGAAAACAAACAAGTCATCAATCTAAAACCTTATCCCAAAGGGATTTACTACCTCATCATCCAAACATCCTCCCAACAGAGAGAGAGTTGGAAAGTAGTAAGGCTATAATGGTGAATGGTTTCGCCGAATACCACAATCCCATAATCAACAAAACGTGGAGGGTTTTCCCGCGCGGGTTCCACGCCCTGTTCTATGGAATAGAATGCCGGCAACCCGCGCGCCGGGACCCCTAAAAACCCCATGTCATTCTGAACGGAACGAAGTGGAGTGAAGAATCTCGAGGAAGGAGGAAGGAAGAACGGCTTCGCCTGAGGAAAGACGGGCTCGGCGAAATCATTCTCCATTTATCATTTATCATTAACCATTATTTCGCGTTAGGGATTGAAGTGGAAAGCCCGGAGCGGGGCATTCAATCCAGCTCAGTGGATGGATGGTTGCGTTCCCCGCGAGGACTTGGAGCGGAAAGCCCGACCCGTAGGGGAACGCCAAAAAAAAGACGGAAAATCCCCTTTATAGACAGACGTTATTTCATTGGGCAAATCGGCTGCCGGGAAACCAGCGTTATCCAATTTTACGCCAGCCTGATTTCCATGAGGCATTGGCGGCAATCAAAATGCAGACGGTATTTGCGGTTCTTATCTTCGAGATAGAGCGGTTCAATAAGCTGAACCCCACCTTTCTGATGATGCGGACATCCTCCCAACTCATATTTCAGGCAATAACGGGTAGTCATTAGCAACTGATCGGGACGGCTTTTTTCAACTTCAATGGCTTTTTGAGTGATATCAACTCCATGCATTTTATAAAAGGCCTCGGCCTTGTGATTGGAGATATTTTCCCTGAAATCAACCGTTTGGGCAGGAAACGAAAGGGGCTGTTCCGTGCGAACAAAGTCCCGGGCAGCAAAAGCTTGAATTCGTTTTTCTTCATGCGCTTCGAAAAGTTGTCTGCGCAGTTCATTGAGCGCTGCCATCCGGAAGAAATAGCCTTGTTTACACTGAATATCAACAGATTGCACAGCAAATACAGAAGCACCGTCCTTGGCAAACTGTTGCTGAATATTTTTCAAAAAAAGCTGATAATCCCGCGCCACTTCCGGCAAATTATCTATCCTTATTTCAGTCTCTAATCCATCTTCATCAAGCAGAGCAAAAACCAGCCCTTTCTCATCTTCCCAAATCCGGATGTCCACCTTCATTTTGCGTATGGCAGCATCATTTTCAACTTGCCTCGTAAATTGATGGTCATAATTGCGATAAAGTATCATTCCTACTTCTAATCCGGCAGTACTACTCACCTCAATCCAATCGCCTGTGACTTTATCAGCCCTAAATCCGATTAATTGATTATCAACTATATAGCATAATCCATCACCATTCGAGAGTGTTTCAACACTTTCAACTTGAACCTGATTTCCCTGGAGGGCGATAATAGGTCCTATCTCCTTTCCAATCGATTTCGGTGTAGCCGGATTAATCATTTCACGGGAACGATTATGGAGGAAATAATCAGTTGACCGTCGGTTAAAGCTACGCTCCGGATCCGGAAGAAAGCTAAGCTGAGTGGTTCCGGCAGATGCCCTCGAAAAGCGCTCATTTCCTGCCAGAATCGCATCGAGCTTTTGCCGGTAATAACTCACAACATTTTTTACATACAGGATATCTTTTAAACGACCTTCAATCTTTAAACTGGTGATTCCCGCCTCAAGCAAATCGTTCAGGTTATCACTGTTATTTAAATCTTTTAATGATAAAAGATGCGTGTTCAGTGCGATTTGCTGTCCATTTCCGTCAATTAAGTGATAGGGATGCCGGCACATTTGCGAGCACATGCCTCGATTGGCACTCCGGCCGGTAATCGTCTGACTAAAATAGCATTGGCCGCTCAGGCTTACACACAATGCTCCATGAATAAAAAACTCAAGCTCGGCGCGGGTTTGTTTCCGGATTTCACGAATCTCAGGCAGCTTAAGTTCACGAGCCAGCACAATCCGTTGAAATCCAAGTGAATCGATGAATTTGATTCGTTCCGTATTAAAATTATTGGTTTGGGTACTGGCATGTAAAGCGATAGGAGGCAAATCCATCATCAAAATACCTAAATCTTGAATAATTAAAGCATCTGCTCCAGCTTCATAGATTTGATGGATTAATTTTTCAGCTTCTTCCAATTCCGAATCATACAAAATCGTATTAAGCGTCACATATACATTGGCACGATACAAATGCGCATAGCGAACAAGTTCAGCAATATCCTGTATGGAATTTCCGGCGGCAGCCCGCGCTCCGAATCGATCTGCACCGATATACACGGCGTCCGCGCCATAATTAATGGCAGCCTTTCCACTTTCCAGATTTTTCGCCGGTGCCAGCAGTTCAACAGATTGCATAAAATCGAATCCTCCTTTTCCGTCAAAAGTAATGGATTCTTCCTTGGAAAATGAAGATAATCCTTTGGAGGAAAACAATGAAAATCAATTTAATAAACAATTAATTTTAAGAGAGTTACAACATCTTCACTCGTCATAACAAGTTCGTAAACACCGGCTTGTACATCATCCAGAGGAATTTGTTCGACATTATAGAGCGAGGAATTTCAGATATACATATTCCGATTTTGGTATGCATCGAACGAGAGATTTACAAATAATTTACACTCTATCGATTCAAGATTTAACAATTCTCAACCCTCATTTATCTTTTTAAAAAATACCTCAAAACCATTGGCTCTAGCAACTATTGGTATGCAAAATTGTTGTAGTTTCGAATGTATCAAAAAGTAAGAATTTAATATCACTCGCAATGATTACCATCTGCAAAGCTTGTTTTCCTGCTTCCCTTTCCAAACCCGGTTTACTTTTCACAGCCTTTTTAACTTTCCTGTTGATGATGAATACTTCATGCAAGAGTCGGCAAAATGTTGATTTGATTCTGTATAATGCCCATATTTATTCGGTTGATGAGGATTTTTCACAAGCAGAAGCCTTTGCTGTTCAAGCAGGCAAATTTGTTGCTGTTGGAAGTCGTGAAGAAATTTTATCAAGCTATCAATCTGATAATGTGATTGATGCAAAAGGTAAATTTGTGTATCCGGGTTTTTATGATGCGCATTGTCATTTCTATGGATATGGTTCCAATTTGCTCAAGCGGGCAGATTTAGCCGGCACTCCATCACCGGAAGATGTCATTCTACGCTTAAAAAAACACCGGGAGCTAAATCCTTCCGGATGGTTGGAAGGCCGGGGATGGGATCAAAATGACTGGCCTGCCAAAGATTTTCCCGATAAGCACTTACTTGATGAAGCATTCCCTGACATTCCGGTCTATCTGATTCGCATCGACGGGCATGCTGCATGGGTCAACTCCAAGGCGCTCGAACTAGCCGGAATTACAAGTAGCACTATAGTTCAGGGAGGATCTGTCATTTTAAAAGATAATGAGCCCAGTGGAATTTTAATTGATGAAGCCATGGAACTGGTTGCATCGATTATTCCTCCGGCAGATGAAACATTTATTCAAAAAGCACTGCTTATGGCTCAGGAAAAATGTTTAGCCAACGGGCTGACATCGCTTGCTGATGCGGGACTCCCGAAAAAGACTATCCTCTTAATAGATTCCATGCAACAAGCTGATATCCTGAAAATTAGAATATACGCGATGCTCGACCCCAGCGAAGAAAACATCCTCCAGTTTATACAAAACGGTCCCTATGTAACGGATAAACTGAGCGTCAGGTCTGTCAAATTATATGCCGATGGTGCCTTAGGTTCGCGAGGAGCCTGCCTGCTGGAAGATTATTCGGATGATGCCGGGAATAGGGGCATACTGATTAAACCGGAAAATGAATACAGAACTATTTGTCAATTGGCTTATGATAATGGATATCAAGTTAATACACACGCCATTGGGGATTCGGCCAATCGATTTATACTTGGGATTTATGCCGATTTCCTGAAGGGAGATAATGCTCTGCGCTGGCGGATTGAGCATGCCCAGGTAGTTCATCCGGATGATATGAAGTTATTTGCAGAAAACCGTATCATACCTTCCGTACAACCTACGCATGCCACTTCAGATATGTATTGGGCAGAGAAACGGCTCGGAGCCGGCCGGATGGCAGAAGCCTATGCTTATCAAACACTCTTACAAACCAATGAATGGCTGCCTTTAGGGACTGATTTCCCAATTGAACAGATTAATCCCCTTCTCACCTTTTATGCAGCTATTGCCCGACAAGATGTGCATGGATTTCCCGAAGGAGGATTTCAACCTGGCGAAGCTTTAAGCCGGGAGCAAGCCCTTCGGGGTATGACTTTATGGGCTGCGAAAGCTGCTTTTGAAGAAGATGTTAAAGGAAGTATTGAAGTGGGCAAGTGGGCTGATTTTGTCATCCTGGATAAGGATATCATGGAAATCCCCATTCAGGAAGCTCCTGGGGTTCAGCTCATAAGTACCTGGATTTCAGGATTGGAGGTTTATCAGGCTAATAATTCCAACTAAATTTTTGATGCCAGAAATGCTGACCTAAAATTCCAATCTTAATGGATTGAAAATCCATTTTCAGTGTAAAATGGAAATAATCTGGAGATGTAATTGAACGGAGAAAATTTCCTGCTAAAATTGAAACAATTACGAATTATAGTACTGATAATCAGAACTTTAAATTTATACGGAAAGGTTTGCTGCTTTAGGTATGGTAAAATAAAAGGTTGTACCTTTTCCGGGTGTACTCTCAATTCCCAATTTGCCACCATGCTTCTTCACAAAATCCTGGGTAATCACTAAACCCAAGCCTGTACCTTTCTCGTTTTCAGTACCCGGACTTGAAACAAAACTGTCGGAATTAAGTAAAATCGGGATTTTATCAGCATCAATACCTATTCCATTATCAATCACTGAAATAATGTCGTTATTTTCATCAGCAGAATAGGATAAAACCACTTTCCCTTGCCGGGGGGTAAACTTAATGGCATTCGTTAATAAATTCCGAATAACGGTGGTAAGCATGTTTTTATCCCCATAAATATTTACGGATTCCGGAATGGAAGTAATAATCTCGATGGATTTCAGGCGGGCATTCCCGGCACTTTCATTGGCACAAGTCTCAACGATTTCTGTAAGCGGTAAAACCTCGGGCTGAAAAACGACTGAATCGATTTGAGCTTTCGCCCAGGTAAGTAAATTCTCTAACAAAGAGTAGGTGTTAATAGCCGTGGTGTGAATGCTTTCGATAATTTTATTTCGGTCATTTTCCGGAATAGTGCGATGTCCCAGCAAGACATGCGTGAGCCCGATAATTCCATTGAAAGGATTACGCAAATCATGGGCAATGATGGAGAACAGTTTATCCTTGCTGGCATTCAATTGCTGCAGTTCTTCTTTCGATTTAACCAGTTCTTGACGCTGAATTTCTTCAGTCGTAATATCATTGAACAATAACAGGAAACCAGCCCTTTGCTCACTTTTATTGATGATTTCAGAGATAATCAGCTCAAACCAGGAATCACCCCGCTGAATGGGAATCTTATCACCCATCACATTCTCAAAGGATTGATAAGATAATTCAGGCAGGAGTTCGCCAATGTTACGACCAATTTGAGGATTTAAGTGAAAATGGGTTTTCGCTTCCTGATTAAAATCGATAACAACCCCCTTGATATTCAATACAATAACAGCATTTTGAATGGAAGTATAGAGCAAATCACGAGCCAGAGGAGCTAGTTCAAAAAGCTTATACTTCATTACACTTATTAGTACAAAAATGGATGTGAGCAGGAAAGCAACAGGCGTCCAGTCAATTTCCGGATGTGGAAGTACTCGTGTAACATACAGCACATTAGCAATCCAGGGCCAGGTAAAGGCTGTCACAATCATAATCAGCGGAGCATTGTAACGTTCCTGACGATTCCGGAAGTGCCGAATCATCAAAATCATGGCAGTCACAAAGGCTATCCAGGAAAAAACAACCAATATCCATAAGCCGTAGCCACTCACATAATAAACCGCTTTCCCTCCGATGCTGTCAATGATTCGGTATTCTTTCCACTGGAAATAATGATAATCATTGGTAAATGCCAGAAGCGTTATTGCTGCCGGGATTATGTAGAGAAAATTGAAATAGCGGAGCGGAATTTTCTCTGTGAGGCCGGTATTTTGGGCAGCAAAAACCAGAAAAGTAAATGGAGCCGGAGTAATTCCCAGGTAGCTAATCTTGGTGAAAAGAATTTTTAGCTGCAAGTCAGAGGTAGCATATTCCAACGCATTAGCTAAAGTCCAGATAAACACCAGAATAGAGATAAATGTGATGTAACGGATACCGGCAATATCTTTGCGGGAAAGGGTAATAAAAGCAAGAGCAAGCGACACAAATGCTGTCAACAGAAAAATCAATGAAACATTATTTATCTGAAAGCTTGATTCCATGCCACTTCGATGCTTGTTTAATTACTCCGATTCAAAGGTACTAATTGTTTTGTCTCCTGCTTGCTAAAAAATCAATTTGTTTTTGGAACTAATACCTATTCTAACGAAATTATTATTCGGATTAAAAATGTGTTAAAGTCAAGTTAACAACTGTACCTCTTGCTTAAAATCTTTCCGGAAAGCAGATAGTCCAATTTCGGATTAGCTCTATAACCACACCTATCGATAGACCAAATTCGGACTATCGTAATATAACATATCTTACGTTCACAAAAATTAAGTCCCTTCATATCAAACACTTATACACTTATCATAAAAAGTTAAAGATTTGGCATGATTTTACTATAGAATTGCTTGCGTTACCCCCAAAGCTCATTTTATGCAAGTACCGGATTATTTATCATTTTTAAATACCGAAAATAAAACCTCATCCGGAAGTATTCCGGTTGAAAACACCTTACGCTTCCTGATTGATTCTGCACGGGAAGTCATTCAATTAAAAACAGAAAAACTATATCATCAGCTTAAAGCACTAGACCTGCCAAATCTTACTGCTCCTAATTTGGAAGAAACGTATCAATCTATCCTCAAGATAAAACTTTTACTTAAGGATATCATGGAGTTACAAGAATTATTTCTGCGTATCGAATTCCAACAAGTTCATGGGAACCCAACTATTCCATCAGCTAATCCTTCTGAGAATCAACCTGATAGCCAATTTAATAGAGAGATGGGCAATTAACTAAATCAATGGTTATTCTGTTTCTACCTGACTTAATGGAATTGAAATGAAAAACCGAGTGCCTAGCCCAAGCTCTGAATGGAAATGAATCGTACCTCCATGATCACTCACAATCGATTGCACAATTGCCAAACCTAATCCGGTACCATCACCCTGGGTTTTGGTACTGAAATAAGGATTAAATACCTGATTATGATGTGTCTCCGGAATACCTTTACCGGTGTCTTCCACTTCAATAATTCCATAAAGATTTTCATTCAATCCTGCACTACGATACGATTTTACACTGATTGCCCCCCGGGATTCAATAGCTTGCATGGCATTAACAACCAAATTGATAATCACTTGCAAAATCTCTGTCTCACTGGCAAATATCTTGAAGTCATCTATTACTTCAAACCTAAGCTTTATGCGTTCCGGAATTAAATCATTTAATAAATGACTCGATTCATTCATAATCCTGCTTACCTGAACCTCCACTTTTGCCTTTTCCGAGGGCTTTCCAAAAGATAAAAGATTTCGGACAATTTGTGTGCCCCGGTCTTTTGCATCCTTAATTTGATGAATATACGATTGAATAGCCTTATCCTCAGGAGCTTTTGCTTCTACCAGTTCGGTGAAGGTGGAAATAATTTGAAGGATATTATTGAAATCGTGTGCAATTCCACTGGCAAATAAGCCCAGCGTACTCAATTTATCGTTTTGCAACAAGCGGCTTTCCAGCTCATTCAAATGAGTAATATTCTGAGTTACTACGACATACTTATACACCCCCCGCTGTTCATTAAACAAAGGGGTAACTGTTAATAAGGCTGTTTGAGGAATTCCTTCTTTATTCAGGTAAGTAATTTTATCACTTACGATTTGTTCAAAATTTTTCTCCAGCAAATAATCGTCGATAACCAATGTGGAATCCATTTTCTGTATGAGTAAGTCAATGGAATTTTCCACTAAATCAAGTGGTTCCATCCCTACTTCATTCGATATGGCCTGATTAATAAATTCAATATTTCGTTTATCATCCAAAATAATAATTACGTTGGATGAATAGGAAATGGCTGTCCAAAGTAGCCGTATTTGCTCATCTTTCCGAAAATCAGCTGATAAATCCTGAATCACCCCATAAAATTTTAGCATGCCACCTTCCGTATCCCCAAAGTGCCAATTATAATCCTTCACCCATTTATAGGTTCCCTGACTGGTCATAATGCGGTACTGGCTGGTAAAGGACTTACCTTTAACCAGGTTGCTTTGTTTTTCTTGAACAGAACCTAAATCATCCGGATGAACTACTGAATGATATTTCTGCAAGTCAAAAATATCTGCGGGATTTTCAAAGGGAACATCTTCCACCTTTCCTTCAATCCAATCGAGGGTAAAATGAAGGGTTGCAGGATTAAACCGATAACAATACACCAGATAACACAGATTGCTTACAATAGACTGATAACGCTGCTCACTGGCCAGCGATTGAGGGTCGCGAACTTCGAGGGCCGCCAGATTTTTGATTATCATGATATATAAATCGGATACCTTTTCAGCATATTGCGTACAAGAAACCTCAACCGGAATCATCCTATTTTTCTCTGCGGGAACAATAACCCCCTGCGTATGAATTATTTGCCTGGAATGCAACTGACTCACCTTACATTGCAAGCTTGTATCCTGCAAATAATCAAACACATTCTTTCCAACCCCTTCCTCATGAATCAAAGCGCTAAAAATATCATTACAATTATAAATCACACCCTTACAATCGTGAAGTAAAACAGCATCCAGTGTTAATTCCGAATCAATAGCAAAACCCTTGCTGGAGGAATCAATAATTGCCAGTTCCCGATACGGCTGCTGATTAACTTGTTGACTAGTCAAACCGGATGTGTAAAGCTCCAGTAACACGAGTCCTACTTTAAGCAAATCATCTGTCGGTATCTCTGTATCCTTTAATGACTTTTTCACAAGCAGGTAAAAACATTTACCGGCCCGGCTACTTATTTTCATCAACACAAAATCGCTGCTGGCGATAGGTGGGTTTGGCTGCTTAATCCGGACGGGAGAAAAAAGAGGAAAGTTATTGGGGTGATTCTGATAAATTTCAGAGATAAAACGAAGGTATCTTACAGGAATTGGCATTAAAGTATGCAGACTTCCCAATTTTTCACTTTTTTGTAAGAAATAAATAGTATCAGCGTGAATAAAATGAGCCAATTTGATGCATGCTTTTTCAAGATTTAGAGTCAGATTCTCGGAAGGAGACTCCTGAATCTGTCGCGCAATTACATCAAACACTTCGTTCGGGGATGAGTGCATCGTTAATTAGTTAGTTATAAGTACATAAAAGGGACATAAAAGTAAATAAGAAATTTGATTTTCATCTATAAAAGGCCTAAAAAAAACATACACCAAGCTTTTCTCAAAGGTTGGTGTACATCGACAATCTGCACGTTTGGACGTAGCGGAAAATTGTCATTGTGAAGGCTTGTCTTTCTCCAATAGGTTTGTAATTAGCGTTTTTAGCTGCTCCATGGAGAAAGGTTTAGGAATAACATAGTTGGCACCAAGTTTACTTGCCACATGTAGGTAAAAATCACTTTCAATTTTCCCTCCGCCAGACATCATAATTAGTTTGATATTTTTTTTTGCTTTATGCATATACAAAGCCACCTCGATTCCATCCATTCCAGGCATCAACACATCTGAAATCACTAAATCAAATGATTCGGATTCCATACATTCAACACCTTGATTGCCATTAGAAGCAAGCGTAACCGAGTAATTCATCTCTACCAGTGCTTGTTGAATAGCTGCTGCCAGAATTTTATCATCATCTATGAGCAGTATCTTGGCTAGCATGGTTAGATATGTATTTTGATTACGTTTAGGTAGCTTAACAACAGTGGAGTAACATCTGACCAATTAGTTCCGTCTCGCGGAGAGAAATCGCTTACTCAGTTACAGCATTTACACGCTTCCTGGCAACTGTAACGAGCTTATAGCTCCCGTAAGCGACTCCCAGTACGATAAGGGTGAGCATCCCATCTTCAAGCGGTGCTCCTCCCCCATTTTCTTGCGTTTGATTGGTAGTTTCACCATGTGAACTAGGTGGTGGTGGGGGTGCCTGAGCCCCAACACTAATGGAAATTAATAGGAATGAACTGATAGTTAATGCCGTTAATATTCTTTTCATCGGATGATATTTTTATTTTATAATGATTACGTTTCGTTCGTTTTGGAATGTCAGCTTATTGGATGAAAGCTTTAAAGGTTTTAGTCTCTTTATCATTCTTAATCTGAATCACATACACACCGGATTTCAAATTGATAGTGGCGTGCCAATTAGTTGTTCCTGCAGGGATTTCTTTGCCAATCAAAGTAGCACCGGACAAGCTGACTACACTAAGTGTTGAAGCGTCTTTCAAATTCTCGATATAAAGCACATTGTGGTTTACCCAGGCTTGAATCGATGAGGATGCCGGAAGTTCCGGAAGGCCTGTAAAGCTGAAATACAGTTTAAAACGATTGGTGAAAGTACCACCCTCGGACTCAAAGGAATAGCTTCCATTGGTAAGATTATGAATCACATCGGCCTCTGTATCTTCGAGATAAACTCCACTAGGGAATAAGTCCATTGTTTCAGCATTCAGCGAGAATTCGAAGGTTCCATTTGCCGGGATTTTCACACCCAGAGCCATGGGACCTTCGGGAGTCTCATTAGGCACTGTATTTACTGAGAGCTCGTAATTCTCGGTAGAAAAGGAATAAAGTTGGGGAATAGCTGTATTGAAACTGTATAACTTTAAGGCATCGTCGCGTTCACGGGCAGCAGTAGCTCCTTCGCGAAATCGAAGAGTTGTTTCATCGAAATACTCACCACCACTTAAGCGAAGACTAATATAAGATTCATTTTCAGGACTTTTATAGGAAGTTCCTCCATGTGCCTGCATAGCAGAGGTAAACTGGAAGTTTTGACCATTGGAAGCTGGTTCAGCCAGCACAAAGAATCCTTGTCCAGAACCAATAAACGCATCGGCCTCACCACCATCAACGATCATATAACCTTCTCCACCCGGTTTGTTAGGGTCATAGATATAGGCATAATCATCTACGAACTTCGAGCGGTCTGCCTGGTTCCAGTCAATGCCTGAAGTGTAAGGATTGCCTAACAAGTTCCAGCCGGAGTTAGTATAAGAAAGCGAGAAATTTAAATTTCCGATTGTAGGAGTTAACCCTGGGCCAGCTGTGAAGTTTTTCGTAGGACTTGCAGCATTATAAGCAACCAGATAGCCTTTCCCAGGCATAAATAATCCATCGGCACTTCCATTTACAGTGGTAAAAGTTGGAGATGTAGTTGTATTTAAATAATTCACCCAAGTTCCAGGACTTGGCTCATCCCATGCATAGAAATCATCTTGCCCAGGAGTAGGACTCCAACCGTTGCCCGAAATCGTGCCACTTGCCATGGGCGAACTGATGAAATGCCAAGACTGAGCAGATCCAGGTAGATAGTGCTCAACAATGATGGTTCCGTTATTTACAATTGAATTGCTGACAATAAGTGACCCATTGCCCGAGGCATTTGATTGAATCGTTAATGTAGCACCCGTTTTCAGGATAAGATTATTTACCTGTGCATCGGTTGTTGAAGCGATTACAGCGTTTACTCCTACCAATGCATTCTGTGTTGAATTCGGTATTTGATGATAATCAGGATTACTACTTGGAATTAAAGTATTCCAATTGTTTGAAGTAGCCCAGTCAGTTCCAACACCTAAATAATGACCAGCCACCATCGTACTATTGCTTATGTCATTTGTTAAGGTATTTGATACAATTTGATTAAATGGAGCCGATGCCCTATAGTACCCAGCACCATCAGCACCTTCTTCATCATAATATACCTCACACTCAGTCAATAAGCAGCCTGTTGATTTCAAAGACATATTTACAAAGTCATCATGAAAATTATGCACAGTAGTACCAGTACTTGCTGTTCTTAATCTAACTCTAAATGTTCCAATTCTTCTAAAATCCCCATGATCAAAATAAGTTGTCATTTCCTCCAGTCCCAGACTTTGCGTTACCCATTGAAAAGTAGTTCCAGAATAAATCTGAGTAAAATATGCCGTTATCGGAATCATTCTTGTCCCTTGCAACTCACTGCTACCAAGCACATAGGTACATTGAGTATTTTGAAAATCTCCTCCGTTTTTGATTGCGGTGTTAAATGTAACTTGCCATTGTACACCAGATAATGCAAATGGCTCACTTACATTTGTATTTCTGAGTAGGATATCAAAAGTGAAACCTCTTTCATCTTCTTGAACAAAATTGGTCAATTTCATTTCCCAACTTTTAACGCCAAACACCTGTGTATAAGTCAGAAGGATAAATACTATAGCTAATAATTTTTTCATATTATATGTTTTTTAAGTTATTTTATGGGGTTGTTACAATTACACCTGATAATACATTTGTGCTTACTATTTCACGATCCAAAAGTTGAATTGATCCATTTCCATCAGTATCTTGATTAATGTAACCTATTTCACCTGCTATCAATTGGGTATTAACACTTTCAATATCCAATAAATTTACGTTACCATCTTGATTCACATCACCTCCGAAGATACAGTATGTGCCATCGATCATTTCAATCAGGTTATTGCCATAAACATTGGCAGGGTTTGCAAAGGACTGGCTGATTTCACCGGTAGAGAAGGACACTGGATTAGCAGAAACGGTTTCAATGCTATTGCGATGCTTGATAGTGATATAATAGCTTCCCAAATATTCGGAAGGGATGCTTATCTCAGCGTCTCCTGAAGTACTCAATACAACATCAGATGCCGTATAAATGATTGTGGAATAAGCAGCAGCATCGTGTAATTCAACTGTAATATGATCTGCAATCCCTTCGGCCCAATGGATGCCATTTTCATCATAAGCCTCATTCATTGTGTTGCTGCCAGCATAAAGCCCCTGGAGCATAATATCTGAAAGTGTCAGGGTTTTGAATGGCTCGTACAATCCACCATCGGTAATGGTCCAGCTATTGGGTGCACTGGTTAAGGTGCTTCTCGCAGCTACGGCTGCAGATGTATATTGACTGCTTCCTGCATTGAAAACAACATTGGATTGCACGGTTTGAGCTGCCCATCCAATTAAAATGGCATCGTAATTGGGTTTGGAAAGGGTAACAAACTCAAACATATCATTCATAGCGGTTACCTGAGCAATATTCCAAGTGCTCAAATCCTGATTAAAAGAACTTGCGGAATAGAACATCATTGACATATCAGTCACAGCACTTACACTCCAGGAAGCAATGGGTTGGTTAAATGCATGACAATCCATAAACATACCTGCCATATTTGTAACACCGCTTACGTTCCAGGCTGAAATATTTTGATTAAATGAGACACAGCCTGAAAACATTTCGGACATAAGTGTAACATGACTTACATCCCAAGAATTCAAATTGGTTAAGGAAGCCCAGTCACAGTTAAGAAAGGCAGCATTTAAATTAGTAACATCAGCGGGTAAGGTAGCTGGTACCTCCATTAAATTATCGGCATCACAAAATGCACTTTCCAGAGAAATTAAGCCGATATCTCCAAAGCTCAATACTTTATCGAGATATTCTATACCGGGTATAGAAGAATTTCCAAAATGAGTTAAGTTTCCTGAAATCTCAACCTGATAGGTACCAGCACTAGCGTAGGTATGATATTTTAAGCCTGCAGTTAGAACTGTTTCCAAATTGCCGTCGTCCCAATTGATGTAGCAGTCAACTGTGCCAAACAGAGGCAACGAAATTGCTTGGCCAGCAGCCGTTGTGGTGAATTCGAGAATCATCGGTTGAGTTTGACCACCATCGGTGATAGTCCAATTGTTTGGAGCAACGTCCAAAGTGTTTCGGGCGGTTACTGCCGCAGAAGAATACTGGCTGTTTCCACCATGGAAAGAAATAGTTGGCTTCACAGCCTGTGCAGCCCATCCAATCAGCAACGCATCGTAGTTTGAAATAGAAAGGGTAACTCCAAGGAACATATTGGACATATATAATACAGATGTCACATTCCAGGTGCCCGGATTTTGGTCAAAGGCAGTAGCACCACTAAACATCCCCGTCATATATTTTACACTTCCAACATTCCAGGAACCTATATTTTGATTAAAAGAGGTAGCTCCATAAAACATATTTGACATGCTGGTAACAGCACCAACATTCCAGGAGCCTATATTTTGATTAAAAGAGGTAGCTCCATTAAAAATATTTGTCATGCTGGTAACAGCACTAACATTCCAGTTGCCGATATTCTGATTAAAAGAGGTAGCAGTTCTAAACATCGAGGTCATGCTGGTAACAGCACTTACATCCCAGGCGGTATAGGTATTTCCTCCAACTGTCAATGTTTTGGTACTGATGTCCTGATTAAATGAGGTAGCATTTTGAAACATGGATGCAGTTTTAGTAACGGCACTTAGATTCCAGTTTCCGATATCTTGATTAAACGATGAAGCACCACTAAACATATACGACATATCAGTTACATTGCTAACGTCCCATGCTCCGATATCCCCATTGAATGAAGTAGCCTCGTTAAATACACCTTCCATATTGGTGACATGGCTGACATCCCAGCCGCCAATATTCTGGTTGAAAGCAGAAGCTGCATAAAACATATACCACATTTCGGTTAAACTGGTAGTAGTCCAACCTCCGATGTTCTGATTGAAAGAGGCGGCCTCATTAAACATCGCTGCCATATTTGTCACTTGGCTCACATCCCATCCACCAATGTCCTGGTTAAAACTTAGAGCCACACTAAACATGTCGTTCATTTTAGTCACATTGCCCACATCCCATAGGTTCAGGTTGGTCAGAGAGACCCAATCGCAAATTGCAAAAGAAAAAGACAAATCCGTAACGGTAGCAGGGAGCGCTGCCGGAACTTCGGTTAAATTGTCGGCATTGTAAAAGGCACCGCCTAAGGAAGTCAGTCCAACACTCCCAAAGCTCAATACTTTATTCAGGTATTGTACACCAGCCCATTCAGTATCAGTGTTCCCGAATTTCGGCAGCGTTCCGGAGATTTCAACCTGGTAGGTACCCGCATCGGTATATGTATGTGGTGTTAAAGCGCCGGTAGTAACCGTTGAATTAGATGTGCCATCATCCCAGATGACCACGGCATTGATTGGTGTTACGCCATCGCTAAAAAGTGGCAGACTGATACTTTGCCCGGCAGCGGTTGTGGTGAATTCGAGTATCATCGGCAGGTATTGCCCACCATCCGTGATGGTCCAGCTATTGGGTGCACTGGTTAAGGTACTTCTTGCAGCTACGGCTGAAGCTGTATATTGACTGTTCCCGGCATTAAAAACAACATTGGGTTGCACGGTTTGAGCTGCCCAACCATTCAGAATGGCATCGTAATTGGGTTTAGAAAGGGTTACTCCTTCAAACATATCATTCATAGCTGTTACCTGAGCAATATTCCAAGTGCTCAAATCCTGATTAAAAGTGCTTGCAGCATAGAACATCATAGACATATCAGTCACAGCACTTACATTCCAGGAAGCAATGGGTTGGTTAAATGCATGACAATCCATGAACATCCCGGCCATATTTGTAACATTGTTCACGTTCCAGCTTCCAATATTCTGATTGAAAGAAACCAGTCCATTGAACATATTTGACATATTCGTCACACTGCCCACATTCCAGCTTCCAATGTTCTGATTGAAATCGTAAGCTCCCTGAAACATACCTGACATATTGGTCACATTGCCCACATTCCAGCCGGCAATATCCGCATCGTTGAATGAGGCGGCATTAATGAAAGCCTGTGAAAGGTTCGTAACGGTAGCAGGAAGCGAAGCAGGCACATCAGTCAGTGCGAAGGCTAGGTTAAAGGCTTTGTAAAGACTTGTAAGTCCGATTTCGCCAAAATCGATGACGGAAGTTAATAGGTCATAGTTGGGAATGCCATCCTGCCCGCCAAAGACTGTGAGCGTTCCACTCGTTGTTGCAGAACCGCCAATTTCAACGGTATAGGTTCCGGCAGTGGCAAAGGTGTGGGTTTTAATACCAGCCGTGGTGTAATCGTTGCTGTTTCCATCGCCCCATTTTACAGTAACGTTGACTGTTCCATCCAGTGGAAGACCAACTTCCTGATCATCAGCTGATGTAACAAAAACAAGTTTCATAGGGTCAGGCAAATAACCGCCGTCGGTGATGGTCCATGTATCACTACTGATTAACGAAGTTCTTGCAGCAGATGCAGCCGATGAATACTTGCTGTTGCCGCCATTAAAAACAACATTTGGTTGAACGCTCAGCGCAGACCAATCATTCAGGATTGCATCATAAACAGGAGTTGTAAGGGTTACTCCATTAAACATATCTGCCATAGTAGTAACCGAAGCCACATTCCAGTTGCTGATATCCTGATTGAAAGAGGTAGCCCCATTAAACATACCTGCCATATTGGTCACATTGCCCACGTTCCAGGAACTTATATCCTGGTTAAAAGTAACGGCATTGAAGAACATATTTTCCATAGTTGTTGCGCTGCTTACCACCCAACTTCCGATATTCTGGTTAAAGCCTTCCGCATGATAAAACATTTCGTTGAAGTATTCCACGTGGCTTACATTCCAATTGCTGATATCCTGGTTAAATGCGGTGGCATAGACAAACATACCGGCTAAATTGGTAACGCTGCTTACATCCCAGGCACTTAAACTCTGATTAAAGGCCGTACAATAACCGAACATTGATGCCATTTCTATGACCTTACTTACATTCCATATCCCAATAGGCTGATTAAAGGCAGCATCTTCCGAAAACATCGCCCACATTGACTCCACATTGCCCGTATTCCAGCCTGAGATATTCTGGTTGAAGTTGACACATCCGTTAAAGGTCTCGTTCATGTTGGTTACATGACTCACATCCCATAGGTCTAAATTGGATACGGAAGCAAAATTGCTAGCGTAAAAAGTGGCTTCAAGACTCGTCACGGTAGATGGCAGGCTTGCCGGTACTTCTGTTAAATTGTGAGCCATAACAAAAGCAGCTTTCAATGAAGTTAAGCCCGTATTCCCGAAAGTGATTACTTTACGAAGATACTGATTTGAAGTATTGGAATATGAACTTCCAAACTGTGTGAGGGTTCCTGAAATCTCCACGGTATAAGTGCCTGCTGCAGTATAGGTATGCGATTTAGGGCCAGTAGTAGTATAAGAATTTGTGCTGCCATCGCCCCAGTCCACATCGCAATTCACCGTGCCAATTAAATACAATCTAACGATTTGACTGGCTCCTGTGGTGGTGTATTCAAGCATCATAGGTAACCCTGAAACCATTCCCCCATCGGTGATTGTCCAGTTATAGGTAGTTGTCAGAGTTGCTCTGGCAGCTTCTGCTAATGGAGAATATTTACTGGTTCCGGCATTAAATACCACATTATTTTGTAAAGTAAGTGCTGCCCATCCATTGAGAAGTGCATTATAGTTGAGAGATGTTAGCGTAACACCCAGAAACATATTGGTCATATTTGTCACCTGGCTTATATCCCAACCTCCAAGATTCTGTTCGAAAGCTATTGCGCCATTAAACATTGAACTCATATTCGTTACACTGCTAACATCCCAATTTGCGATATTCTGGTTGAAAAGAGGTGCAGCGCTAAACATTTCCGACATATTGGTAACATTGCTTACGTCCCAGGAGCCAATATTTTGATTAAAGACACTCGCATTTATAAACATCCTGCTCATATTGGTAACATTACCTACGTCCCAGTTCCCGATGTTTTGGTTGAAAGCATTGGCGTCCTTAAGCATATTATTCATATCAGTTACGCCACTCACATCCCAGGCCGTATAGGTAGTATCACCAAGGGTTACGGTTTTGGTACTGATATCTTTATTGAATGCCCTGGCTTTATTGAACATGCCGTACATAGCACCGGTTACATTGCTGGTATTCCAGTTTCCGATATCCTGATTGAAAACCAGGCACGACGTGAATACCCATCCCAAGTGCGTTACTTGGCTCACATCCCAGGCAATATATTCAGTTGGGAGGCCTTCATTGACTACCTTGGTATTGATGTTCTGATTGAAAGCGGAACATCCATAAAACATCATGCCCATTGTGGTTAAACTGCTTGTATTCCAGTCACCAATATATTGGTTGAATGCTGTAGCCTCCTGAAACATATTGCCCATCGTGGTTACATGGCTTACATCCCACAAATTCAGATTGGTAATGGATGCCTTTCCACATTTATAAAAAGCATTTGACAAATTAGTAATGGTAGCAGGAAGCGTTGCCGGGACTTCGGTTAAATTGTCGGCATTGTTAAAGGCACCGCCTAAGGAAGTTAGGCCAACACTTCCAAAACTCATAACTTTTTTAAGGTATAATACACCAGCCCATTCAGTACTACCGTTACCGAATTTCGGCAGTGTTCCGGATATCTGCACCTGGTAGGTTCCGACAGATGTAAAAGTATGCGGCGTTAAGGCCCCGGTGGTAACCGTTGTATTTGGAGTAAGATCACCCCAGTTTACCTCGCAATTGATGGCGGTTACACCGTCATCAAAGAGGGGTAGGCTGATACTTTGTCCGGCAGCAGTGGTGGTGAATTCAAGTACCATATTCTGCGCCTTGGATACCCAGGAGATACTTAGGAGTAGAAAAAAGAATAGTAGAGACTTTTTCATGTATATTCAATTTAAATTATTTCCATAAGCCAATGCCCACAAGCAGACCCGGCCATTTGAATGGTATGATACGTTGTGGACTCTTCATAAATATGATTCGTTGTATGAGGAAAAATCTTCATTGCAGCCCTATTAGGTAAAAACATGCCAGAAATGAGGAAAGGTGCGGGCTTAATGCTATGATTGATTTTATATAGCTGGAAGTTAGGGATTTAGAGTAATGGTATTTTTCGGAGTCTTATCAAACAATATCCGTTTTCGGAGCTATTTAAAATCAAATTCCTTGCATCCATCCTCCAATATCGGACTGTCCATTCCTCCTTCCTCTTTCCTCTTTCCTCTTTCCTCTGGCGAAGCCGTTCCTCCTTCCCGATTGCTAATCTAGAATCAGGATGCTGAAAGAAGAATTCTCTTTACTGCTTTTCAGATTGAGTCCATACACCCCTGATTTCAGGTTAAGGGGAGCACTCCAGTTCGAGGTATGAGCCGGGACTGAAAAACAAAGCAGGGATAAACCGGACATACTCGTAAGTGTAACTGTGATAGGTTCTTCCACCTGTTCTATATAAAGGATATTGTTATTTACCCAAGCATGGATTCCATCATCAGGAGCTTGAGGAGGTAAGTCTGTAAACCTAACATAAAGCTTAAAACGATTCGGAAAAGTTCCGCTTTCGGATTCAAATGAATAGCTCTCATCCAGTAAATTATGAATTATGCCAGCCTCAGTATCTTCCAACAAGACACCTTCCGGGAAAAGGGAAAGGGCTTCCTCATCTAATGAGAACAAATAGCTTCCATTTTCAGGGATAATTACACCCAATGCTACCGGACCATCGATTTCTTCGAGAGCAAAGGTATTAACCGACAGTTCAATGTTCTCAGCAGAATAGGAAAATAGCTGAGGAATAGCTGTGTTGAAACTGTATAATTTTAAGGCATCATCATGTTCACGGGCAAATGCAGATCCTTCGCGGAATCGCAGGGTGATTTCATCATAAAACTCAGACCTACTCAGCCGAAGCTTGATTAACTCTCCATTTTCGGAGTTTTTATAAACCGTACTAGCATGTACCTGCATAGCACTTGTAAAACTAAAATTCGTATTGTTTGCAGCTGGAGTTGCTAATACAAAGAATCCCTGGGTGGGACCCATGTAGGCTCCGGTGGCACTACCATCCACCGTAATATACCCTTCACCACCAATTTTATTCGGATCATAGATATAAGCATAATCATCCTGAAACTTCGAACGGTCTGCCAAATTCCAGTCAATACCGGAGGTGTAGGGATTCCCCAACAGATTCCATCCGGGAGTGTAATTCCAATCATCGGTGGCTTTGGTAGCGTTGTAACTTAGCGAAACATTCAAAGTACCAGTAGTTAATGCACTTGATGAAAAATAATGGCTAAACGATGTATTATTGAAAGCAACCAGATATCCTCTCCCAGGAATAAAATTAGTACTGCCATTGACTTGAACAAAAGTTGGATTCTGCGCAGGGTCATCTGTTTTAAAATTCACCCAGGTACCCGGAGAAGAGCCATCCCAGGCATAGAAGTCATCATTAGCTCCCGGAGCAAAAGCACTTCCGGTAATATTCATTCCGGAAACGGGTGTACTCATAAAGTGCCAATACTGCCCCAAATTGTCTGTAAAAGACTTCTCTACGTTCACAACACCCTCGTTATTAATGCTGCATGGGGTGATTAGTGAAGCACCTGAATAGATTGTAAATGCTGAATTACTGGCTACATGGAGGCAATCATTTATAGTAACGAATTTTGAAGAAGCTATATTTGTTTGAGAGCCATTGACAATATTCAAATTTTCAAACTCAGTAATGCTACTTCCATCCATGGTTTGGATAGCAGTGCCGTTAAAAAACACTGCCCGGTTATTAGCTAAAAAAGTTCCATTATCTATCAGATTTCCACGTAAATAGATATCGCCGAAATAGGGATTAGCGGCTGTGCCTAAACGAAAAGTGCCATTTATGGTCAGGGAGCCATTCATATAAAAAGGTTGATAATGATTAAGATTTACGGTAGCAGGAACCATTATTTCAACATTCCATGGAACCCCTACCTGTTCAAGACCCGTGGATACTATTCCCGGCATCCATACTTTATCAGTTGAACCCACCTCATACGATTCCTCAAACCTCAAAATCGACCCTGATTTGAAAAGGACACCGGAGGTACCGGCATTCCATCCTCCGTTCAAGCTAAGAGTGCCACTTATCGATGAGGCAGACCCAAAATCTACCCCTCCAAGTATCTCAACATCATTAAAAATCAGGCTCCCAGCCACAATGCCATCGCCGGAAAATACTACTTTCCCTCCATTTGCTGAAAAAGTACCGTTGTTGATTAAGCTCCCTTCATCAGTAATGGTTAAAGTTCTGGCAGTGCTATAACTGGCTGTAAACGTCTTGTTTATGTTGATAAGAAGCTTAGAAACTGATGCATCCTGGTCCAAAATAAGGTGGTCTTCAATCCATACAGGTTGCCCTGGTAAAGGTACCGACCCTGCATCCCAGGATGCAGGGTTGCTCCAAACCGTTGCATTAACTTTGGTGGTCCAAAATAAGCCAACTGAATAGGAGTAATTATTTCCATCATTATCATTCAAATTAATAGCATACCAATCTACATCATCTGGAGATACGGTCAGGCTATCTCCGGAGGTGAAGACGTAATAAGAAACCTCAGCACCGGCTATATTCACATCAGTTGGGATAGTTCCAGTGTACTGATTACCTGAAGAATAGACCATTTCCACCATGGAAGAGCTTGTCCAATTATCCTTGCTATAATGAACATATGCAGCCTGACCGTTTGCTAAAATTCCGCTCAGGTTCGCAGTTATTGTAACGGGTTGACCGGGATAAATGATTTCAGGTGAGTTTGAGACAGAGGATACTGTACGGATTTCACCCTCTACACGGAAGATAATCAAATCAAAAGTAGGATATATACCAGCATTTTTGGTTTTAAATACATAATTATCGGATGTGCTTAAAACATGTAAGTACATACTACCATCTGTATCAGGGGTTGAATTGAGAACAATTTGGCTCTCAGGCTCAACTAGTGAATCCATGCCTGGCGTGATTATATGCTGAGAATGTTGCCCATCAGACCAATCCACCCCAATCCTGAAATACTGATTTCCGGTAGCATTTGCTTGGTAGATTGCTCCAACCGATAAACCGGACATCTGATTAAAATAATCAAATGTAACCCAGTCATTAGTTCCGAAACCAGTTCCAACCATCGCATTTCGAACCTGGGATATGGTGACCGTATCGATTATTCCCTGACTTAAGTTATAATAACTCCCGGTGTGTGTATCTTCAAGCTTTACCGCCCTAATCATATAGTATTTCAATCCTCCCGAAGGTGTTATATCTATATAATTAGTTGTAGTAAGTGGGGTCTGGGTTAGCAAGGTAAAAATCCCGTTTAAACTATCGGCTCTATACACGTAATAACCGGATACAGATTCAGAAGAAGCAATCCAGGTAAGTTGTGCCGACGAATTATTACTAAATCCGGCAATCTGAAGACTATCGGGAGGGCTAACTATATGCATTCGCAAGGTAGGATCACCCATCAGGGCTATATGAACGTTTCTAACGCCAATATTTTGCACATAGGTAGATGAAAAACGTTGTGATACCCTGGCGGAGAATCCAATGGGTAAGCCTAACCCCATATGGTGATATAGCCAGTAGGGACGACCTGACCAACAGTTGGTAAGTGTCCATCCATTAGAAGCTAAAGGGGCACGTAAAAGATTATTACTATTGTCCCAATCGCCGAAGTAACTTCCGAATAACATCGTGAATATATTTTTCACACTATTGGTTGCGAAATTCGTTGTACTTCCCACACCATTGCAATTGGTATAAGAGCCACCACCACAACCATACGACCATATGTAGCTGTTATTCGTCATACTGGTAAAATAATCGGCCGACGAAGTACTGTCAGCACCCAGTAAAGCGTAAAAACTTCGCCAGCCGGAAGTTGCAAAAGATTCACTATTAAAATAGCCAAAATTATCATCAACAATAGCTTTTCGATGGGGGTTATTTTCCTTGATCCTGAAAGCGTGATCCTTATCGAGATAGTTCTTTATCAATATTTTATCATCACTCGAGAATGCAGGCATATTATACAAATCGACCCTACCGACTCCCAAGGCTACTGTTCCGGGAATAGTTGACTGATCAAACTTGCCATCGCCGGGAATATTCCGATTTTGTGTACGGGAAGCTGTTGAATTATTAACTGTAACATCGGTATAAATTCCAGTCATATCGCCATAATAAACATCTGCCGGCCAGGCTCCTGTATGGTCAGCACTATGTCCATCCGGAGCCATATTCCCGGAATAGGGGACCGGAATATGACCGAGTATAAAAAGGCTATTTACATTTGCCGGATCGGTCAGGTAATCTGCTTTTATGATCTCCTTCACTACGGGGACTTGTTCAGTACGAGACACATTGTGTCGGAGAACCTGCCAACCATCTCCAATCAGGTCAAGTATCAACCTGTCAATTTCAAACTGGAGGTCATTAATATAGGTATTATCGACTAACAGGATTACCTTTCCGCGATAATGAACAGCAGGGATTTCCTCGCCAGCATAAATATAGGCGTATTTCGTAGTCGTTGCATTAACCTGGATTTTGTATTCATAGCCTATTTTGCTGGCTGCGGAATAATCGGTATAAGTAGTTCCGGAGCCACCAAGGCTTGTCAGACTTGTCCATGCCGATGCTTCAGGCGATTTTCTGTAAAGAGCAATACTCGTAGCCCCGGTTTGAGGTGCCCATTGAAGGGTGATACCAAAAGGCGAATGGTGAAAACTCACAGACACATCAATAGATTGACTTTGAGGCGTTTGAGAACTGCAAAAAAATGTTGAAATAAAAACACAAAAAACAGACAGGATTAATTTTCTCATTGCGCTCAATTTCACTTTTAGTTTAACCAGATACTTTTTAAACAGATTTTAGGTTTATGGTGCCAAATCAAACAATGCCCACATCCCCCATTCCCTGTGCAATCAACAGTCCATAAAAGTGTTATCAGATTAATCCGGATTTCAGACGGGTAAAATACATTCATAAAACCCTAATTATGAATTAAATAAAAATTATCAATATCTATTCTGGTATGCATCTTTCTTTCCGATATCGGATAATTCATCTGATTTTTATAGTTTAAATCCTCCGAAAACGGATTACATTGATTACTCCTACAGCAAGTTGGAGTTTCTGAAGTAATCTATGCAATTAATCATCATCTTCAAAAACTCAGGTTTGGGATAGTCAGGAAAACTGCTAAACTTTAGCGTTCGCAGAAAGAATATCTAATAACGAATTTGGCTGTTACAGGATGACAATCTTGATTGTGCGTTTAGTTTCCAACTGCTTTACTTCGATGATATAAAATCCTGGCTGAAGATTAATTGGTATATAATCACTCCCTGTAATTATCGTTTGATGTTGGAATACCGAAACCCCAGTCAAGGTCCATACTTTAACATCCACCAAGCCATTAGCCTGTTCAACATAAAGATTGCCTTCTGCAAACCATGTTTTCAAGTTTGCAGATTCAGAATCCAAACCTGTCTTGTCGAATTGCAACACAAAGCGGTTGTTGAGTGTACCCATTTCTGCAACGAAAGTATAGCTGCCATCAAGCAAGTTATGAACCTGGTCATGCAGTTTATCTTCCAGGTAAAGCCCATCGGGGAAGAGAAGGCCAGCCTGATTACTAACTGAAATCTCATATTGTGAAGACACCGGAATGCGTACACCAAGCAAGATTTGATTCGCCAGGCTGCTCGCTGGGATTGTGTTTACAGCCAGGATTGCCTGGTCCTCTGAAAAGGAGTAAATCTGTGGAACTGAATCACTAAAACTGTATAATTTTATAGCATCATTTCGTTCGCGTAGCGGAGAAGATTCATCGTTAAATTGAAAGATGGTTTCATCGAAATGCTCATTTCCATTTATCCGGAGACTGAAGGACGGTTCCGTTTCGGTTGATTTATAAGGTGTCCCGGCATGCACCTGGATAGTTCTGTTGAACTCAAAATTTTGTCCATTGGCGCTGTTTTTTACGAGCACAAAAAAGCCTTGGGTAGCAGCTATATAAGCATTGGGAACTCCTCCATTTACATATACATAGTTGTTAATAGCAGGATTGTATATGTAGGCATAATCATCCTCAAAATGAGTCCTGTCTGCTAAATTCCAATCAATTCCGGAGGTATAAGGATTGCCCAGCAGATTCCATCCTTGGGACGTTGAAGAAAGTGTAAAGTTTATACTCCCAATTGTTGGGGTAGCGCCTGCACCGGCTATAAAACTTTTAGCAGGATTTGCGGAATTGTAAGCCACCAGATATCCTTTGCCTGGGACAAAGTTATCCGCACTACCATTAGCAGTTGCGAAAGTAGGGGCTGTTGTAGAATTCAAATAGTTGACCCAAGTTCCGGGGCTTGACTCCTCCCAGGCATAGAAATCATCTTGCCCGGCAGCTGGATTCCATCCATTTCCTGTAATCGTGCTATTTGAAATGGGAGAACTAATCAAATGCCAGGATTGAGCAGCACCTGAAAGGGCCCGCTCAACTATAATCGAACCATTGTTAATAATAGAGCCTGTACAGATAAATGAACCCCCGGGATTAATTGTGAAGGTTGCACCATTGCTGACCGTAAGTTTGTAGCAGGATCCATTGGAAGATATTTCCGGATAAACGAATGGACTAGTTACACTATTGATAATCACCTCCGAAGCTGCATTAGGTATAGCACCTGCCTGATTCCAGTTGTATCCATCATTCCAATCATTGGTACCGCCAATCCAGATAAACAAGCTTATCTGCCCTCCATCGGTGATTGTCCATCCCTTGTTGATGTCTAAAATATCCCGGGCGTCTACCGCTGCTGACGAATACTTGCTATTCCCGCCATGGAATGTAACATTTGATTTAACATTTTTTGCAGCCCAATTGATTAGAAGTGAGTCATAATTGGGAATGGAGAGTGTAACGCCATTAAACATATTTGACATACTTGTTGCTGCGCTCACATCCCAGTCGCCAATGTTCTGATTAAAGCTTATAGCTCCATAAAACATGGAAGCCATATTTGTAACCTTGCTTACATCCCAGTTGCTTATATCCTGATTAAAGGAACTGGCATTATAAAACATGGAAGCCATATTTGTAACCTTGCTTACATCCCAGTTGCTTATATCCTGATTAAAGGAAGTAGCATTATAACACATAAATGACATATTTGTAACCTTGCTTACATCCCAGTTGCTTATATCCTGATTAAAGGAAGTAGCATTATAAAACAAATATGACATGGTTGTTACCAATCCAACATTCCAATTACTAATATCCTGATTAAAGGCATTATTAGAAGCAAACATTCGTAGCATAGAGGTTGCTGCACTTACATTCCAATTCCCAATATCCTGATTAAACGGGCACCCATTAAGCATATAATTAAAATTAGTCACATGACTCACATCCCAGTTGCTGATATCTTGATTAAAGCTTGTGGAGTAAAACATATAACTCATATCCGTTACATTACTTACATCCCAATTGGATATGTCCCCATTAAAGTTATCGCCACTATTAAACATATAAGCCATATTG
>JAIPAR010000016.1 GCA_021739985.1 Bacteroidales bacterium | reverse complement strand
GCATTTTTCTCACACCCGAGATTCAAAGGCAGACTTGAAGCATATTCAAGTGTGCTAGGGATGGTCATGAATTTGTTTTGTGATAGTGAATTTATTGCCTTACCTAATGAAGTTAAATTCACAATGCTAAATCGAATTTTTGGAAAGACTTACTTATTAGGTTCTGAATCATTACGAGAAAAGATTGGAGAGTATAAAAATAGAATTATTCCTTTTCACGACTTACTTGGCGTTAATGATGATAAAGCTAAAATACTTCACAATGAGCTTGTTCAATTGGGAGTAGAAATTTATGAAGAAATGAGAAAAGACTTAGAAATTGATGGGAAATCAGATGTTTTTATAAAACCAGCTCCTATTGAAATAGACTTTAAGAGAATAAAAAGAAAGAAATAGTAAAATGGGGCATATCCAAGAATGGGCAAAAAAGGTAAAATGGGAAGATAGGGTTAAAGCTGTCTGTAAACCTTGTTGGGAAATAAAATATTGCCCATATGGAAGTCTTGTTGAAGATTTTCCTCTAAGTCGAGAAAACACAGAAAAGAGTTGTCGAATCTTTGGTCATGATTGTCCTGTTTACCATGTAGCAGAGCCATTCACTGAAACAAAAGAACTAAGAAAGATTACTAGAAATATTCCGAGAGTTACCCAATTTAGGGTAATGAAAAGAGAGAATCAAATCTGTCAAGTTTGTGGAAATTCCGTCAAAGATGAAAATATAGAATTTGACCACATTATTCCTTGGTCAAAAGGAGGTTCTTCCGATGAGTCAAATATTCGTCTTCTATGCTCTGCATGTAATAGGAAAAGAGGAAATAATTATGAAGAAGAGTATTTACTCACTGACTTTTTTGAACATGCAATAGAACCTTCAGATGTTGGAATAATAGATTTTATAAAGGAGGTCGCCATTTTTGGACATCAGTTTTTCAATAATGAAGGTTTCTATCCATCTGAAGACGACTTTGCAGAATGTCTAGCAGAGGGAGAGAAAACAATCTCAGAAATTAAAGGAGCAGAGTATTTGCAGGACTTAATTGACTTTTTCACATCTAAATGCCCTTCGGAAATATCAGAGCCTATTTTTCAGTCATTAAAACTTCGATGGGGATTTATCGATGGCAAAGTGCATAGAATTAAATACTCTTCAAATAAATTAGGATTAAATCCGACAGACTTAATACAAGTTGAAAATGATTTGATGAAAAAAATGGGATTAAGAATAAAGCAAAATAAAAAAACTTTTGATGGATGGTTGAAAAAATAACTACGCACAATAACTAAGCATTCTGACCGCACGCAGTGCATCGCGATGGCTATCGGGATTAATGATGTGTTTGTTCCGATTATTAGCTGTAGAACCAGGCATTCTATAGGGGGAATGATAGTTTTTGAGTGATAATTTAACGAGCTCGGAGAAAGCCCTTAGTTAGGGGGTCAGCAGCCTCCGAAATATATGAAAAGGCGGGCTCGACGAAACCATTAATCATTAACCTTAATCTTAACCTTAATCTTAACCTCAACCTTAACCTTAACCTCAACCTTAACCTCAACCTTAACCTCAACCTTAACCTTAACCTTAACCTTAACCTCAACCTCAATATGCGTTAGGGATTGGAGCGGAAAGCCCGCAGCGAGCCACTCCATCGGGAAGGGAGAAAGAGCGAGGGAAGAGGGTTTCACGGATTTGAACGGATTACACGGACGCGCTCGCGAGGACTTGCAGCGGAAAGCCCGACCCGAAGGGGAACGCCAAAAAAATGTTGATTTGTTGATTTGTTGATTCGATTATTTGTTGAGTTGTTGAGTGGAACGTGCAAAAAAAGTTGATTCGTTGATTTGTTGATTCGTCCCGAGAGCGGAGCGATTCGGGACAAGTCATTGAAGGAGGAATGTTAGTAAGTGGCGTCGGTGTAATATGCTTTTAAAATCCGTGTAATCCGTGTTTTTTGTATATTGGGCATCAAATAAAATGCAATGGCAAAGACGAAAACAGCCTGGTTTTGCAAGGAATGTGGAGCAGAATCTCCCAAATACCTGGGACGTTGTACCGCCTGCGGCACCTGGAACAGCCTGGTGGAGCAAACCATGGTGGTGGGTAAAAAAACATCCGGAATTCAGGACTCTGTTGCTAATCTGCCTATTCCGGTTGGGGAGCTAAACAGCGATGAATCTCCCCGTCTTGATCTTCGTTCGGTTGAGCTGAATCGTGTGCTGGGAGGCGGACTTGTGACCGGCTCGCTTGTTTTACTTGGAGGCGAACCCGGTATCGGGAAATCCACGCTGGCTCTGCAACTCTCGCTACGCCTTAAAGGAACGAGTATCTTGTATGTTTCGGGCGAGGAATCCTACCGACAGCTTAAACTTCGTGCCGACCGCATTGGTATTACAAATCAGGATTGCCTCCTGTATTGTGAAACCGATTTAGAGACGATTCTACATCAGGCCGGGCAGATTAATCCTCGCCTGGTGGTGATAGATTCTATTCAAACCGTCTTGTCAGCTGACGTTGAATCCAGTCCGGGCTCTGTTTCTCAAATCAGGGAATGTACCGGGAAGATACTTCAGTTTGCCAAAAAGAATAATATCCCATTTCTGATTATCGGCCACATTACGAAGGAAGGCAGTATTGCCGGTCCTAAAATTCTGGAACACATGGTTGACACGGTGCTTCAGTTTGAGGGTGACCAGAATTATGTGTATCGAATCGTTCGGGCAATTAAAAATCGATTTGGTTCCACTTCCGAGATTGGTATTTTCGAAATGCAGCAATCGGGCCTGCGCGAAGTGAGTAATCCATCGGAGCTTTTACTTACGCAGCGCGAGAATGAAATCAGTGGTATCGCGGTGGCCGCCACGATGGAAGGCAACCGCCCCATCCTGATTGAAACGCAGGCATTGGTAAGCTCGGCCGCTTATGGCACCCCACAGCGCTCTGCTATCGGCTTTGATGTGAGACGCCTCAATATGTTGCTGGCCGTTCTGGAGAAGCGTGTGGGCTTTAAACTGGCATTTAAGGACGTGTTCCTGAATCTGGCAGGTGGGATTAAAGCTGATGACCCGGCACTTGACTTATCGGTTATCTCTGCTATATTGTCCTCAGACTTAAATCTTACCATCCCGCAAGGGGTTTGCTTTGCAGCTGAAATTGGATTAACCGGGGAGATTCGTCCGGTTGGTCGAATCGAGCAGCGCATTGCCGAAGCGCAAAAGCTGGGCTTTACAGCAATCTATCTTTCCAAATACAACCAAAAAGGATTAGACCCGAAGCGCTTCACGATTCAAATGCGTTTTGTTACCCGGGTGGAAGAAGTTTTCCAAAGTCTATTTCGATAAAGCCACTCTTTCGATTGTCCGTATTCCCGGAATCGTTTATCTGGCCTTGGAAAATCGATATTCGAAGAAGAGTATTATCCGCATCTTCTGAAGTCAAAAGATGCGGATAATCCATGTTTAGGACTCGAGTTGAGCCGTTTGGTTTTGTTTCTTTTTAAGGAGATACCATTTGCTTGCTCCCCAGCCGGCAGCTAATAAGCTTAGAATTTCAATCCCACCACCCAGAGGAGCTCCCCCGCCGGCTTCAGTATCATTTTGTTGCTCATGTTCTTCCGGAGGAAGTGGCTGAGCGTTGACAGGATTCAATTCAATCAGAAAAAGAAAAACGATAGCTGTAAATACATATTTTAAGTTCATGACTTGCCTAATTAGTTGATGAATACTCTTTTTGACATTAATTTTTCTCCATTATTTACTTTCACCAAATACACCGATGCCGGTAGATTGGTCTGGATTTGCCGTTCACCGATGAAGGATGAAACGTTTTCTTCGATCAGCAGTTGCCCAGCCAGATTATATACAGATACGCGTGCATTTTCACTTTTATCGGATGCATTTGTCAGGATAAGTAAATCTCCACAGCTATAAATATCCAGCTGATTTTCTGAAATTTCAGGATTTGAGATGCTTGCATCTTTAAATTCTAGCGCAAATCGGTTGGTTTCATCTTGCGGTGAAAGGAGGAGGTTAACCTGACCTAAGTTGGTAAGATTATGGATTTGATTGTTGGCATAATCATGCAATAATAAATCGATATCAACAGGTAGGCTTTCCATACCATCTACCTTGAATACCAATGTGCTTTCGCTGGTAACCTGAAGGACGATAGGAATTGTCTTTTCAGTTGAAAAATCCATGGCATTCAGAGCCAGTTTAACGGAGTCATTGATTAGGGTATAAACTTTAGGCATATCTGCATTGAAAGGAGCCAGGTAATTGGCATCAAAATCCCAATCGAAATCATTAGTAGCTAAGCTATTAAAGATAATTCTCGTTTCAACATTACGGGTTTCATCGATAAATAAACGGGCCGTTAAGTCGCTGGTGCTGGTTTTAGCGCTGAAGGAAGCGGCATTATGGGTGGCAGCAGCAATAGGAATAGTTAGCGAGCCCGGAGCTGAAGAAACTTGCACGAAGAAACCTTGATTGGCTGCAATTATATCGCCGGCAGTTTTTGGGGCGTAACCGGTTCCATCGGCTTTCATAACTTGTGCTGTTCCACCTATGTTGGTGAGAGTCCAGCCAGTCCTCCAAACCAGATTAGCCGGGAATGGGTTTCCAAGCAGATGCCAGCCTTGACCTTTGTCTGCCGTTTTGCTTAATCCGGAGATAGTTACATCCGCTGCATTTAATTGGCCGGTGAAGTTTTTAGTGGCGGTTGAGTTTGTTGCATACAGGTATCCGATTCCGGGCACATAATCATCAAAGAGGGCAGCATTTGCGACATTCTCCTGATTTTTCCAGGTATTGTTCACTTCATCAAAGCGATACAAATCGTAGGTTCCTGAGGTAAAGTCAGAAGCATCCACATCTGCATTGCTCATGGGAGCAGCCATCAGGTGCCAGCCATCATTGGCAGCAGGAGCAGTGTAAGCTGAGATGGAACGTTGCTGAGTGGCACTCACGTTAAGTGTAAGGTGTTCGGTTCCAATAAGCGTAGCTCCGGATTCGATGATAAGCTCGTTGAAAGTTGTGCTTTGGGAAAGCGTAGGAAAGGAAGTTGCATCAGCAGGAATCACTACTTTGGAGGCATTGCCCGGAGCATCTGAATCTTTCCAGTTGCCGGCTGTAGCCCACGCATTGTCGGACGTACCTTGCCATACAGCGTAGTGGTAGCCCAGGTAATTGAAATCGTCAACTGTTTTTACAAGCCATTGGGAAGTAGCAGCATCGCTTCCGGTGGAAGTAGCCCAGTTGGTTGTTCCCTGTGTAACAGATTGCTTACGAACCAAAGTCCTATTGGCTGTAGCAGTTGATATCCCTGCAACAGCCCATCCTGTTGAAGGTTGGTTTCCTTTTATTCCAATAACATCAATTGATTCATCATTGTATAATAATTCAATTGCATCATCTCCATTATAATTCATAACAGTCCCATTCGATAACTGACCTACTGAACTAATTCCGGAACCCGCACTAGAATTATAAATTACATAAGTTCCTCCACTTGCTAATGTGCCATTAAGCGTTATTGTGCTACCTGCTGATGATGCTCCGTTGGCGTATAACTTAACTTTGATATTGGCAAGATTGATTGAAGTGGCTTCTCCATTAAAGATTTCTACGGCTTTGTTATTACTTGAGCCTTCGATGTATTCACTAAAGAAGATTTTAGGAATGGAAGTTAGGTTGAAGCTGTTTGAAGTGGCCGAAGTGATGGCTCCTGATACAGTTAGGGTTAAACCTGTTCCCGGAGTAGCACACTGCAAATCGCTCCAGGAATAGACTCCGGAGGCAGTACTTTGGGTTAGACCGGTTGCTGATGTTAAGGTTCCGGAAGAGATGGCTAAAGTAGCTGAGATAGAACCGTTTAAATCCAGGTTTCCATTGGCATCGCTTGCACTGATACTGGCAGCGAAATTGGTGTTTGTATTCGTGTTGGATGGATGTGCGGTGAAGTTAAATTGAGTGGCTACAACGCTTATAGTTTGATCGGCTGAATTAATAGCTCCCCCACTGAGTGTTGATTCAAAGCCGCTGGAAACAGTTTCTGTCGTAAAGCCGTGAGAAGCAGCAATTTGCATGGATAAAACGGAACCATCACTGATATTGCTGGTATTAAGATACAGATATACGGTGAATTCCTGGTTGCTACTCTCAGCAATCGTCATATCGGCGGAATTGATAGTTAACTCAACATACGTATCAGTTATACTGCTGTTGGTAGGAGTAATACTGCCGGTGCCATTATGCAAATAGGCTCCCTGAATATGATTGGACCAATCGGCTGTATTTGAAGCAGCCGGAACCAATTTCACTTTGGTGATTTTGGATGCAGTGGCATCTCCTCCGGCGTCAGTTATTTTAAATTTAAAGACGGCAACTGCTTCGCCTTGCGTATCAACCAAGGAAGAAATGCTGCCGGCTGAAATCTGTGCCGCCGGAGCTGTGATAGTCGAAGTATTATCGTAATTTGATAAAGTCGTGGCATTGGCTGTAGGAACAGTGACGTCCGTCTTGTAATTGATGGCCGTTGATGATCCATTGTAGGCGAAAACTTTAAAGTAATAGGTTGTAGCAGCATCCAGGTTTTGCCATACATACTCGCTGGTAGTTGCTCCGGGGCTTACATTTTTTACCCCTGCATCATCAGACATATCTATATCATCGCTTTGGGCAGTTCCATCAACCGGACTCGTGAAAGTACCGGTAGTATTAGCCATTACTAAGTACCCGGATGCTGCCTGAGCTCCGTCATTGTTTGTCCAGCTGACCGTAATTTGAGAAGAAGTGTTAGTGGTAGCGGTGAAGCTGGTTGGATGATTGCTAGGCTCCGGAGCAGTTGTCACTGTTCCACTCAGGCTAACGGTTTTTGAGGTTGCTCCGGTTGAAGAAGCTGTTACATTTTCGCTGTTATAATCACCCATGGCCAGGCCGGCTTTCAAACGCGTGTAAATGGTTGTGGATGAAACTGTTCCACCTGTTTGAGTAAGAACAATCGGGTTGGTGGCTGAAAAGGATCCTCCTGTTCCGGTCGAAATTTCATAATTGGTGGGAGGTGCAATCGAAATATCATTGCTCAGGTTTATTCCGCTAACTGTAAATGATTGTTCGGCAGAAGGGCCGGCTCCATAATTGTAGGTGTATCCGGACAGAGAAGTTGTGCTGACACTAATGGCCGGTGTTGTAGAGGCTGTCCAGGTAAAATCATCAATCATGATTCGTTCGGTTGTCCCGGTATTTTGAATTTCAATGATGATGTTATTAGAAGCATCATTGATTGGGGTCCCTTCATATGTAAACCAATCACTGGTGGTTAAGAGTGAAGAATTAATATTTGTACAGGAGGTGTAAGAATTCCCGCCATTCACAGAATATTTTACGGTGTAATCAGCAGCAGGAGTAGCATCCCATCTTCTAACTTTAAAGGACCAGGTATTGACACCGCCTGATGCAATGGTGATAGTAAGTTTGGTCGTTGCTATTTGATTTAGTCTCCAGGCATACGTTCCTAATGCACCTGGAAATCCATCCTGTGCAGTGGTTGTGTTACGAATGACGCTTGTGCCTTGAAAGCTAACACCTTGGTCAGTATATGAATAATTCCCATAAGATGAACCACTTGTACCTACGCTCCATTTCCCGGCATCATCAAAATTTACCGTTTTAGGATCATCTGCTACAGCACCGGTTGTTTCGTCTCCACTAAGTACAGTGCCGTCGGTTTTATAATTTATAGCAGTGCTGGAATTGGTGTATGGCCATATGGCAAATGAGTAAGTCGTTTCGGGAGTAAGCCCTGTAAAAGTAACTGTATGTACTCCTTGGGCAATGTTTTTAACTAAGTCTGCATCTGCTTCAGCAATGCCATCCGAAGGAGCGGTTGGAGCAGAGCCGGCGGCCGCTTTAACCAGATAATAATGAGGCAATTGACCGCCGGTTGCATCCGTCCAGCTTAGGGTGATGCTGGAGGATGAGTTTACCACTGTTTCCAACAGTGTTGGTTGATTGGTGGGCTCTGCAGCCAGGGTTGTTGCGTTGGCGGTTGCAACTGTGCCATCGGTTTTATAATTGATGGAAGATAGGGAACCTATGAAAGGGAATACTTTGAAGTAATAAGCAGTATTGGAAGTCATGCTTGTCCAGCTATATTCAGTTGTCCCGGAGCCTGGAGATACATTGATAAGACCTGAACCATCTGAAACATCCGTATCGTTTGTCTGAGGAGTCCCATCTACCGGATTATCAAAAGTTCCTGAAGTATTGCAAAGTAGCAAAAAGCCGGTGGCAGCCGGAGAACCATCATTATTACTCCAAGTAAGGGTGATTTGTGTAGTACTATTTGTAGTAGCAGTAAAAGTCGTTGGCTGATTGGCCGGCTCAAGACCTGCTGTTACAGAACCGCTTGCTGTTACGGTCGCATCATCGGCATCCGTGGAGGAAGCTGTAATAGCCTCGCTATTGTATGTACCTATCGATAAACCTGCTTTCAAACGCACATAGATGGGAGTTGATGCAACAGCTCCACCACTTTGAGATAAAGTAATTGGGCTGGTTGCTGAAAAGGATCCTCCGGTGCCTGTTGAAATTTCATAATTCGTTGTAGCAGCAATTGAAATATCATGGGTCAAATTGCTTCCACTTATGCTAAAGGATTGTTCCGAAGAAGGTCCATTGCCTGTTATATAGGTAAATCCGGAGAGAGTGGTTGGATTAATGGTGATGGTGGGAGAAACGCTTGCATACTCTGTTACTTTTACGTCATCAATATACCGTTCATGAGTACCCGTTCCGCGCTGATCTAAAAACCGGAGGTATATGTTATTTAACCCGCTAAGCGAATACGTAAATTCTTGATAAGTCGTAGTTGCGTTTGTAATTGAACCTATTTCTGTCCAAGGGCCACTTGTAGAGCTTCCATAATATACTTTTAGAGTCCATGCTGTGGAATTACTACTTCTTTTATACCAAAAAGAAAGTGCATCAGGATTAGTCAATTGAGAAGTGATGATTTCGTCATTTACCCCATTTAATCCTAAATCCTTTATTCCAGTTCTTGGATTGTTTCCTGATTGAATACATCCATTGTTTGTCCAACCAGTTGGAGGAAAGGATGACTCAAAACTCTCGTTAATCAAGTAAGTTTGTCCCCAAATTTCCTGATTAATTCCAAGGATTATGGAAAAAAGCAATAAAAATCTAAGTAGAGATTTCGTTTTCATAGTAGTCAATTATTAGTATATTTTTTTTAATTCATTATTTCGCTTTCAAGCTTACCTGGACGGGAGTGCCGTCGGTTTTATAATCGATGGCCGAGCCGCTGCCTTTGTACGGATATACCATAAAATAGTAGGTCGTTTCCGGAGTTAATCCTCCTATTACACAGCTCTCTACACCATACGAAACATAGCGATCGGATACTCCCGCCGGAACTTCTGTCCCATCAACCGGCGTTGTAATCGAACCAAATCCAACACTGCTCATCCGAATCAAATACCCGTCAGGCAAAGTAACTCCAGTGGCATCTTCCCAGCTTAAGGTGATGGAATGGGCAGAAAAATCAGCAGGATGATTGGTTGGTTCTACCGCAAAATCACCCCAGATATAGGTGGCATATTCCGGATGGTCAATGAATGGATTCCGGTTCCCTTGTATCCCATATACCGCATTGTTCCTGGCAATTTCCTTCGCACTCACCGGATCAGCTAAATGCCATTCCATCAACATTGCTTCTGCCCAACTGGTTAATTGAGAACCGCTTACCATCGGGCTTCCAGTCCAATACTGATCCTCTCCATAATAACGTGTTGCCATATAAAAATAATTTCTGGCCAAATCTCCTTTATATTCATCAATCGGCTCAAAAACGACTCCGGTATATCCCGGATAAGTATTGGAACCTTTTTTACTCCCATTAGTTGAGGTAAAGGTCGGGACGCTAACCTCTCCATATGGTAAATCGCTTCGCATCGTATTGACATAACTGTCAGACGGTATCAGGTGATGCAAATCCGTGTACATCGGCGTGATTTCTCCTCCAAACCAACTCTTTGGGAAACTATGCTCCCGGTTATAACAGGCTCCTTCGTATCCCGGCGTTGTTGAACACTGATTGGTACTGTATGTATATTCGTAGGCAGATGTTCCACCCGGAATATCGGAATACATATCCCAAACCTTCCCGTTCGCCTTGATATCGGTAGCCCCAAAAGCTGTCCATAAATACTCATACGATTTCACAGTATGCTCATCGATTATGTTATGTAATGTGGCTTGTAAGGTATTTCCCGATAAACCTTCAGCCGAACTGTAATAGCCTGCCGGAACCTGTGCATAGCTTACAACAGAACAAAATAAAATACAGGCCCATAGAGCCAACTGCTTGTAATTACTGGTCATTTATTCTTCCTTTAGTCAGTCGCTAAAATAATTATCTCTTTGAAATAACGATATGAATTTAATATGAAATGGGTCTAAATTATTTGTTAATCTATACCTGCTTGAGAGCAATTTACACCCGCTTCTTCAATACTTCTTTGTAAATTTGCAGGTCAAAATTGTTTTAGTATGACTATTCAAGAGTTTCAATCTATTGTCAGACAAGGGATTCCCGATGTTCTGCCTGCTCCGAAAGCATTCGACCCTTCGGTTAACCATGCTCCGGCACGTAAAAAAATTCTTAACCTGGATGAAAAGAGGCTCGCCTTAAAGAATGCCCTACGTTATTTTCCAATAAAACATCATGCCACCCTGGCTCCTGAGTTTGCAAACGAGTTGGAACAGTTTGGTCGTATCTATATGCATCGCTTTCGTCCAGACTATGAAATCTATGCAAGACCTATTCAGGACTATCCATATAATTCACTCCAGGCAGGTTCTATTATGGTTATGCTTTGCAATAACCTTGACCATGCCGTGGCTCAGCATCCGCATGAATTGATTACCTATGGAGGAAATGGAGCCGTCTTTCAAAATTGGGCGCAATATCTCCTGACGATGAAATATCTCTCCGAAATGACAGATGAACAGACGCTGGCTTTGTATAGTGGTCATCCAATGGGATTATTTCCCTCGCATAAAGATGCACCACGGGTTGTTGTTACTAATGGTATGGTGATTCCAAATTATTCATCCCCAGACCATTGGGAGAAATTTAATGCCCTGGGAGTTTCTCAGTACGGACAAATGACAGCCGGCTCTTTTATGTACATCGGCCCGCAGGGAATTGTGCATGGAACAACCATTACGGTGATGAATGCCGGTCGTAAACTGGGTTATGATAATCTGGCCGGAAAGGTTTTTGTGAGCTCCGGCTTGGGTGGAATGTCCGGTGCACAACCCAAAGCTGCCGTTATTTCCGGTTGCGTGGGAATTATCGCCGAGATAAATCCGAAAGCAGTTCATACCCGCCATTCGCAAGGCTGGGTTGATGAGGTGTTTGATGACCTAAGTAAATTAGTCAATCGTGTCCGTATTGCGCAAGAAAAGAAAGAAGTGCTTTCAATTGCTTATCAGGGAAATATTGTCGATTTGTGGGAGAAATTATACGAGGAAAATGTCGAAGTTAGTCTTGGTTCTGACCAGACTTCCTTGCATAATCCCTGGGCAGGAGGTTATTACCCGGCCGGTTTATCGTATGACGAAGCCAATCAAATGATGAGCCGGCATCCGGAATCTTTTAAAGATGCGGTACAAGCCAGCCTCCGCCGGCAGGTTGCTATCATTAATAAATTTGTGAAAAGGGGCATGTATTTCTTCGATTATGGAAATGCATTCTTATTGGAAGCTTCCAGAGCCGGAGCTGATATCATGAATGAGAAAGGTGATTTTATCTACCCATCTTATGTCCAGGATATTATGGGCCCAATGTGTTTTGATTATGGCTTCGGTCCCTTCCGTTGGGTCTGTGTGAGCGGCTCGCCGGATGACTTGCGAAAAACAGATGAATTGGCAATACACGTTCTTCAGGAAATTGCGCTGACTGCTCCCAAAGAGATTTCGCAGCAAATGGAAGATAATATCCGCTGGATTAAGGAAGCTCAAAAAAATAAACTGGTGGTTGGTTCGCAAGCTCGTATTTTGTATGCCGATTCCGAAGGCCGTATTAAAATAGCTCTTGCTTTCAATGAAGCGATTCGCCAAGGGCTTCTTTCCGGTCCGGTTGTGCTGGGTCGTGATCATCATGATGTTTCCGGTACCGATTCTCCTTATCGGGAAACTTCAAATATTTACGATGGCTCCCGCTACACCGCCGATATGGCGATTCAGAATGTGATTGGCGATAGTTTCCGCGGAGCTACCTGGGTGAGTATTCACAATGGTGGAGGTGTTGGTTGGGGCGAGGTAATGAATGGAGGTTTCGGTATGACACTCGATGGCTCCGAAGATGCTGACCGCCGTATCCGCCAAATGTTGCTTTGGGACGTGAATAATGGCATTTCACGTCGTTCCTGGGCTCGCAATGAAGGCGCTATCTTTGCCATCAAACGTGAAATGGAACGAACCCCGGGATTAAAAGTGACGCTTCCCAATCTATGCAATGAAGAACTCATCGATTCCGTTATTACGGAATAATATTTGCTAGTGCATAAAGGGATGTTTAAAAGATGATTTATCCGTGGGATAAAAAAACTTTTAGCATTCGCTGTTTCTGATTATATGCATTTGTCTTTTACAATTTAAAGATTGAATTATGAAAAAGTCATTTTTCCTCCTAATGCTTCTTTCATCCCTGATGTTTTCCTCCTGTGATGAGATTTTAAACCCGGATACACAATCCTCCGTTGACAAATTAAAAGGAATCTGGTTGGTTGCTGAGACGAGCAGTGAATTTGGTCAGCAGCAATATCAGGTCGAATTTTCAGAAGATGAAACCGATTCTACCCGAATGAATATTTACAATTTTTTCGGACTTGGCACCTGGTCTTATGTTAGCATTGATGTTGATAATCAAACGCTTACAATTCCATCCCAAACCGAAGAAGGATATATCATCAGTGGTTCAGGTACCGTTAATGAAGATTTTACGCAAGTAAATCTGAGCTTTACTGTTGAAGAAGTTGTTGTTCCTCAAAAATCAGTGTTTGCGGTCACGGCAGTATTAACCAAAGAATAATTGAAGGATTCCCTGAAATATGCACTGTGGATTAAAACCGAGGCCAAACGTCTCGGTTTTAATTCAATAGGTATTTCCAAAGCCGTGTTTCTGGAAGACGAAGCTCCGCGAATGGAATCCTATCTTCAATCCGGCTACCAGGGGAATATGGCTTATCTTGAAAATCATTTCGATAAACGCCTGGACCCCACAAAGTTAGTGGAAGGTGCCAAATCAGTAATCAGTTTAAGTTGGAATTATTTTTCGGAGGATGTTCAGCCCAAAGATGCACCGAAGTTAAGTCGATATGCCTACGGTAAGGATTATCACGTAGTCTTAAAGGAGAAACTTTTCACGCTCCTTGCTTTCATTCAGGAACGAATAGGAGAGGTGCAGGGAAGGGTTTTTACCGATTCAGCTCCGGTGATGGAGCGCGCCTGGGCTGTTCGCTCGGGGTTAGGATGGATTGGGAAGAACGGTTTGCTGATACTTCCTCAGCAGGGTTCCTATTTCTTCCTTTCGGAAATTATCCTGGATTTGGACTTAGAACCTGATAATCCAATTGGTTCATACTGTGGGAATTGCCGACGTTGCATCGATGCTTGTCCAACTCAGGCTATCACGGAAGCCCGGGTGCTCAACGCCAGCCGCTGTATTTCTTATCTTACGATTGAACTAAAAGATACTATCCCGGCCGAGTTCCATTCAAAATTGTCCGAAAGGATGTTTGGTTGCGATATCTGTCAGGAAGTTTGCCCCTGGAATCGCTTTTCAATCATCCATAATACATCAGCCTTCATGCCGGATAAACAACTACCCGAAATGAAGGCTGATGATTGGTATGAATTGACGGCCGAATCTTTTAAAAATCTTTTTAAAGAATCACCGGTGCAACGCGCCGGTTTCTCTAAATTGAAAGATACGCTCCAGATTCTTAAAAAGAATGTATCAATCTATTAATAAACGCTTTACAAATGATATTTTATCATTTGAAATCGAAAACCAATAAATTCCTTTCCCATACGATTCCAGATTGAATTGCTTATTCGTATTACCGGATGTATGTATTTCACTATGAATCAATCTCCCCTGAACATCATAAATTTTTATCTGTACGGACTCCTGAAATTCAGCCGGAATATGCAGATATACCAGCCCGGTTGATGGATTTGGGCTTAGGCTAAAAGCGGTTTTATCATTTTCAGGAATACCAATACTGCTTACTGAGATGGTTTGTGTAGATACATCCGTACAAATCGTGTTCGTTGAAGTTAGTGTAACGGAATATTGACCACTGCCTGAATAAGTATGGATTGGATTTTCTTCGATGCTGGTTTGACCATCTCCGAATTCCCACAACCATTCAAGTGAATGCTGCGAAGCATTTTGAAAATTACAGGTCAAAAAATCAGTTGTGTAATTAAATGATGAAGTACTTTGGTCCTCTATTTGGATATCTTTGGTAATGGAACTTGTGGAAACTCCATTGAGGGTTAAGGTGACTTGTTTGGTTCCGGCCGTGGTGTAATAAACATCGTGGGGACCTGCCGTATTCGCGATTGAAGGAACGGCATCAACACCAAAATTCCATTCCCAACTCGTAGCAAGCGTTGAATTATCGGTGAAAGAAACTGCCTGATTGGTACATGCATTTGTCTCACTCATATTGAAATCAGCTACTGCAATGGAAGGAGTATAAAGCAAATCCATATTAATAAAGTAAGTCACATTAGCCGGAGTTAAATGAACCGATGTGGTTCCTTTGGTAAAACTCACAGCAGTTAGAGGACCTTGTGCATGTTTATCGGTGTATTCAACCCGAATGGTATAATCGCCATCCGGAACGATATTCCCTGATAAATCGGTACAATCCCAAGTGACGGTTCGTTGCTGATGGGAGGACAAGGTCGCACCGGTTGTGGCATCCACTGTGTTTTGGGAGGTTGATGCAATCCAGGTGTATAAGTATTGCTTACGTTGCTGGGCTTGAACAAGCCGGGATTTAACAAAACCGTTTGCATCTTCTACCCAAACTGCCAGGACATGTTTGGGAGAATATGTCCCATTATCAGTGACTGTTTTAAAAGTGAAAGTTACTGTGCCCGGCGTTTGTCCGCTTTGAGTTTGTTTGCCGGGATTTTTAGGTGCCAGCGAGAATGCATACACCATGAATACTAACAGAATAAGAGATAAAGCTTTGCTCATACAAAGATGGTTAAGGAATTAATAATTGGATTGTGAAGCAGGTATCGTTTTTGGCCTGGTACGGATTTGTTACTCGATTCATAAGGTAATTCGGTAATTGATTACTTTTGATATTCAGATGATACACACAGCAAAAAGTTTCAGCAATAATACATAAAAGTAATTAACAATGTTAAACTCATAACTTTAACAATAATTGAAGGGTATCTCCTTTTTATATGATACAAATATCCATACATTTGGAGGTCAAATTTCTTAGAATAAGCGAATTATAGTTTTACTTAAATAACTATGAACGAATGAAGCTGATTTATACCTTTCTATTGCTCATTATATGGCCGTTAAACACATTATTGGCCACAGACCCTCCATCGTTGATTTTCCCGGCCAATTCTTCCCTTGAATGGAATTATGTGGTCTTTGAATGGAGTTCTGTTGCAAACGCCATAAGTTATGAGATTCAAGCTGATACGAGTGTTACTTTTTCCTCTCCGGTTTTAAAGGATTCAGTTATTCCATCTGGCCCGGCAGGAGTTGAAAATGTTCTCCCGCTTAGTTCATTTACATTTGGCTCTATGTATTATTGGAGAGTGCGAACGATCACAGCAACAGATACTTCCCTATGGTCAACATCCGGCACTTTTTTAACCAGAGATAGCATTTACTTGCTATCTCCTGCTAATGGAGCTGTGTTGGAAGCTAAAGTACTATTAGACTGGGATTCGCATCCAGGGGTTGAATTCTATGATTACCAGGCAGATACAAGTCTATTATTTAATTCTTCGCTTCTTATACAGGGAAACAACTATTATTTCAGTAGTCAGGGATCTGCATACGATTCAGAACATCATATCAATTATCTGCATTTTGGTTGTACCTATTATTGGAGAGTGAGAGCGAGAAATTCAGTTGATACTACTGAATGGTTCCTCCAAAGCTTTACCGTTTTGCCTGCTCCCGAAATTCAACCGACCAATGGGGTAACTCAATTAGTCGGTGATAAAGTGAACTGGGATTCGTTCGCAGGAACCTTCCATTATAACTATCAAATCGATAAACTGGCTAACTTTTCTTCACCCGCACTTTTATCCGGTTTGTCTTTCTTCATGCTTGATGATGATAATAATTCTGATACTGAATATTCCCCTGCCGGCCTTGAATTTGGGACTGAATATTTTTGGCGCGTCAGATCACTGAATTACCTGGACACATCAGCATGGACCGGTGATTATTTTTATACCTATCCAACGGTGGACGTATCATCTCCAAACAATAATGCGATAACCGGCACAACGGTCACAATCGATTGGCAGCCTCATACAGGCGTTAATTACTATCAATATCAACTAGATACCACTCCATTATTTAATTCGGCCCTCTTACAGCAAGGTCAGAATGTATATATAAATGCTTACGATGGAAATCAAGATACCAGGCATACTTTTCAAAATCTTTATTACGGCACGACTTACTATTGGCGCGTTCGGGCAGGGAATCAGAATGATATATCTGACTGGTCTGAAGTGCGTAATTTTCATTCTGCTGCTGTTTTAGAATTATTTTACCCGATGGATGGAGCCAATACCTTTACTGAAGTTAATTTTTCATGGGAAGATTTGGAAGGGGCAACTCATTTTCAAGTCCAGGTTGACACCCTGGCATCTTTCACTTCTGGCATGACAGAGATCTATACCATATCTGGCTCTGGAGTTTTTTCGCTTTCCAATTTGTACTTTGGGAAACAATATTTTTGGAGAGTTAGAGCAATTAATATGGTTGATACTACACTTTGGTCGGCAACCTATGATTATTATACCTATGACTTAGTAGGATTATTTACTCCCGATCAAGCCGAAATCAATGTTGACACGGCTGTAACACTCGATTGGATGGCGCATACAGGTGCCTTTGCTTACGAATTCCAGGTTGATACGTCCAATACTTTCACAACAGCCTGGCTTATTCAGGGATTACATTCCTACCTTGGTTCAAGTTCTGGTTTGTCCGACACAGAATATGACCTTGTTGGATTAGAAGAAAATCAATACTATTTCTGGAGAGTTCGGGTCATGAATGAAAAAGATACTAGTTCATGGGAAGAACGCTGGTTTTCTACCGGAAGCATTCCGCTTGTCCTGCCTCAGCCTCCTGCATTGATATCTCCGCTCCATAATGAAATTAATGTGACTATTAATCCTTTACTTCTATGGTCTTCTGTCCCTGATGCAGCCGGTTATTATTATCAAATCAGCAAGGATTACGATTTTGCAACGGCCATGGTTTATTATACTACAGATCCTCAACATCAGATGACGAGCCTTGATTATCTTGAAGATTATTACTGGCGCGTCCGAACTTTTGATGGTAATCTGATTTCATCCTGGTCCTCTATTTATCATTTTAAAACAAATCAGGAAAAATTAGTTCCTCCGGTTTTACTTTCCCCTGTTACAGGATTGGTGAGCCAGCCTGTTGAGCAACTAGCGTTTAATTGGACAGATGTATATCATGCTAATTATTATCGAATAGAATTGTCAACTACAGATAATTTTTTGTTTAATCTGATACAAGAGCAAGTCAGTTCGTCCTATTTCATGGCAACATCGCTTTTACCCGGAGAAAACTATTTTTGGCGTGTAAAAGCTATGAATGATACCTTAATTAATTCGGAATGGAGTGAGGTTTGGACGTTCAGAACACTCGATGTGCTTGATTTCCCATCGCTTACAAGTCCCATCAATTTGGCAAATGGACAAGTTTTAAATAATTTGATGCTTGATTGGGAAGATGTGAATTTAGCCGATGCCTATGAAATCGAGTATGCTATTGATGAGTATTTCCTCTTAAATCCGGTTCATGAAGTTAATGTAGTTAGTTATTTTATTCTTAGTTCATTAAATCCGGTAACAACCTATTACTGGCGAGTCCGTGCGATTGCTGATACCATGTATCATAGCGATTGGAGTTATGTATGGAATTTTACGACAACTACTCAGATAGGAATTGGAGATATAATTCATGCTCATTTCCAGGTGTTTCCAAATCCTGTTCAGGATATTGTTACTATTAGCAGTCCTTCTTCACTAGGAAGAATTCAATTGGTAGGAATTGATAGCAAAATAATTTTTGAAACCGAATGTATGGAAAAAGAATTCAGGTTGGATATGTCAGGATTAGCGTCCGGGGTTTATTTTTTAAGGATAAACCAACAAGAGCTAACCCGATTGCTAAAACTTGAATAGATTATAAATCCTTAACTCACAGTTTACAAAAAAGGCTGTCCCAATCGGGGCAGCCTTTTTATTTAAGTCTTATAAATCAAGGAATTAAAACAAATCGTTATCCGTTTCGTTTCCGTTTGAATTATTATTATATCCTTTGATGATGCCTCGTTTGGAGCAAGCCAGAAAGTTCAAAATATACTCTTTCTCGCTGGAGCCCGGTATTTGGTCTTTGATTTGTTGAACTGCGTTAGTCAGATTTAATTTCTTTGTAAAAAGTAAGCGATAGGCATCATGTATTTGAGCAATTATCTCATTAGAAAAACCTCGGCGGCGTAAACCGATGGAGTTTATGCCCACATAGGATAAAGGTTCATGGGCTACTTTGAGGTAAGGCGGCACATCTTTCCGAACCAGTGAACCTCCTGAAATCATGGAATGACCACCGATTTTTACAAATTGGTGGACTGCCACCAATCCACTTAGAATCGCATAGTCATCAATTTCAACTTCACCGGCAAGTTGGGTTCCATTACCTAAAATGATATTGTCTCCTAGTATGCAATCGTGTGCAACATGAACATAAGCCATTAACAGGCAATTACTTCCAACGATTGTCTTCCCTTTGGAAGCCGTCCCTCGATTGATAGTAACGCATTCACGTATGGTTGTGTTGTCTCCAATAATTGCTAAGGTTTCTTCCCCTTTAAATTTTAAATCCTGAGGAACGCCTCCCAACACCGCACCCGGGAAGATGTGACAATTTTTACCGATTTTTACTCCATCTAAAATATGGACATTGGGCCCAATCCAAGTTCCTTCTCCAATTTCTACTTTGGCTGCAATGGAAGAGAATGGTCCTATGGTGACCGAAGGGGCAATTTTTGCTTCCGGATGAATGAAAGCCATGGTCTGATTCATACAAATATAGCTCAGGTTTAGGGTTTGAAAATCTTGGCCATAAATTCGCCTTCTGCTACCATTGTTTCTCCTACATAAGCCTGCCCCACCATATTTGCGATACCTCGTTTGATAGGTTGAGTAAGTGTTAGTTTAAAGATAACGATATCACCGGGGACAACCGATTTTCTGAATTTAACATTATCGATTTTCATAAAAAAGGTAAGGTAATTCTCAGGGTCTTCAACAGTCGTTAATACTAAGATGCCACCCGTTTGGGCCATTGCTTCGACAATTAAGACCCCCGGCATAACAGGTTGCCCTGGAAAATGACCGACAAAAAAATGTTCATTCATCGTAACACCTTTGACCCCTGTAACGGACATGGCGTCCATAGCGATGACTTTATCAACTAATAAGAAGGGTGGACGATGAGGAAGATATTCCATGATTTTGACGACATCCATAAGCGGGGGCACATTGGGGTTATACACCGGAATTTCGCTCCGCATTTTTTCTTTTTTGATATGCTGCCGTACTTTTTTTGCTAATTCTGTGTTTAAGTAATGCCCTGGTTTAGTGGCGATTACTCTTCCTTTTATGCGATATCCAATTAAAGCCAAATCACCAATCACATCTAATAATTTATGGCGTGCAGGTTCATTGGGGAAATATAATTCCAGATTATTTAATACTCCTTCCTCTTTCACTTCAACCGTTTCCCGTTTAAACAACTGAGCTAACCGATCTATTTCTGATTGAGTAATCGCCCGGTCAATGATTACAATGGCATTATCCAGGTCACCTCCTTTAATAAGGTCTTTTTGTAATAAGGGTTCAAGTTCGGATATAAAAGTGAAGGTTCGGCAATTAGCAATTTCCTCCTTAAAACAATCCAGTGAACTAATCGAAGCAAATTGATTGGAAAGTGTTTTAGCCGGATAAGATACGTTCACCATGATTTGGAATTCTTCATCCGGAACAATCAGAATTTCTTTTCCTTCTTTACTGTCCTGAATGGCAATGGTTTCTTTTATTTCGATGAAATCAACCGGCTGGTTTTGTTCTTTAATCCCCGCTTTCTCAATAGCCTCCACAAAATAGCGGGCTGACCCGTCCATGATGGGAATCTCTTTGTTATCCAACTCAATAACTGCATTGTCAACCCCCATTCCAAAGAGTGCAGCCAGAATATGTTCTACGGTATAGACTCTGGCACCATTTTCCTCCAGGGTGGTTCCTAATTTCGTGTCTATAACATTATCAGCAATTCCATTTATGGTTGGTTGGCCCTCCAAATCCATCCTTTTGAAAACGAAGCCGGTATTGACTGGGGCAGGAGATACAGTCATGCGAATATTAACCCCGGTATGCAATCCCGTACCTTCAAAATGAATTGAATTTTTGAGTGTCTTTTGCATGTGTGTCATTATGTTGGATAAAATGTTTTGTAGTCAAATAAACCCGACAAAAATAGATAATTACCAACGAATAACAAATTTCAAAAAAAATGAGTGAAAGGGACAGTGTAAGCCTTTGTTAGTCAGCCGAATTGTTGTTGTTATGAATATCTTTTTGCAATTGAATGATATCTTGCTGAATTTGGGGTAATTTTTTAAAGATGACGGATGAGCGCTGAAAATCGCGAATCCGGATGGCCGGCGTGCCCTGAATAGCTTCTCCTTCCTGAGTAAAACTACGATTGATTCCGGATTGTGCTCCGATTTTTACGCCGTCGGCTATTTGTAAATGTCCGGCGATTCCAACCTGCCCACCTATCACACAATTCTTCCCAATTTTGGTAGAACCTGATATGCCTACTTGTGAAACTATTATTGAATTTTCCCCAATCTCAACATTATGTGCAATCTGAATCAAATTGTCCATCTTAACGCCTCTTCGTAATATGGTTGAACCCATGGTGGCACGGTCAATGCTGCAATTGCTACCTATTTCAACATCATCTTCAATTAACACGTTTCCTACCTGGGGAATTTTGTTGTAATTGGTTCCGGTGGGCTGAACAAAGCCAAATCCATCCGACCCAATCACTGTGTTTCCATGAATAATGCAATTAGCTCCAATAATGCAATTCCGGAAGATTTTGACTCCGGCATACAAAACGGTTCCTTCTCCAATCTCAACACCATCATCAACATAAACCTGTGGAAAAATCTTGACATTCTTACCAATCCTGGCATTGCGTCCAACAAAACTAAAGGAACCAACATACACATCTTTTCCGATGGTAGCAGATTCATCAATGGATGCTAGTTTATCTACTCCTAATTTGTGTTGATAAGGTTGCTCAACCATTTTGAGCAGTTTGGCCAGAGACTCATAAGGATTATCAACACGAATCAGGGTTGCACTTACCGGAACCTCCGGAAGAAAGTCTTTCTTTACCAGAACGATGGAAGCGTGCGTGTTGTACAGGTATTTCGTGTATTTAGGATTCGCCAAAAAGCTTATAGTTCCCGGGCTTCCTTCTTCAATTTTCGATAGTGAACTAACTTCGATTTTTTCGTCTCCCTCTACGATGCCATTTAGGAAAAAAGCAATTTGTGCTGCTGTAAATTTCATACCTCCTTATTTGTCGCAAAATTAGAAATAATTGACTGTTTTTTTAAGAAAAATTTAACACTCATAAAAACGTGAAAGAATGAAATTAGTATGTTAAAATTTCGTTTAGCGGGGGTAAATCACAAAAAACTTTTTACTACCCTTTGAAAGTTGTTGAGAATGAAGAACATCAGAGCTATCGAAAAGATTTTCAACCTGTCCGTTTTGCTTCAAAATATGAATGCTTGAGTCATCCAGCGAGTAGGCATAATTGTGAATTGAATCATGTAAAACTAAAAATTCAGCTTCTTCTTCCGTAAATCGACCATCCAAAATCAGCTCATTTTTTAAATTATCCAGATAAATATCCGAAAAAGCATGCTCCTGAATCTGAATATTAAATAATTTACGGTTCATGATACTGGAGGATAAAAAGGATAAAATCTTATCTTCATGCAAACTCCATTCTTTAACAGCCGTAACAATATCGTTGTCATCCAGAGCAGCAAATAGCTCAAGTCGGTTTTTACCTTTATAAACCGCTTCTTTTCGATGGAAATCATCAGGGTTTATCTCTTCCCGGAGGAAGTACCGGAAGGCTCCCGAAGCAGGCAATTCAACGCCCTGCCGGCTAAGATATCTGGCTCTGCGTAAAGCCAATAATAGTACACTCTCTGCGGAAACCACCGCTTTGTGCAAGTAAACCTGCCAATACATGAAGCGGCGGGCAAAGAGAAATTTTTCAATCGAAAATACGCCCTTTTCTTCAACCACTAATTCACCATCCACCACATTCATCATGTTGATGATACGATCGGAACCAACCACTCCCTCTGAAACACCGGTAAAAAAGCTGTCGCGCTTTAGATAATCCAGCCTGTCCACATCAATATGACCGCTAACGAGCTGATGCAGAAATGGTTTTGAATATTTCCCGGTGAAAATGGCTATTGCCAAATCCAGTTGATTTCCAAACTGCCTATTGAGCTCTTCCATGAAATACAAAGAGAGTTGTTCATGGCTGGTGGTATGCACAATGCTGTTTTCAAGGGCATGACTGAAAGGCCCATGACCAATATCGTGCAGCAAAATCGCATAAATCGCAGCCTGATACTCGTCATCGCTGATTTCATGACCCTTCTTTCGAAGTAAGTCAAGTGCTTTACTCATCAAATGCATGGCGCCTAATGCATGCTGAAATCGGGTATGCATTGCTCCCGGATAAACCAAATGCGCGAGACCTAACTGCTTGATTCTCCGCAATCGCTGGAAATACGGATGCTCTACTAAATCATAAACGGTATCCGATGGAATCTGGATAAACCCGTAAACCGGGTCGTTGATAATTTTCTTTTTATTATTTGTTTCCAAGCTCAGAATCTTTCGGACTAAATTAATATAAATGCGAATATATTCGAGGTTTAACGCTAAAAATTGCCTGATTGGAGTCAGTGAAAAGCATTCAGGCATAACAGAATTAGATTTTAACAATAAATTAAGTCGAAATATTCGGCTTTGCTATAAGTTCTTGAATTGGAATCGATATATTTGAGAGTTTTACATCTAGTTAAACCACTTTAATCTTTCTGTTATGAAAATTTCCCCAAAACATTTTATCTGGCTGGCTTTCCTGCTTATCCTTGCTGCCGGCTGCGCTCCGGTTGTCAATATTAATGAATGTGTAACAGATGTCCCCATGGGTTTCGGATGGGGAGTGCTGCATGGCATTATCGCTCCATTTACCTTTATTATCAGCCTTTTCAAAGATGATGTAGCTATTTATGCTGTCAATAATTCCGGGGCCTGGTACGATTTTGGCTTCCTGATCGGCGCAACCATCATTTTTGGCGGAAGTGGCCGTGGTGCCAAAAAAAGATGTAATTAATCTTCCTATTTTTGCGTTTAGTTTCCTGGTTGATTCCTTACAAACTTTAAAATATTCCCGAACATGCGTAAATTGCTTCCTATCCTAATGGTTTTATCTTCATTCACCTTCTTTTCCTGCGATGACCTGAATAAGGTTCAAGTTACCGGAATCGAAGAGGTCAAAATAGTTTCATCGAATAAAAGTGAAGCGAAATTGTCGGTTTTTACAAAGATTGATAATCCTTCTGCACTTCCCATCAAGGTGACGAACGTGACGATTGATGTGTTTTATGGTGATATTCCTATTGGGAAGATTATGGATGATTCAGGATTTGAGCTTAAAGCGAATGCGCATGAGGCTTACCCCATTCCGGTTACTATCGATGTGAAGCAATTGCTTCAGGATAAAAAGAAATTGCTTTCATCTCTCTTTAAGGAAGGAACGACCCTCAAATTTGTAGGAAATGTAAGGGTTTCAGCACTGATATTTTCCCGCGATATCCGTGTGAATCACAGTGCTGATGTCAATCTCCTCGAAAGTTTACTCGATTAATCTGTTTCCGGATTTAACTGTATTTTTTCACTGATACTGATCACTGAACCGTCGATAAAGCGGGTTTCTATGCGTTCGCCTGCCTTTAAGTTTCCTGCTTTTTTGATGATTTTGCCTTCCTGATACACGAGGCTATAGCCTTTTTTAAGCACATTTTCAGGTTTTACCAGATTTACATGTTGGGCAAAATGCTTCAATTCCATCTTTTTGGGTTGAAGAAAATTCAACACATGCTGTTTCAGTTTATCAGATGATTTGACCAGAAATAAATGCTGGATGGTATTGAAGAATTTAATTTGATGTAAGAGTTTGGTTTGATACTGAATGAGTTGCGTTTTGTCTTTCCGGATGAAGTTTTGGGTAGCTCCTTTGAGCCTTTCCCGGGAGATAAGTAATCCTTGCTGATGATTTTGCAGGATACGCCGGGTGGTTGGAATAAACCGGTCGGAAAAGCGCTGAAGTATGCGGTGATTGTTTTGCAGGATATGATTCGCCTGCTGCATCACTTCTTCCTTTAATTCATTTAAATAGCGGGCGTGCTCTTCATAAATGCCAATCAGATAATCAGCAACGGCCGTAGGCGTTTTAAAGGCATGATAAGCTACCAAATCAGCAATACTTTCATCCCGTTCATGACCAATCCCCGTTAAAACCGGCAAGGGAAACTGAGCAATATTCGCAGCAAGTTCATAGTTGTCGAAGGTGCTTAATTCGGCTTTGCTTCCTCCTCCCCGAATAATGACGACTAAATCGAAAGATTCTGCCTCTGCGAAAATCGTGTCCAGCGAGCGGAGAATGCTGTCGATAGCCTGATCACCCTGCATGATACTCTGAAATAAGTGTGTTTGGAAACGAAATAGTTTTTGATTGTTGAAGAGATGATTCATGAAATCGCTGTAGCCCGCAGCAGTAGCTGAAGAAACTATCGCAATTCGTTGAGGTAAATCCGGAAATGGCATTTCCTTATTCATCTCAAATACACCTTCCTGAATAAGACGGTCAATAATCTCTTTTCGTTTGCGCGCCTGATCACCCAATGTATAATTCGGGTCAATCCCGACAATATTCAAACTATGTCCATACAGTTCATGAAAAGATACGCTAACCTGCACGAGCACTTTCTGTTCCGACTTGAGTTCCAGCCCGGTGTTCAGCTCGAAATAGGGTTTAATCGACCGCCAGTTTCCGGCCCAAATCGTAGCTTTCGAACGGGCCAAAATCTGCTTCCCCGAAGGGTCTTTCTCAATTAATTCGAGATATACATGCCCATTGTAGTTTTGTCTGATTTCCGAAATCTCAGCTACAATCCATAGGGAAGCCGGAAACATCTGTTGATAGCCCTCTCTGATTTTTCGGTTTAAGTCGTACAGACTAATATACGCTTGCATTTTGATACGTTTTTAAGAAATATTAATGAGCTAAATCTACGGTTTCTTGCGTTTGAAATTGTAATTTTGATTGCAAGAGAGTATTCCGGTTTAAGCGATTCCGGCAAGTGCTTAATTTCCGGGAATTCTCCGTAACCCAAAAAAGTGGAACGATGAAAAAGACATTCATTCTCGATACAAATGTAATCCTTCACGATTATACTTGTATTTATCATTTCGAAGATAATGATATCATTTTACCAATTGTTGTGCTCGAGGAGCTCGATCAGTTTAAAAAGGGAAATGATTTAATTAATTACCATGCCAGAGAGTTTACACGTGAACTGGATAAGCTGGCCGGTGGAAATCTCTTCACCGATGGGGTGGAACTGGGCGAAGGCAGAGGTAAATTATTTATCGAGACCGGTAAAGAGTTCTCGAAGCAGATGATGGCTTCATTCCCCGAAAAAACACCGGACCATCGTATTCTGGCTATCGCCGAGCATTTGCAGGCAAATCGTCCCAAAATTATGTATGTGCTTGTATCCAAGGATATTAATCTTCGGATGAAGGCAAAATCTCTGGGTATTCGTGCCGATGATTATCTGACAGGGAAAGTACAAGACCTTGATAAATTGTATCATGCCATTCCTGTAATTGATGAAGTGGACGATGCGCTCATCAGCGAACTGTATGTCGAACCGAATGAGTTTCAAAAAGAAAAACTTAAAACGGATATTCCTTTCAGTGGCCAGTCGTACTGCATTCTGAAAGGAAACAATAATAGTGCATTGGCGCATTATAGTCCGCTGGATAATTCTATCAGCAGAGTGGAGAAGTTCACGAATTACGGAATCAAGCCACGAAACGCCGAGCAAACTTTTGCTTTTCACGCGCTTAACAATCCGGAAGTATTCCTGGTTGCTGTAACCGGTAAGGCTGGTACGGGGAAAACTTTATTAGCCTTGGCAGCTGCTTTGCAACAACGCCGGCTGTTTAAACAAATTTACCTCGCCCGTCCGGTTGTTCCACTTTCCAATCGGGACATCGGATATCTTCCCGGTGCTGCCGAAGAGAAAATTGGTCCCTACATGGCTCCACTCTTTGATAAT
>JAIPAR010000015.1 GCA_021739985.1 Bacteroidales bacterium | reverse complement strand
CGTTTTGGCGGTGAAAATGTAGAATACGATATTAATTATGACTTGTATAGTCCTGCTAATCCCGATGGAACCAGTCCAAAACCTTTTAATGATGTGCCGGTTGCTTCCACCTATTATGTGGAAGATGCATCATTCTTACGCTTAAATAATCTTACCGCTGCCTATAATTTTGAGAAGCCGTTGAAACAAATCACCAAAATCAGACTTTACGTTTCTGTTGTAAATCTTTATACACTAACCGCTTACAGCGGATTTAGCCCTGAGGTTGTTGGTGGAGATAATGCGAATCCCTTAGGAAATGCGGGGATTGAACTGGATGCTTATCCAACCAATCGCTCCTATATCATTGGCTTAAACGTAACATTCTGATAATCTATAAAAATCAAGAAGTGATATGGAAATGCAATATCAAACAATTCAAGCAATACCTGTCATTTTTATCTTTTAAAATGAAATGATTCTATGATAAAAACCAGCCAACTATATATCCTGCTTATGCTGCTCGGAGTAGCCGGAATCATTGCATCCTGCGAAAAAGACCTGGATGTATTACCGAGTAATGCCTTGTCGGAAACGGATTTCTTAAGCAAACCGGAAAACGCAATCCAATTGGTCACAGGCATTTATAATACCCAATTATCATGGTCTAGTTATTCGTTTGCCTGGATTGGCATGACCAGCATCACTTCGGATGATGCAGATAAAGGATCAACTGCGAACGATTCGGGAACTGATAAGAAGAAATTGGATGAGCTTACCTGGGAATCGAGTGATATCAGTTTTGGTGATGTATGGACGGCGCGATACGATGGAATTTACCGCGCAAATACGGCATTGCATTATCTGGAACTCACGACCTTGGATTCGACTATCAAGAATCCGCTGATTGGTGAAATTAAATTTCTTCGGGCCTTATTTTATTTCGATTTAGTAAGATGTTTTGGCGGTGTTCCATTGGTTACCTCCAAAATCGATATAAATGATACTGAAACAATTAACGAAGTTGTTTTTGTACGAAGAACTGCCGAAGAAGTGTATAGTCAGATTGAGCTTGATCTGCTGGATGCCGCATCCTTGCTGCCTTTGAAAAGTCAACAAAGCAATGGGGAGTTGGGAAGAGCTACTAAAGGTGCCGCTCAGGCTCTGCTTGCCAAGGTGTATTTATATCAGGAAAAATGGGAAGAATCGGAAGAAATGGCTGATTTAGTGATTGCCTCAGGAATTTACGGACTTTTGCCTGATTATGCCGATGTGTGGAAAGAAATCAGTGAAAATGGAATTGAATCGATATATGAAATACAAGCTTCGCCCAATTTGGGGGTTCAGGGTTATACCGATGTTCAAAGTCCGCGTGGAACACCTGACTTAGGCTGGGGCTTCAATACGCCAAGTCTCGATTTATTAAATTCGTATGAAGAAGGTGATTTGCGTAAGGAAGCTACCATTATGGTCGTTACTCCGGATTCCTTATTATGGGATGGATTTGTAATGTCTGCCTCCTGGAATAATCCCCGATACAACTACAAAGCCTATCATAGCAGCATTGCGGAATCCTGGAACGGAAATAAAAGCAACACCGGTAAAAATCTTCGCTTATTGAAATACAGCGATTTATTACTGATAAAAGCGGAAGCTGCGCTTCAACAGGGTAAAGAAGGCGACGCTCTGATTTATGTAAATATGATTCGCAACAGAGCGGGTTTATCTTCCAAAACAAGCCTGACATTCGATGAATTATATAATGAACGAAGATGGGAAATGGCTATGGAGCACGACCGCTGGTTCGATTTAGTGAGAACAGGCAGAGCTCAGGCTGTGATGGCTGCCCACGGAAAAAATTTCATTACCGGCAAACATGAGCTTTTCCCGATTCCGGAAGAGCAAATCATTGCCAGCGGTGGATTATTAAGTCAAAACAATTATTAAAAAACAAGTATAGTTAACCAAGTATTAATTTTAATCAATTAAATCAATGAAAAACAAAATGAAGTATTTTGCAGTATTAGTACTGCTTGCAATGGGTACCTCCGTTGCTTTTGTAAGTTGTGATGATGAAGATTTACCACCCATTGGCGGTTATAACACTGCTGACGAAGTAGGAGAAGCCGATTTGATGGCTTATTTCCCACTGGATGGCAATGGTAAAGAAGACATTTCAGCAACTAACCCAAGTGATTTGAACAATGTTAGCTGGGCTGCTGGTGCTAAAGGTCAATGTGCTGTTCTTGACAGTGGTTACATTGCTTATCCTGCAATCGCCAATTTGAGTACTTCTATGCCAAGTATGACTATCTCCTGCTGGGCTAAAGTGGAAAATAATGGTGCTTATGGTACCATGTTGTTTGGCTTAACCCGTGAAAATGAGTGGGCTGGCAACGTAAACCTGATGTGTGAAACCGGTTGGTATGGTGCAGGTATTGATACCCTGATTACCAAAGGTCTGGTTGTTATTAAAAACACCGATGGTTCTGCAAATTGGCAAGATTCAAGAAATGCAGCCAAACTTACAGCTGATGATATCGCTGCCGGTGGTGTTGCTTCTCCAAACAAAGTGGGTGGAACCTGGGCTCAATTCGTACTTACCTGGGATGCTACTACCGCTATGTTCAAAGTGTATGCTAATGGTGAGAAAATCTCCAACCCACAGTGGGAAAGCAGAAATGGTGGTACAGCTCTTAACCTGGATTTCTTCACTCCAACTCGTCCATTAATCGGAACTTACGAATCAGTAGTAACTGGTACTCCGGATTCATGGCAAGCTAAAATGACCGGTAGCGTTGACGAAATAAGAGTATGGAAAAAAGCTTTATCCGCTGCTGACATCAATGCATTATACGAACTCGAAAAAGCTGGAAGATAATTCCTGCTTTTAGTAAAAAAAAGGGGACTGTCTTGTGTTTAGGACAGTCCTTTTTTTTATTTTTCCACTTTATAAACTGTTGAATAATTTTCGGCTCGCGGAGCCTTTTATCTTCTAAACTATGAACATCCTTAAATCTATACTGCTCTCCTTTTTACTGGTTCCTCTGTCATCCTGCGATTCAACCAACCCGCCGGTTACGCCCAGCTATACCGATGAAGAAGTGATGAATATGATCCAAAAAGATGCACTGAAATTCTTCTGGGAATATGCTGAAACTAACTCTTTGTTAGCCAGAGAACGTTACCATGAGGATAATCCCTCGCTGGATGCTCATGTAATAGCCACCGGCGGTTCCGGGTTTGGACTGATGACCATTTTGGTTGGAGTTGAGCGGGGATTTGTCAATCGCACCGATGCTGTTCAGCGGATCAACACTTCTTTGAATTTTCTAGCCAGTGCCGACCGGTTTCATGGAGCCTGGAGCCATTGGATTGATGGAACAAGCGGTCATGTAATTCCTTTTGGGGATATCGATAATGGTGGAGATATTGTGGAAACCTCTTTTCTGTGCTCCGGCTTGCTTTGTGTACGAGAGTATTTCAAAAATGGATCAGCAGATGAACAAGCGCTGGCTCAACTGGCAGATTCACTGTGGAAAGGAGTGGAGTGGAGCTGGTACACCAAAGGAGAGAATGCCATGTACTGGCACTGGTCGCCTACTTATGAATGGCAAATCAATTTTAAACTGGAAGGCTATAATGAATGCCTGATTACCTATATTTTGGGAGCCTCATCACCCACCTATCCCATCCCGGCCGAAGCCTATCATGAAGGTTGGGCTCGAAGTGGTGGCATTGTGAGTACCCGTACCAGCTATGACTTACCTATCATTCTCAATTACAATGGAAGCAATACCGTTGGCCCTCTTTTCTGGTCGCATTACAGCTACCTGGGTATCAATCCCTTGGTTTTGACCGATATGTATGCAGATTATGAACAACTTACAAGCAATCATGCCAAAATCCAACACCGGTATTGTGTCGCCAATCCGCTTAGCTGGACCGGATATAGCGATAGTTGCTGGGGTCTTACGGCCAGTTATACACGCAATATCGATGGAACCACGGGCTATACCGATCATAAACCAGGGAATGACCGTGGTGTAATTACGCCAACTGCGGCTTTATCTTCTATGCCTTATACGCCCGAAGAATCCATGAAATTTCTGAAATTTCTCTATGAAAAAAATGCTGAAACCTACATAGGAGTAGCCGGTCCTTATGATGCTTTTTCTATTCATTATGATTGGGTTACCCCTCGCTATCTGGCTATTGATCAAGGGACTATTGCTCCCATGATTGAGAACTACCGAACCGGAATGTTATGGAACCTGATGATGAACGCCCCAGAAGTTCAGCAAGGCTTACAAACGCTGGGTTTTACGATTAACTAATTTTTTATTTGCACACCAGGATATTAATTATGGTTTTGGAGGATGATGCTTATCTCTTTTCGAAATGTTCCAATCAAATGGAAAAAGCTTCTTCAAACAGACCCTTATTGAAAATGTAAAAATAATCCATCCGATATGAAGAAAGCACTATTGTGGATTGCCGTTCTGGCAACCAGCTTTACAGCCTGCAATCCAGCCGGCACCAAGCCTTCGGGCGATTCAAAAGCAAAGTTCATCGACAGCCTGCTTCAGGAAATGAGCCTGCAGGAAAAACTTGGACAACTTAATCTCCCAACGGCCGGAGATATCACAACAGGAACTGCAGAAAGCAGCGATATCGCCCAAAAAATCCGGGAGGGAAAAGTAGGCGGACTATTTAATATCAAATCAGCCGCCAAAATCAAAGAAATACAGCGAATTGCAGTGGAAGAAAGCCGCCTGAAAATTCCATTGATTTTTGGAATGGATGTGATTCATGGCTATGAAACAACTTTCCCCATTCCGTTGGGTCTTTCCTGCTCCTGGGATACAGCATTGATTCGTCAAACAGCTCGCATTGCAGCGCAGGAAGCTACAGCCGATGGCATTATGTGGACTTTTTCTCCGATGGTTGATATTAGTCGAGATCCGCGCTGGGGAAGAGTTTCCGAAGGTTCAGGTGAAGACCCGTTTCTGGGTTCACGTGTGGCAGAGGCCATGGTGAAAGGATATCAAGGTTCTGATTTGGAAGATAAAAACACCATGCTGGCTTGTGTCAAACATTTCGCTTTGTATGGCGCTCCTATGGCCGGAAGAGATTATAACACGGTGGATATGAGCCGCCTGGAAATGTATAATACCTATCTCCCACCCTATAAAGCGGCTGTTGATGCTGGCGTCGGCTCCCTGATGGCTTCGTTTAATGAGATTGACGGAATCCCTGCCAGCGGAAATAAATGGTTACTCACCGATGTGCTGCGTGAAGAATGGAAATTTAAGGGTTTTGTGGTTAGCGATTACACAGGCATCAATGAGATGATTGCTCACGGAATGGGCGATTTACAAGCATGTGCTGCCTTGGCCATGAATGCCGGGATGAATATGGATATGGTTGGAGAGGGCTTACTGACAACCCTTGAGCAATCGCTTAGTGAAGGCAAGGTGCAAATAAAGGATATCGACCAATCGGTACGATTGATTCTGGCAGCTAAATATGACCTGGGACTTTTTGAGCATCCTTATCAATATTGCGACACGGCACGGTCATCTCAAGAGATTTTTACACAGGAAAATCGTGATTTTGCCCGGAAAGCAGCCGGCGAATCGATGGTTTTACTGAAAAATGATAAACAAACGCTTCCATTGGCTAAGCAAGGGAAAATTGCCATTATCGGACCTTTGGGAGATCATAAAGCTAACATGGCCGGCACCTGGAGCGTGGCGACCAAGCTGGAAAACTGCGTGAGTTTGCTTGAAGGTATCCGGCTGGTAGCGGGTGAGAAAGTTAGCGTAAACTATGCACAGGGTGCTAATTTTACGATAGATGAAACTTTGCAGGCCAACAGCACCCTTTTTGGTCGCGAGATGGTTCGTAAAAATGAGAAAGAATTACTTGCCGAGGCACTTCATCTGGCTAAACAATCAGATATTATCGTAGCTGCTTTGGGTGAACCTTCCGAGATGTCGGGTGAAAGCAGTTCCCGCACAGATATTCGTATTCCGGATGCACAACGTGCACTGCTCGATGAGCTGGTGAAAACCGGAAAACCCATTGTACTGGTCCTTTTTACCGGCCGGCCGCTGGATATCAGCCAGGAACAAGCGAAAGTTCCTGCCATTCTAAATGCCTGGTTTTCAGGCACAGAAGCTGGTCTTGCCATTGCCGATGTTCTTTTCGGAGATGTAAATCCTTCGGGAAAATTAAGCATGACTTTCCCCCGAAATGTAGGCCAAATCCCGATATTTTACAGTCATAAAAACACGGGTCGTCCCATTAGTAATCAAGATGGGAAATTTGAAAAATTCCGGTCGAATTATCTCGATGAACGAAATGAACCTTTATATCCCTTTGGATACGGACTCAGTTATACCACATTTGAGTACAGCCCCATTACTTTATCCAGCGAAACATTCCATGCCGGCGAGGCTGTGAAAGCCACCGTGAAACTCACTAATACCGGCTCTTATTCAGGAAAAGAGGTCGTGCAGCTTTATATTCGTGACTTGGTTGGAAGTATCACCCGACCCGTTAAAGAACTTAAGGCTTTTCAAAAAGTTGAACTGCAAGCCGGTGAAAGTCAGGTTATTGAATTTACGTTGACCGAAGATGATTTTAAATTTTATGGAAGTGATTTAAAAGCTATAATCGAACCGGGCGAATTTGAGCTATTTATTGGAGGCAGCTCATCAACCACGAATAAAACTACGCTTTCCTATTCCATACAAGCCGATCCCAACAACTAAGTATCTTATTTCATGATTCCTCTTTTATCATATCAAAAATTCGGAAAACCTCCTCGCGTTAACCATCTGCCTGTATTTCAAGTATTTTGCTTGTTTTTCCTGATGTTGCTGATGAATCTTCCCATGGAAGCACAACCCAAAACCTATTGTAATCCCATCAATATTGATTATGGATACACTCCGTTGGAAAGGTTTACGCTTAAAGGAAAGCATCGTGCAACAGCCGACCCTGTGATTGTAAATTATCGGGGAAAATATTACTTGTTTCCAACCAATCAGGCCGGATACTGGTGGAGTGAGGATATGGTGAGCTGGCATCATTTTCGGATGAATTTTGTGGGAAATTCGGGAAGTGAGCAGCTGGATAGCAATGCCCCGGCAGCATTCGTGATGCGGGATACTTTGTATGTGATTGCCAGCTCTCATCAGGCGGATATTCCTTTATGGAAATCAGCCCATCCTGAAAAAAATGAATGGGTAATTGCCGTGGATACTTTTAAAGTTGGTGCCTGGGATCCTGCCTTTTTGTATGATGATGAAAAAGATGAATTGTATTTATACTGGGGATCCAGCAATGAGTGGCCCCTGATGGGAACAGCCATTAATCCTCAGAGCCTGCAATCGGAAGGTTTCACCAGGGCGGTATTGACTTTGCATGATGAAGACCATGGCTGGGAGCGTTTTGGAGAATATAATGACAACACTTTTCTGCAACCTTTTATCGAAGGCGCATGGATGACCAAGTATCAGGGCAAGTATTATTTGCAATACAGTGCTCCGGGGACAGAATTCAGTGGGTACGCCGATGGAGTCTATGTTAGCACTTCGGCCCTGGATGGGTTTGCCTATCAGGCGCATAATCCTTTTAGTTACAAGCCTGGAGGATTTGCCCGCGGAGCAGGTCATGGTGCTACTTATCAGGACAATTTTGGCCATTGGTGGCACACCTCAACCATGGCGATTGGGGTAAAAAATAATTTCGAGCGGAGGATTGGGATTTGGCCGGCCGGTTTTGATGCGGATGCTACCCTGTATTGCAATACGGCCTATGGAGATTATCCAACGTATCTGCCTTCGGAAGGAGCGAATCATTTGGAGGACATGTTTGCCGGATGGATGCTGTTGAATTATCAAAAGCCTGTAAAAGCGTCTTCCGTTTTTGGAGGATATCAGGCCAATTTGGGGGTTGATGAAGATATTAAAACTTATTGGTCGGCAAAAAGTGGCGATAAAGGTGAATGGTATCAAAGCGATTTAGGAGAATTGTCAATGATTTACGCGATTCAAGTCAATTTTGCGGATCAGGACATTGAATTATTAGGTAAGCAGGATGGATTAGCTCATCGGTACCGGATTTGGGTGAGTGCAGATGAAAAGAAATGGACGGTTTTGACAGATAAATCCGGGAATACGCTTGATGTGCCACATGATTACCTTGAATTGGAGAAGCCGGTGAAAGCGCGTTATGTGAAGATAGAAAACATTGCTATGCCGGCCGGGAAATTTGCTTTGAGTGGTTTGCGTGTATTTGGCAAAGGTATGGGAAGTATCCCCGGGCAAGTGGAGCAGTTTATTGCTTTACGGGCCGATAAGCAAAAAGCGGGCGAAAGGCGAAGTGCCTGGTTGCAATGGAAGCAGAATCCGGATGCCGATGGGTATGTGATTTACTGGGGGAAGTCGCCGGATAAGATGTATGGCAGCATAATGGTTTACACGAAGAATGAATATTATTTTACGGGGATGGATCGGATGGATACGTATTATTTTCAGATAGAGGCATTTAACGCAAATGGCATATCTCCACGCACCAAAATATCGGAATGTCCTTAAGTTTTTTTACAGAGTTGGTTTGCAGATTGAAAAAAGTCATTATTTTTGCACCGCTAAAGTAAGCCAGTTAGATGGCCTAATTTAACAAGGTGCGGTAGTTCAGTTGGTTAGAATATCGGCCTGTCACGCCGAGGGTCGCGGGTTCGAGTCCCGTCCGCACCGCCAACATAAAGCCTTCCAATTTGGAGGGCTTTTTTTGTTTACAGCCACGAATTCACGAATTTAGGCGTTTGAGGATAGTTTGCATTTTCTCTTTCCTCCTTCCTCCTTCTTGGACGTTCCCCTTCGGGTCGGGCTTTCCGTTTCAAGTCCTCGCGAGCGCCCCATGAGATGCTTTTTCTATCTTCCATCCCACTGGCCGGGGCGGCTCGCTCCGGGCTTTCCACTGCAATCCCTAACGCAGATATCTTTCCTCCTTCCCCAAATTTTTAGCCACGAATTAAAGGCAGAGGGTGAGAATTCTACGATATTATTGAAATAGAACACTACCTATGGGTACAGATGGACAATACTCAAAATATCCTCTAAATTTTGATAATCAAAGGTCTAATTCATTGTAATATTCCGATTTAGGTTCTTCGAATAAGAAAAGCTCAAATTGTTGCTTATCATTAAATCCACCTATTTTTTGTCGATACTGGGCAGCTTTCTTAATGTTTTCAATTTCTAGTTTCCTGGTTTTACTAATTACAAGAAACTCCTCTTCTTTATCGATGCCTAAAAAGCGTCTATTAGCAAGGTTTGCAGCAATTCCTGTGGTACTACTACCAGTAAATGGATCAAGTATCCAAGCGTTTGGTTTTGTAGATGCTAAAATCAAACGGGTTAAAACAGAAAGTGGTTTTTGTGTCGGGTGTTTGCCGCAAGATTTTTCCCAAGGAGCAATCGCTGGTAATTTCCAAACATCCTTCATTTGTTTATTCCCATTTAACTGCTTCATTAAATCATAGTTGAAATAGTGAGGAACTTTTTCATTCTTTCTTGCCCATATGATTTGTTCTGTTGAATAGGTAAAATACCGACACGAAAAGTTTGGAGGAGGATTCGTCTTTTCCCAGGTAATTACATTTAAAATTTTGAAACCCAATTCGGTTAAAATCTGACCTATGGAGAATATGTTATGCATGGTGCCGCTTATCCAAATAGTTCCATTTTCCTTCATTTTATCCCGAACTAAGGAGAGCCATTTTCGATTGAAATCATTCATATATTCATAGCCCTCTGATTTATCCCAATCTCCTTTATTTACACTTACAATCTTTCCGCTTTGAATGGACAATCCATTATTAGACAAAAAATAAGGAGGGTCAGCAAAAACCATATCAAATTTATGGTTAATCTGAGGCAATAGAACCTTTGTATCTCCTTTCAAGAGATAAAATTTCTTATCAGTGGATATGAAATACGGGTTAAGCATTAGGAGCTTGAAACTTGTTTCGAATTTTTTTAGTTATAATCCAATCGAAAAGTTCTTCTAAAAACTTTAATTCTTCTTCTGCAACAAAGTATGAATGAACGTTTTGATTACGTAATGATTCTAGCTTCACCATCCACTTCGTTTTTTCTTCCTTCCCTCCACTTATTTTTTCCTCTCCTGGTTTTGTATAATCCCGCTCAAAAATATCTTGCCAATTTTTTAGGGCTATTACCCTATATGCAATGATGTTTATACAGTCCCATGGTTTAATTTCATCTTCTTCATTTTCAACTTCTAGATTCTTTTTATAGGCTAACCCAACTGCATCTTCACTAATTTGAGGTGGCACTCCTTTTTTAAACCACATTTTTCCAAATTTATTCTCCAATTTCTCTTTAAAATCTTTATTAAAAAAAGTTTCAATTTCTCTAATTATAGCAAAAGCCCTATCATTATTTTGCCTTTCTTGTTTTATAAAGTACTCTTTGAGGCCTTCTGGATCAAAATCAGGAAAAGTGTTTTGAACAATTCTTTGAAAAGTTCTCCAATGCTTTGTTTGCCCACCTGCACCATAGGATCTCTTTAATTCAAATCTTTCATCAATTGATATCTCTTTTAAATAAATTATTATCGGATCAAGAAATGTGAACACTTCACTCATAATCTCTTTCGGATTAGATTTTCTTACATCCAATATTTTTGATTGATTAATATGAAATAATATATCGCTCAATATTAATATTAATCCATAAATACCATTATTTGTCAAGACAATCGTTTCTTTCTCCTCCTTCCATTCTTTCTCAAGATTTTTCTCTAAATATTCCAAAAATATTACGAGTATGTCTCTCAATTTTTCAAATGCCCGATCAAGGTCACCAGTATATATTAAACCTAATTCCTCAATTGTATTTTTGGAAATCTTTCCAAAAAAATGACTTCGTTTTAATGCAAGTTTAATATTGTTTTGTGTTAATTCTCGAATGTCTTCGCCAATGTAAATTTTATCATATAATGATGATTTCTTGTTTTCTCCAAGATAAATACCTATCCTAGATGATAAAGCGTCTAACTGTTCTAAAAGAATATCTGAAGTCCATTTTAAGTCTGCATTTAACGTTTCTCTCAAACTTTTCGATACGTTTTTTTGATTCTCATTAATTTGCATAAATAATATTATTTGCTCCTCTCTAGAAAGATTTACAAATGCAACAACAGGTATGGTATTTTTATAACGAAATTCACTTTTTGAATAACCATAAAGTCTATGCTGACCATCAATAATATATGCTGATTTATATTTCTTTGGCAAATGAAGGATCCCAACATCTGAAATAGTTGAAGAAACCTGAGTATTTGCGATATCAAAATTACAATTTTTCGCATTGATGCTTATTACCACAGAATTAGGGAAATATCCCCCATTTTCAATAAAATTGCTAATTGAATTTAATCTCGATTTTTTTATAATTCTTTGATAGGTAGGCATCATATTAACATTTGCTTTGTTTCTATGAAGTACAAATCCAATTTTTAAAATATTTTCTGGTTCAGTTGCAAAAGAATAGAAAGTATGCCCACCCATCTTTCCTCGAACTGCTGGAACCTTATTCTCCATCTCAGGAATTTCTTGACCTTCAAAGATATTTCCTAAAAATTGATATCGGCAAGCTACTCCAATTTGATTGTATAATTGATAGAAATACTCTATGTTTTCTTCATTAAGATGAACTCCATTTAATTTTTCAAGCCTTTGGTAATCTTCGTCTGAGAATGATAAATTCTTTGTGGCAAAAATGAATTTAAATTTATACTTGCCTTCAGGAAAAAGGGCCTGCAGAGACTTTCTTAATCCCTCCATAATTCCAAAATAACTCTCTAACTCTTTTTTAAAATCTCCTCTTCTAACAGCCACTGATGACTTGCATTCTACAACTAAAATTGTTTCATCATCTTTAGCGAAAACATCTATTTGCTTCGTCAAATTTGTGTCTTCTTTATCATAAGGCAAGTAAAAAGTTCTGTCCCGATTCATTATTTTATAACCCATCGATGCTAACAATGACCACACCTCATCTTCAAATGCCTCATCGAAGGATTTTAGTTTCTTTAATTTAATCGAATGTTTTAACTTTTTATCAATTTCCCATCCCTCAGTTTGACATTTATTTAAATCTGATGAGGAGATAATTTTACTTATTGTTCGTTTCTGCCTATGTTTTAAAATTTTGGATATTTCACTTTCAGAAGCCAACTTTCCAAATAATTCAATCTTAATATTTTCTTTCATACGCTTTAAAATAATTTCTGTAATGCACCTTCCTTCAGCATTTCCAAGTTCATGAGATAATCAGCTTTATCAAAATACTCTCGCAGAGGTTTTAAGGTAGATTTCCAACCGGCACCATCAGTTATCCATATAAATTCGATCCCTTGTTTATTCCAGTATCTATTCATTTCGATATACTCAGTAGCTGTTGATTTTAATTTAGATCCGCCGCCGCCATAAAAATTACATTCGATAAAGAACAAATTCCCTTTATTATTTATAGCAAAATCCAATTGCCTGGATGATTTATCAACTTCAACTTCCAAATTCCACTTTTCTTTTATCCTCTTAGAAGTAGCTTGAGACATATACTGGAGTTTCAATTTTTCACAAGTTTCAGCAACAAATACTTCAACCAATGATTCCATGAGTGTCCCTCCTCTATTTTTCCTTCCATTGCTGTCCAGGCCAACTTCAACACCTGTAGCATAATCCACCAGATTTTTGACTTGTTTATTTTCTATTAGAGACCCGAAACCCGTTTTCATAATAAACTCAACGACGCCTCTTATTTCATTATCAGTGTAATAAGGCTGAAAAAAATCAATGTTTTTATATCGAAATTCCTTATTGTCAATTAAAATATCAACGTCCCTTTCTCTAACAGCAAGCAAAGTTGGGATTGCTTTAATTGTTTCAGGGTACTCTCTCAATAATTCAAATGCCGCTTGATCCAAATTGGGTTTCCCTATTAAGTAATTCAGGATATTCAATTCCTTTTCAAACATCATGACATTGACAATTACCTTTTCCCAATTAACGAAATAGTCCCATTTCGTAATCTTCTCCTTGAAACTACGTGTAATTTTTTCAAAAAGAGTATTCTCATCAGGGAGATTAAGCAGGCTGCATAATTTGTTCATACGAATAGTTGGTTATTAATAATTCGTTTAATTCGCCTCTTTTATTGGCTTGTGCATTAATTCTTCTGGTTGCTTTAACCCGGGCTATCAAAAATTCCGAATACATTACATCAAAAAAGTCATCATGCGGATTAGCTGATCTAACATCTGAATTACTTAACATCCATCTATGACCCAATTCTTCTAATTTTGTGCAGAAATTTCTTAATCTAACTTGCTCTTCATCATTGAATTCATCCTTAGCATAAGAATTGAAGCTAGAGGTTGAATTCAAAGGTTTGTAGGGTGGGTCAAAATAGAAAAATGAATTAGTCCCGGCTTTTTCAAGAGTACTCACATAATCTCCGCACAAAATCTCAACCTTCTGTAAAGCTTCACTTACGGCCATTATGTTTACAGCATCACAAATTGTTGGTTTTTTATAGCTTCCCATAGGCACATTAAAAAAATTGCTCTTGTTCACTCGATACAAACCATTAAAACAGGTACGGTTTAAAAAGATGAAAAGTGCTGCCTGACCAGATAGTTCCATGCTCCTTTCATTGAACTGAGCACGCTTTTCATAGTAGTATAATTTCTTCTGTTCAGGAGCATTTTCCAAAGCATGGAATTCTCCTTGCAAAATACTAAGAATTGTAATTAGTTCTTTTGGATTGGATGCAATTATTTTGTAGGCATTGATTAAATCCGCGTTGATATCATTTATTACTGCTTTTTCTAAGTTTTTATAATGGTCAAGTATCCAAAATAATACTGCACCACTCCCAACAAATGGTTCTAAATAGGTAAACTTTTCGTTTTTAAATCCAAAAGGCATGGAGCTTTCAATCTTAGCAATTAGCTGTGTTTTACCTCCTGCCCACTTAAGAAATGGTTTTGCAACTTGTTTTGTTATCATTCTGTCTTACTCTCGATATTATTTGATTTTACAATCTTCTTATTTCTAACACTTCACCGAATCCACTATCATCAATCGCAGCGTTTCGATTGCCATATTTTAAGCGCTGAATTAGCTCAAATAGATGGAGTCAAATTTAAAAGGATTTGACAGGATTTGGGAAGTTAGGAGGAAAAATTGCTAGTATATTTCATGAAGCATTTTCTAAAGACAACAGATGGCGAATGAATCTGGAGAAAAAAGGAATCAAAATTGAGGAATTGAAGTATTCCTTTAATGGTATTAACCGGAAATAATAGAACCGTCAATAAACGAAAAATTCTTCAACTTTTGTGAAAGCAAAGCCGCATTAGGCATAGACGAGGCTGAACTTAATATTTTTTTGCTATTTCCATCCACCCACTGAGCAGGATTGAATGCCCCGCTCCGGGCTTTCCACTTCAATCCCTAACGCGGGCGCCGTTGATTCGTTCCGATTCGCCCCCTTTTATGGATTTCGACGCAATCATTTTATTTCTCCCGAATCTTTGGCCTCATTTTTTTCAAAGCTCCTTCCTTTTTATTTCTCGTGAACTGGTGAACCCATGACTTGCCTCCTGCCTCCTTTCTAAGGCCGAAAAAAGAAAGAGGCTGATTGAAATAGAATGCTAACGAAGCACAATTTGATGTAACTTCGACCAGCAATGCTTCGCAACTAACATAAAGTAAAAAATTGGTACATGAATTTTATACAACTGAATAGACAGCTAGCCCTGATAATACTTCTGACATCAACATATTTTACTGCTTTTAATCAGATTAATTATCTTCAACTAACGAAAGAACAGGCATGGACGCTGCATCAAAGAATCCTGGAAAATAAAATAACAGTTGGAGTTGCAAAAAAGTACGCTCCCAATAAACCAGCCATACAGGAAACTATCATTGAATACTATTCTTCTGTCGATGGAGTAATAAAAACAAGGGTAACTTTTGACGCGGATAAGAAGAAGAAGGGCCTTGCTTTTCTTACTTATTATGAAAATAAACTGCTGGAAGGAATTCATCCTCAAAATAATACTAAACCAGCTGAACTCCAACGATATTACTATGACCTAACTTATAATTTGGTGGAAAAAGTCGAGTATGGCTCCGATGGATATGTTGGTCGAAAGACAATTTACCATTCCACCAGTGTTGGAGTTCCTGAGCGTATTGATTTATTTAACAAGGAGAAACTGGATATCTCTTTACTTTTAAAAGGGTTTTCTTTACATGACAATTACAGTGTTATTGTGAAAAATTCGAAGTCAGACACTCTTCGGTATGATACAGTTTATTGCAGTCGGGGATTGGTTGACTCAGTTCGTATTGTTTCGGGTGATAATCAATTTAAATCTACTAAAAAGTATTTTTATTATTCAAATGGTTTGGTAAAGAAGATAGAGATAATTACAGGAAGCGGACTAAGCGAATACACTGAATTTGAATACTTTACTGAAAGCATTAATGATTTTATCACACAAAGCGAATATGATTTAAGTGGCACAAAAGGATGGATTGGCCCAGAGAATTCGACTATATATTCCAGACCAAAAGCGAGCTTTCAGGGTGGATACAGTAGGCTGGCCGACTTGATTTTCCAAAAAGTAGGACAAACAACAAAAGTTACCATACAAGGCGTCGCGTTAGTCTCTTTCAGTCTGTCAAGCACGGGGGTGATTAGCAATATATCGATCATCAGAACCCCTGATAAAAGTTACAATCAACTCATTTATAAGATTGTAAATGAACTGGCTAACCAATGGAAGCCAGCACCAACTATCAGCCACGAGACTATTACATTCGCAATACCCTTCCTTAAAAAATAAGGCAACTTTAACCTGCAAACTAATTTATATTGGATGCTATACTCATCTCGTTTTGAGGAAGGAGCTTTGAAAAAAATGAGCACAGCGATTTGTCCTGCGAAAGAAGTCTAAACCTTAACCTCATCGTGCCCCGAAAGCTTTCGGGGCGCCTTCGGGCAAGCCCTCGGTGTGCGTTAGGGATTGGAGTGGAAAGCCCGGAGCGAGGCGCCCCGACCTGCCGGCAGGAAGATTGAAAAAGTATCTCATGGGGCGCTCGCGAGGACTTGAAACGGAAAGCCCGACCCGAAGGGGAACGCCCAAAAAAAGTTAAATGGCACCGAGCAAGTCCTGCATCAGTTGAAATTGATTCGTAGCGCGTACTAAATTATGCTGTGGATATCGGATTTGATAATACATATCGTCTTGGATATAATCCGTTAGAAAGCGAATGGCCTGAATATAAATCACGCAAGCGGCACTTTGAAGGATTTGCTTGCGGGTCAAAGCTTTGAGCCTTAAATTTGACTGTTTATAATAGGTGTTAAGAATGATGTCGAGCACCTCCGGATTAAGCAGTCTTTCGCCCTTCGGAAGTAAAGCAATGTCATAATCCTCTGGAAAACGGTTTGCCATGGAGCGAATCATATCTCCCAAATCATATAAAACAGAACCTTCCTGAACCGTGTCTAAATCAATAATAGCGATCACTTCAGTCCCATCGGAGTTGAATAAAAAGTTGGACAGTTTTGGATCGCCATGAATTACGGAAGTGCCGAGTTGGGCTGTTATATCAGCAAAATCATCCACGGTATATAAAAACTGTTGCATTTGGTGGATAAGTGGAGAGGTCTCAGACAGCCGAATCGGATTTCCATGCTGCAATGCTGTAAAATACTGTTGTTTTCGGCTTTCAAAATCCAGGAAACCTGCAATCGGAGGCTGTAATGCCAAAATCCTTCCATCTTCCAACTGGGAATGAAAACTGGCCAAAGCCTTGACAGCCTGCTCAATCTGCCTATAATCGGAACTCGTCTCCAGACATTGACTGAACTCAAAAAAGGGGCCCATCCTCCAGTAATTATCCTTTTCCCTTTTATCCGCCCAGGGATAAAAAGAGGCAAGTTTATACGGGAAATTTTTGCCGGCAAGATGCTCAACCACCCGTCGAATATTTGTCTGAATCAAAGCTGGTTGCGTAAAAATACCTGTATGCATTTTTTGCAGAATATGGCTATCTCCGGCATCATCCCAAACGCGAAAACTGGCATGAATTAAGCCACCTTTCAGACATTCAATGTTTAAAGCTTTTCGTCCGATATGTGAAAGGAGCTGATTAGCAATGGATTCCATAGGCATCAGATCCAATCATCAAAACCAAAAACCGGCTTACGATCTTTCCAGGCTCCGCGGGTAAAGTCCGGGATTTCCTGCGGTGTACCGCCTTCTGCAATCGATCGTTCGCTCAACGGAGTGATTGCATACCAGGAAGCCAAATCATACACATCGAGTGGGAACTCCTTGTTTTGTTTAATACACTCAATAAAGGCATTATCTACAAAGAAATCCATGCCACCATGCCCGCTGTTTTCAGCATCAGTAGCATATCTTTTCCATAAAGGATGATCAAATCGCTCGAACCATGCTTTCGTGTTTTCCCATCGATGACTGTGCTTCATTTCTTTTTCGAAATAGATAAATCCCTGATCAAAATCACCCCAGCCGAAATCCTGCCAGATTCCCTCCGTTCCCTGCACCCTGAATCCCAGGTTATAGGGGCGTTGCAGACTGGTATCGTGAGTAAGGAGCATGGTTTCTCCATTCGCACATTGAATTTGAGTAGTCACAATATCGCCTTGTTTAAATTCGATGGCTGCATTCGGGTGAGTAGCGCCCCCTTTGGGATGCTCAACAATATAGTTATGCAGCCCTTTTGCTTTGGATGCATACGAGCTAAGCTGAACCATGCGGTTGCCCCGATTGATATTCAGCATCGTAGCAATAGGGCCCAGTCCATGCGTTGGATACAACTCACCATTTCGTTTCACGTAATGATTGGTACGCCACCTCGCTTCACTAAAACCTTTCTCCCCAAATTCGACACCGGAATTGTATGCACTTTCGCCATCATTAAACAGAACGCCCCGAAGGTCATGTTCGTAGCCGCCCTGAGCATGAATCAGTTCGCCAAACATGTTTTTATGGATCATATGAAGCACCGCCATCACATCGCGGCGATAGCACACATTCTCGAGAGTCATCAATGGAACTTTGGTTTGCTCCCAGGTTTTGACATATTCCCAGGATTCATTCAGACTGATTCCTCCACATACTTCCATGCCTACAATTTTCCCTGCCTTCATCGCTTCTGTCCCTTGAATCATGTGCCATTCCCAGGGAGATGAAATAAATACCGCGTCGATATCTTCGCGCTGCAGCAGGTTGCGGTAATCGAAATCGCCGTTACCATACTCAGCTGCAGCCGGCCATCCCTTATCCTTTAACAATTGTTGAGCCATCGCCATCATTCTGGGCTCCGGATCTGCAAAAGCGATGATTTCCACGTCTTTACGTTTAAGCATCTCTTCCACATGGGTTTGTCCACGCATACCAACAGCAATAAATCCGAGGCGCACTTTTTTCATTTCAGTAGGTTGAAATATAGCCCAGGAATCGGGAAGTATCAGGGCCCCGGCACCTAAAAGACTTGTAGCTTTCAAAAAATTTCGTCTATCCATTATTATATTGTTGATTCGTTTAACGTTTCTCTTTCCTCTAAATTAATCCACGAATTCACGAATTTGGGCGTTCGAGGATAGATTGCATTTTCTCTTTCCTCTAATTTTAGCCACGAATTCACGAATTTAGGCGTTCGAGGATAGTTTGCATTTTTTCTTTCCTCAATTTCAGCCACGGATTCACCAATTTGGGCGTTCGAGGCTAGCTTGTATTTTCTCTTTCCTCTAAATTTAGCCACGAATTCACGAATTTGGGCGTTCGAGGCTAGCTTGTATTTTCTCTTTCCTCTAAATTTAGCCACGAATTCACGAATTTGGGCGTTCGAGGCTAGCTTGTATTTTCTCTTTCCTCTAATTTCAGCCACGAATTCACGAATTTGTGCGATCGAGGCTAGCTTGTATTTTCTCTTTCCTCTAATTTTAGCCACGGATTCACGAATTTAGGCGTTCGAGGCTAGCTTGTATTTCCGCTCTCCTTTAATTTTAGCCACGGATTCACGAATTTGGGCGTTCGAGGATAGTTTGTATTTTCTCTTTCCTTTAATTTTGCCACGAATTCACGAATTTGGGCGTTCGAGGCTAGCTTGCATTTTCTCTTTCCTCTAATTTTAGCCACGAATTCACGAATTTAGGCGTTCGAGGCTAGCTTGCATTTTCTCTTTCCTCTAAATTTAGCCACGAATTCACGAATTTAGGCGTTCGAGGCTAGTTTGTATTTTCTCTTTCCTCTAAATTTAAGCCACGAATTCACGAATTTGGGCGTTCGAGGCTAGCTTCTATTTTCTCTTTCCTCTAAATTCAGCCACGAATTCACGAATTTAGGAGTTCGAGGCTAGCTTGCATTTTCTCTTTCCTCTAATTTTAGCCACGGATTCACGAATTTGGGCGTTCGAGGCTAGCTTGTATTTTCTCTTTCCTCTAAATTAAGCCACGAATTCACGAATTTGGGCGTTCGAGGCTAGCTTGTATTTTCTCTTTCCTCTAATTTTAGCCACGAATTCACCAATTTGGGCATTCGAGGCTAGCTTGTATTTTCTCTTTCCTCTAATTTTAGCCACGGATTCACGAATTTGGGCATTCGAGGCTAGTTTGCATTTTCTCTTTCCTCTAATTTTAGCCACGAATTCACGAATTTGGGCATTCGAGGCTAGTTTGCATTTTCTCTTTCCTCTAATTTTAGCCACGAATTCACGAATTTGTGCGTTCGAGGCTAGCTTGCATTTTCTCTTTCCTCTAAATTTAGCCACAAATTCACGAATTTAGGCGTTCGAGGCTAGCTTGTATTTTCTCTTTCCTCTAATTTTAGTCGCGAATTCACGAATTTGGGCGTTCGAGGCTAGCTTGTATTTCCTCCTTCCTCTTTCCTCTAGACCGTAGGTCGTTCCTCCTTTCCTGAGCGAAGCTGCTGCGTAAAAGAGAGCATTCCTTTTCCGGCTTTTTCCCTGATATGCACGGTTTTGGGATGATAAACCGGTGGTAAATCATTCGGGTCGATGAGGAATAGTGCGCAATTACGAGGGATGTATTGAATGAGGCCGGCGGCAGGATACACATTAAGCGAAGTTCCAATCACCAGGCAAATATCGGCTTGCTCAAAGAGTGGAATTGCTTCCTGAATCGCCGGGACTGCTTCGCCAAACCAGACAATATGAGGACGCAGCTGGCTTCCTTTTTCACAGGTATCGCCTTTTTTCAGCTCCCAGCCATCCAACGTATAAACCAGTGAAGAATCTATCGTGGAACGCACTTTTTTTAATTCACCATGGAGGTGAAGCACCTTGGTGCTGCCGGCTCGCTCATGCAAATCATCCACATTTTGTGTGACAATTTGAACTTCAAAGTCTTTCTCCAAATCGGCCAAAGCCAAATGCGCGGCATTCGGCTCAACTTCGTACAATTGTTTGCGGCGTTGGTTATAAAACTCCAGTACCAGGGCTTGATTGTTAAGCCAGGCATCGTAGGAAGCAACTTCCATGATATCATACTTTTCCCATAATCCTCCTGCATCCCGAAAAGTTGAGATTCCACTTTCAGCCGAGACTCCGGCGCCACTCAAAACAACTAATTTTTTCATCTTTTTACTCATGAAAATTGACATTCTTATTTGTAAGCCGGCGATTTCAATATTTCCTTTCAGGTTACAAAATCGCCAAACTTTAGCACCAAGCCAGCATTTTAATTCATTCACTTTCAGCCTATCCCCTAAATCGCCGACCAGATGTATCCCATACAAGCTAATCAGGCAGTTAAAATAGCAAAACTTTTCCAACCCTGTAACCATCATTCCCAAAGAATCTCCATCTCACCCAAACAATCCCTCCTTGACAAAAAGACCCTTTTGTCCTCTAAACAGAATTAAAAACCCTTTCAGCTTATCCCCAACTAATCCCCTCCCTGATAAAAAGACCCTTTTGTCCTCTAAACATGCTTTTATAAAAACAACTCCAACCCTTTCAGCTTATCCCCAACTAATCTCCTCTTCGATAAAAAGATACTTTTATCTCTTAAACATGCTTAAAAAACCCAAAGTGCATTTTTATTGCTGTTATCCGACTGCGTAAATCATTAAATTTGCCAATCAGGTGAAAGCACAAGCGATAATCACCTGCATAAACAATCTTATGAAGAAAGCACTCATTTATATCGTGGTCAGTCTGGGAATTATCCTTCTGGGTTGGACTGTCTTTATTCGTCAAGGGAAAGATGCTCCCGGCACTCAAACAGCCCGAAAACCGCTGCTGGTTGATTATCATATAGTTTCTTATCAAAACTTAAGCAACGAAATTACGGTCTCCGGCTCCGTCATGGCTTTTGATGAAGTTGAACTGAAAAATGAAGTAGCCGGCCGTATTACTTTGCTTCATCTTCCCGAAGGTGAATTTGTAAAACAAGGGACTTTGTTGGTAAAATTATTTGATGATGATCTTACTGCTACCCTCAAAAACCTCGAAAATCAACTAAAAATCAAGGAATTACTTTATAAGCGCCAGGAAGAACTGTTGAAAGTGAATGGTATCGGTGAAAACGAATTTATGGAAAATGGACTGGCCATTGAAGTGCTAAAATCTGAAATCGCTGTTCAAAAAGTAAAAATCCGCAAAACAGAAATTCGGGCTCCGTTTGATGGATATATCGGTCTTCGAAACGTGAGCCTCGGAACCGAAATCAATACTTCTACGGTCTTAGCTACTATTCGTACCAATCAAAAACTGAAACTCGATTTTTATGTCCCGGAGAAATACAGTGCCTGGATTAAAAAAGACATGCTCGTAAAATTTACCATGAACGAACGAGACAGCATATATCAGGCCAGCGTGATTGCAACTGAACAAGGTATTGATGAAGCTACCCGTAGCTTAAAAGTGAGAGCCTTGATTACCAGTTCCGATCCAGACATTGTTCCCGGAGCTTTCGCTAAAGTAAATCTGGTCTTGAGCGAAAATCCGGAGGCTATTCTGATTCCCTCCCGCGCTATCATCCCCGGTCAAAAAAATAAAAGAGTACTGGTCGCCCGCTCCGGAAAAGCTCATTTTCAGGAAGTTATAAGCGATTCTCGTCAGACTTCCACCGTTGAGATTATTCAGGGACTGCAAATCGGTGATACCGTAATCACTTCCGGACTTATGATGCTAAAAGAAGGTGCTGAGTTGAAATATTCATCCGGTCAAAACCCTGTACAAGAATGATATCGGACTTCGCACTCAAACGGCCGGTCGGGTCTATCGTTTTAAGTATCATCATTATCCTGATGGGCGTAGTGGGGTACAATTTTCTGGGAATCAGACTTTACCCGGCTATTGATCCTCCCAACATTACCGTTCAAACAAGCTACACTGGCGCCAATGCTGAAATTATCGAATCCCAAATTACAGAGCCTCTGGAAAAATCGATCAACGGAATCGAAGGGGTTAAATCCATTACCAGTCAGTCTTCCGTGGGTTCAAGCAGTATTACGGTTGAATTTGATCTAGGTGCCGATTTAGAAAAAGCCGCCAACGATGTTCGTGACAAGGTGTCACAAGCCCAGCGTAATCTTCCACAAGATATTGATGCTCCTCCCACCGTCACCAAAGCTGACGCCAACAGCGAACCCATCATCATGCTGGTTGCCGAAAGCAGCAAAATGAATGCGCTCGAGCTAAGCGATTATGCCGAAAATATTTTGCAGGAAAAACTGCAAACCATACCCGGTGTGAGTACGGTCATGATTTATGGGCAACAAAAGCCGGCTATGCGTTTGTGGTTTGATGCTCAAAAAATGGCATCATACGGGATTACTCCGGCTGATGTAAGTGCTGCACTCATTCGCGAAAACATTGAAAAACCCGGAGGTAAAATCCGGGGCGGAGAAACTGAATTAATTATCAAAACGAATGGTCGTCTCACAACTGAGGAAGAGTTTAATAGCTTGATTATCAAACAAACCGATACCAAAATCATTCGTATGAGCGATATCGGTGAAGCAGTTTTAGGCCCTCAAAACGAAGAGTCTGAAGCTACCGTCAATGGCGTGAATGGTTGCGTTATGGCTGTTGTCCCAATGCCTGGAGCCAATACCATTGAAATTGCAGATGAATTTTACAAACGCTTGGAATATCTTAATGCTAATGCGCCGGCTGGTACTAACCTTTTTGTCGGTAGAGATAAATCCATTTTTGTCCGACAATCCATTCACGATGTCATCGAGACTTTACTGATTGCTATATCCTTGGTAATCATTATTATTTATCTCTTTTTCCGACGCTGGATTATTGCTATTCGCCCCTTAATTGATATTCCGGTTTCGCTAATCGGGACTTTCTTTGTGATGTATATTTTTGGATTCTCGGTAAATATCCTCACTCTGCTGGGAATTGTGCTGGCGACCGGCCTGGTGGTTGATGATGGAATTGTTGTAACAGAAAACATCTTTAAACGCCTCGAAAAAGGGATGGATAAATGGCAAGCTGCGCGGGAAGGAACCCGGGAAATTTTCTTTGCTGTCATCTCTACCTCCCTAACCCTGGCTATCGTTTTTATTCCGGTCATTTTCCTGGAGGGTTTTACAGGTCGATTATTCCGGGAATTTGGAATCGTGGTGAGTAGCGCAATTATTATTTCGGCCATCGTTTCTTTAACGCTGACACCTGTACTAAATGTATTTTTGGGAGGTTCTGCCCGTCATGGTCAATTTTATGAACGAACCGAACCTTTTTATGTCTGGTTGGATACGAAATACCGCAATTCACTGGACGGCTTTATGAAACAAAAATGGTATGCTTACTCTATTTTAATGGTTTGTATCATTATAATCGTTGTAGCCTTCAAAAATCTTAAATCCGAGCTCGCCCCGGATGAAGATCAGAGCCTGGTTCGAACCTTCATCACTTTACCCGAAGGCACCGAATATTCGTATTCGAAGAAAGTCATTGATAAAATTGCTCAGTTCAGCATGGATTCAATTCCGGATGCAAGATATGTAATGGCCCGGACCGGCGGTTTTGGAAGCTCATCGGCGAACAGTGGCTTCGTAATGACCTTCCTGAAATATCCCGATCAGCGCGAAATTACTCAAACAGACGTGTATAATAAATTATCCACTTTTTATAAAACGATTCCGGAAGCAAGGGTAATTGCCAGCACAGAGCCTACCATCACTACCTCCTTTTCAAGAGGTCTTCCTGTCCAATACGTGCTTCAGAATCTCGATTTTGAAAAACTGAAACGTGTGATTCCCCAATTTATGGAAGAAGCACAAAACTCAGAGGTCTTTAGCAATGTCGATATCAATTTAAAATTTAATAAGCCCGAAATCAATATCGATGTGGATCGATTGAAAGCCAGCAGTTTGGGAGTAAGCGAAAAAGATATTTCCGATGCCCTTGATTTGGCATTTAGCGGTAAACGTTATGGCTATTACCTCCGAAATAACAAGCAATACTACATCATCGGGCAACTTGACCGTGAAAACCGAAACGACCCGATGGATATCTCTTCGCTGTATGTAAAATCATCCTCCGGAAAACTAATCCAGCTTGATAACCTGGTGACCATGAGCGAATCTGCAAATCCTCCAACTTTGTATCATTACAATCGCTATAAATCAACCACTTTTTCCGCGAATGTCGCTCCCGGTTATACCTTGGGTGATGGAATTAATGAAATGCAACGAATTGGAGAAAAATTACTGGATAGTTCTTTTGAGACCGCCCTATCCGGTCCTTCCAGAGATTTCGCCGAAAGTAAATCGAATATTTCTTTTGCGTTGATTTTGGCATTATTGCTGGTCTTCCTGGTGCTGGCTGCACAATTTGAAAGTTTTATTGACCCCTTGATTATCATGTTGACAGTGCCGATGGCCATTGCCGGCGCCCTGGCTACCTTATGGATTTTCGGTCAAACACTGAATATTTTCTCCGAAATTGGCATGTTGTTATTAATTGGGATTGTGACCAAAAACGGGATTTTGATTGTTGAATTTGCCAATCAGAAGATGGCGGCGGGGATGGATAAGCGCAAAGCAGCTTTTGAGTCGGCAGCGGCACGGTTCAGACCTATTTTAATGACCAGCCTGGCAACGATTTTTGGCGCCCTGCCCATTGCTTTGGCTTTAGGAGCAAGTGCTCAAAGCCGTTCCTCCTTAGGAATTGTAGTGGTTGGAGGCCTTGTATTTTCCCTGGTGCTTACACTCTACGTCATCCCTATGATTTATGTATTGATGACCAAAGAAAAAACCCAGTCACCGAATCAACCAGCGATGGAGACATCGATTTAATAAGATAAAAAACGCATGAGCGATAATTTGGCAAAAGGATGACTAATCATAAGAAAATACGATATTTCATCGGGATATGGATGCTGACGCTTTCAACAGCTTTGCAAGCACAACTGGTGCTTCTACCCGATGATGTAGTGGCTTTGGCCCTTCAGCATAATTTCGACATTCAACTCAGCAACAATCAATTACGCATCGATAGCGTCAATAATTCGTACGAGAATGCCGGCTTTTTGCCTGAAATAGCTCTTTCAGGGCAAACAGGCAGTTCGCTTAGTCAAGTGAGGCAGGAAGGAACCGGCGGAAGCTCCATCAATTATGAAAATCTGGTTAATAACCAGCTAAGCGCAGCCGTTGCTCTTAACTGGACGCTCTTCGATGGAGGAAAAATGTTTATCCGAAAAAAAACACTGGAAGCCTATCAGGAACTCAGTGAGCTGGAGCTTCAACAACAAATCATTCAAACCCATTTTGAAGTGCTTCAACTTTATTATTCGCTGGTAATGATGAAGGAACAGCTTCGCAGCATTGATACATTAATCAGCTATAACCAAACCCGGCTGCGCATTGCAGAAGCTTCTTTCAAAAGTGGCAACAGTTCTAAAACCGAGTTTATTCAGGCTCAAATCGATTTGAATATTGCCAAAGCCAGCCGCATCACCCAAGTCCAACAACGCTACGAAACCAAGTTGCTGCTGCTTCAAAAGGTGGGAATGTCAACAGATCTTGATTTTGAAACGATCGACAGCATTGTGGAACCGAACCTCACCGACAGAGCTTCTTATCAAGCCAAACTTAATGCCCAAAACCTAAACTTGCTAAGCATTGAAAAGCAACGACAAATTGCAGGATTTCAACTTAATTCCATCAAGCGAAGCTATTTACCGGTGCTCAATCTTTCCGCCGGATATTCACTGACGGCCTATAATCAATCCGAAGGGACAATTCTATCGAGTCGCAGTATCGGTCCGGAGATTGGACTGGGTTTTACAATGCCCATTTACTCAGCCGGCTCTTTGAGACGTGCCAGCTTTGCTGCTCAAGTTAATCAGCAAAATGAGCAAATTCAATACGAAAAGACCCGGCTTGACGTTCAAATTCAGGCTGAATCGGCCTTTCAGGCATTCGAAAGCGCCCGGCAAGCATTGGAACTGGAAACTATCAATTTTGAATTGGCTATTGAGTATCTGAAAATAAGTAATTTGCAATTGGCTCAGGGACAAGCTACTGCCCTTGAAGTCCATCAGGCACAACTGGAATTTATCGAATCCAGCGCCCGATACTTAAATCTTAAAATGGAACAAAAACTTGCCGAGTTAAAGTTGCAGGCATTGATATCAAACCTGTAAAAATTTCACCCTTATCATCTCCTAAAAAACAATCCATGTAAATTTATCTATGAAAAAAGTACAATTAGTTTTAGGAAGTGGGGGCGCCAGAGGCTTGGTTCACATCGGCGTCATCGAGC
>JAIPAR010000014.1 GCA_021739985.1 Bacteroidales bacterium | reverse complement strand
AGGTGGATTGTTGAATGTAAACCATTAATAATTGGCGTGATGAAATATCATTTAATTACATTGGGATGCCAGATGAATAAATCCGACAGCGAAAGGGTTAAAACCGTCGTTGAAGGGATGGGATTTGTCCCAACGGATTCAGAGGAAGATGCCAATTTACTTGGGATTCTGGCTTGTTCAGTACGTCAAAAATCAATCGATAAAGTATATAGCAAAATCCTGAAATGGAATAAACGCAAAGACCGTGAGAGCCTGATTACGTTCATCTCCGGATGCGTATTACCCAAAGACCGGGAATCGTTCATGAAGAGTTTTGATTTAATCTTTACGATGGATGAGCTCCTGCAATTTCCGGATATGCTGGTTCAATACGGAGTTGTTACGCCAGCCGGATTAATGCGGCGACAAGATACAAGTCCTGAAACGGCTCCCCTGGCTTCGAATCCGGCCCATGCTGTCAACTCGCTGAATCTTACCAATTTACTTCAGCAAAAGAAGAAGCTAAGTGCCAAAGATATCCAGCTTTCCATCAATCATGAAGCCGCCAACATTCAGAATTTCTGGGATATTCAACCCGAGTATAGCTCTGAATTTGAGGCTTTTATCCCCATTCAAAATGGATGTGATAAATTTTGCTCCTTTTGTGCAGTTCCCTATACCCGCGGCCGCGAAGTATCCCGCCCATCTCACGAAATCCTCGATGAAGTAAAGAATTTAGTTGATAAAGGCTATAAATCAATTACACTGCTCGGTCAGAATGTTAATTCGTATGGTCTTGATAAAAAAGGGGATGAGTTAAGTTTTGCTCAACTTTTGGACGAAATAGGTCAATATGGGAATTCAACCGGGAAGCAATTTTGGGTGTATTTCACCTCTCCACATCCGCGTGATATGAATCAGGATGTGATTGATGTGATTGCCCGTTATGATTGTTTGGCCAAGCAGATTCATTTGCCCCTTCAATCCGGCGACGACCGCTTGCTTATCAAGATGAACCGGAATCATTCGATGGAAAAATACCGCAGCATTGTGCAGTATATCCGCGAAAAACTTCCAACGGCCACTTTGTTTACCGATATTATCGTTGGTTTCACCAGCGAAAGCGACGAGCAGTTCCAACATACTGCCGAAGCGATGCGGGAATTTGCTTACAATATGGCTTACGTAGCTGTGTATTCACCTCGTCCTGGAGCCCGCTCCTCGCGCTGGGACGATGACGTGCCGATGCAGGTTAAGAAAGAGCGTTTGCATTACCTTTCCGATATTTTTGGTGCGTCTTCATCAATTTGGAATAAAAACCTGCTTGGAAAAAGCATTCCGGTGCTTATTACCGGAGTTGAAAAGAAGACCGGATATCTGATGGGCTACAACGAAGGCCGCATCAACGTACGGATTTTACATACCGATAAAAGTCTTATCGGGCAAATTGTACCGATAACCATCACTACTGCGCTTGAATTTAGCCTGGCCGGTGAGTTAAGCCAACCCTTGTGAGCATGAAGAAGATTGCATTTAAAACACTGGGCTGTCGCCTCAATCAATACGAAACCGATACGCTTATCTCCCAATTTAATCAGGGAGGCTACCAAATCGTGGATTATTCGGAAGAGGCTGATGTATATGTAGTTAACACTTGTACCGTTACAAATTCATCCGATCAAAAATCACGAAATACAATCAATCAGGCCAGCAAGCAGCATGATCAGGCGCTGATGGTAGTTACCGGATGCATGGTCAATAATAAGAAGGATAGTTTAGGGAAAAATCCGCGAATCAGTTATCTGGTTGACAATGAGCGCAAATCATCGATTTACAACATTATCGACAGTCATTTCAAAGGAGAATTAATTGATCCTGAGCTACTTGAGAAGAACGTTTTCAATTTCCCCCTGGGAGAAGAAACCTCGCATACCCGCAGTTTGATTAAAATTCAGGATGGCTGTAATAATTTCTGCACGTTTTGCATCATTCCGTTTGTACGGGGCAGGGCAATCAGCCGGCCGGTTGCCGACATTCTGCAAAATGCCAGGGAGCTTATCCAACTTGGTTATAAAGAGCTGGTTATTACAGGGGTTAATATTGGAAGATACGAATACGAATCAACGAAATTTGAAGATTTGGTTGAACAGATGCTTGCATTGCCGGGTGATTTCCGGATTCGTATTTCGTCGATTGAACCGGAAGGCTTCGGCGAGAAATTATTTTCTCTGCTTAATCATCCCAAACTAGCGCCCCAGCTTCATATTTGTCTGCAAGCCGGCTCGGAAAAGACCTTGCTTAAAATGCGAAGGATGTACACAGCCCGTGGCTTTAAGGAGATGGTTGATGCCATTCGTCAACGTCGTGCGGATGTAAATCTGACGACAGATATCATTGTTGGATTTCCCGGCGAAAGTGACGAGGATTTTCAGGAAACCCTGGATTTTGTGCAGGAAGCCCGTTTTAGTCATGTGCACACCTTTAAATTCAGCATTCGGGACGGCACACGCGCTGCCCGCATGGACGAACAAGTCCCTGAAAAAGTAAAGACTTCCCGCAGCGAGCAGGTACGGCTCCTGGCCGAAGCCAATAAGCGTCAGTTTCGCAGTAGTTTAATTGGCAAGACGCAAAGATTGATTATTGAAAAAGAAGGTCCGCAACTCTCAATGGGGACTGGGGAGCATTTGATTCCGGTTAAGCTGAAAGGTCGATTCCCGAAGAATAGCTGGCAACTGGTGCGTATCACCGGCATTGAAAATAGCAATGACCCGGCTTTATGGGGCGAAGCAATCGATTCGGCTGATTGATTATTGAATCACGAAGCCATTCAGAAAATCTTCCATCTCACTTTTATAGGTTTTAAAAAGATTCTCCGAAGTGTAGGTAATTAACTGATTGGTACCGGATTCATCCGAATAATAATAGGAATAATAGGTAAAACGTATTCCCTGAATAGTTCCCGACATTTGAAGCATCAAAATTTTCAAATCATTTACAAATCGATATTCCTCTTTTTCAATACGGATATCCGGAGCGGCCGATTTAGCATTTTCGAAAGCAACCATTTTCATAGTTTCCAGGGGGATTTGGGAGCGCTCAGGAATGAGCATCGCATACAAATCACGGTCTTTTTTCTCAAAGTAGTACTCTGCATCTTCGTTGCTGCCACCTTTGTTAAAGGTCCATTCCTTCGGATTAATCCACACTGCGCAATTCGTTATCTTGCTTTTAACCAGAAATCCGGCATCCTCCGGCTTTTTAAACTTTTTATCATTAATCGTGATTTCAGATTCTTCCGGAGCCACCAGATATACCCAGGTACCGTCCATATTCAGGAGAACTTCATCACCGGTTTCAGTGATAGCTTTGATTTGAGTCAGCCCCTGAAGAGCCATCATCATTAAAAAAGAAAGCAAGAAGTAACGCATAGTTTAAGTTTAAAAAAGAATACGATTTAAGGGGAGTAAAAGTAATGAAAATGCCATTCATCACTCAACCCTAAGCCCTCCTTTTTATCCTTTTAAAAGATAAACGGGATAAACATGTGGGAGCGGGAGAAAAAAACCCGGAGATTCCTCCGGGTTTCATAATTCATTTATCAATTAATAAATAATTGACACGGCACAATATAATTCCCCGACCTCAATATGGCAAAATAAGTTCCTGAAGCCAACCCTGTTGCATCAACTTCTACTTCATAATTTCCTGATCTAAAATCCTGAGAAACAACCGTTTTTATCTTCTCTCCCAGAAGATTAACTAGTTCAATTTCGACAAACTGATTTTCAGGCAGTGTAAAGACAAGCGTACTTTTATCGTTAAAGGGATTTGGATAAGCAAAGAACTGGATAGGTTCCATCGAGTCTTGGTGGAATTGAATTGATTTACCCATACTAATACCGTCTATGAGATAATTTTCATTTCCAAACTCCCATTCACTGATAAAAATCTTCAAACTATCCTCCGCATATTCGCTCTTATAGAACAGGTTGTAGGGTTCATTTTCAAATAAACCATCCTTTTCAACGCTTAATTCGTCATCACCCCAAATAGTGAGAACAATCAATGAGCCATTAACAACTGAAGAACCAACAAGAAGTCCGGCACTATCAAAAACTCCTATTTCATCTCCCTTTTTAGCCCATCCCGAATTGATAATCCCAAGAGTCATATTATTGCCTGTATTTTTCGGAGATGAGAAATGCTTAGTTTGAAGGAGCTCGACCCTGGTTTTAGAAAATAGAATTGAGTTAGCAGGATATGTAAAGGAAAATACTGAATTTGCTTTAAGTTGATATCCATTTCCAGGCAACATATCACCAATAAGATTTACTCCATATGCCGGCCAATACACTTGACCCAGCCCATTTTTCGCTAGACTAATCATACTGGAATAGGCGTCGAAAACATGCGTTATTGGTGCAGGACTATTTCTCAGATAACCGAGTAAATTCCATGACTGATTTATGGTGATAGGATTTAAATCAGGATTACACATCCATCCGTGAATGGACAGTAACTCATTTTGAGTGACCTTAATTTGATAGGCCTGACCTAATATCAGATTACCAATTTGATTCACGGAATACTGAGGCCAATAAATGAGACCCTGTCCATTTTTGACTAGTAAAACCGTATTAGAAATGGATGCAAGTACTTGATTTATAGCCGGATTGCCCGGAATAATATAACTTGATATCAAATTCCAGTCCTGGTTTAACTGGATATTTTGAGAAGCCACTGTTAGCACTTCAAAGGATTCTTCCAGCGAACACTGATTGATATCGGTCACAGTAACGGTATAATACCCTGCAGATAGACTGTCAATTCCAGCCGAATCCATCCCATTGCTCCAGTTATAGAAGTATGGTGAACTTCCCCCAACCGTTGAAATCAGGATTTCGCCGTCATTTGATTCCGTCTGCGTCATGTGAGAGATAGAAGTAATTAACTCTAAAACATCTGGTTGATAAATAGTCCAATCGTACGCAGAACTACATCCATTGGCATCCATCACACTTAAGGAATAGATGCCTGCCCCTAATTGTTGATTTGAGAGACTTGAGACTTGATTGGACCAATCCCAGGAAATTGAAGTAGTATCACCGGTAATTTCAGGGATAATAGAACCATCTGTGGCGTTGAAACAACTCACATCTTGTATCAAGGCAGAGACTTCAAGCGTTTCATACACAATAACTTCTACAGAATGGACATGAGTAACGGAATCATCTGAGATTTCCACAGTGATTGTGGCATCCTCTGTCAATTCCAGTGAAATATTCTGTGATTGCTGGCTAAGAAGAATCCCATTTTTGAACCATTTAAAGCCATAATTCCCCATACCATTTTGAGGATAAGAAAAAACAGTGACGGATTCTTCAGGACAAACAAAAGAATGAGAAATTGAGACAGATGAAACGAGAGGAGCATAAGGTTCTCCATATTCAATAAAACAGGTGTTATTGAAGATATCACTTTCAAGCGGTTGAACATTACCTATTTCAATGAAGAAGAGCGAATATAGTTGACTATTCTGCCAGGTAATTTGCGAATATCCGGAAGAATTTGCCCCGAGGAAAACAAACTGGGGAGGAGCAATCTGAATAGTATCGTCCATTTGAATGCGATAGAAATTGACTTGGGCAAGCCCTGCTTCATTTCCCTGGTTTATAAGATTAGCCCGAATAAGCAAATTAGCACCCATTGAAGTTAAAGTAACACATTCAAGACTGTCGAAGCTAAAGTCCGGTGCTGCACCGACGATTAAAGAGCGAGTAGCAGCATTGTTCGCGTAATTTGATTCCTCCACCATGTGATTTCCATTCGCAATGAGTTCCAGGACGCTTATCCCATTCGTTGAAGGAATAAATGGGGTAAGGCAAGGCAAGGTAATATCATTTCCGGGGTTAAGACTATTCACCCAAAGCGTATCTCCAAGCAAGGTATCATTTCCTTTCAGAGTGAGCCAGAATTGGCCGGCGGAAGACAATCCTTCATTTTTCACTGTAACATTTACCCAAACAGAGTCACTTACATCCGGATTAATTACTGAAGGTGAAATATATTCCGAACGAACGACTAAATCAGGTTGATTTTCATACACATGCACGTAAATGGAAAGTAAATTGTTTCCCTCATTCAGTTCGCAATAGGGAATTGTGTCATCCCATAAACTATCCGCAAAAATATAATACACATAGTCTCCTGCGGATGGAAAAGAAGTCCAAAGCTCCGTCAAAGCCTGACTGTTTTGACCTAGATAGGGGATTTCGCCGGTAACTAATAAGCCGCCATCCAAAATGATACTGTATGAAACATCAAACATCTCATAATTCCCGGTATTTTTCACATAGGCTGATAAACTCTGATAAGAACCGGCCAGAACCTGAATAGGATTCTGCACACTATTTCCCGGATAAAAATTAACCAGGCTTACATCATAGCCAAACATTCTGGATACCCGATTATTGTATTCATTCTGTTCCAAAATAGTTTCATAAACATCGGCAATAACGGAGATATCCTGAGGGCAATCATCCTTTAGAATCTCATCTGAAATAAGCGAAATAACTGAATCCGGACTTAAACTTTCAATTAGGATTGAATCTCCAATTCTGTTATTGCCTGCATAAAAGCAAACATAAAAACTGTCAGCGGGCATTGTCCCTGTGTTATGAATATCTACTTTAAAAGAAATGGAAGTAGTTGATATAGATTGATTTGAGTTTAATCTCAGATTAGTAGCCCACAATTCAGAGGATGAAACATCGATTAAAACATACTCAGTATAGCTGTTATTGGTTTCTGATAGTTCGGAGACTTGATGATTAGGGTCCAATTCTAATTTAATCAAATGATAGCCTGAAGATGAAAATATAACATTCGGGACATTTATTTGATATTCTTCAGACCCCGCAAGTGAAGGAATTTGAATGTTGTCCAGGACGAGTCCTGTAGTCATATCCATCAAAAGAGCATCCGTAGAATTTGCCGGAAGACAGGACTGATTTTTAATCAAACAAGAGAGCTGGACAGGTTGACCAATCCCAGGAGAATTATCACTAAAGGAGATATCTAAAGGAATCAAATCAGGAAGTGCATCATACACAACCAGCATTTTATTGGCCATATTATTATGTTCAATAGATTCGCTGACAAGATTCAAAGCATCAACAAACACAGAAATGGTATGAGTCCCTGGTGAGCTAAGTAAAATGTTAAACGTATCTAATCTTCCCTGGCTTGGATTTAAAGGATACTGCATTTTCGAAGTTACAGAATCGCCATCCAAATAAATAGTTACAAGAAAACCACTTGTAGCAGTGTCGCCCGAATTCATGATAAAGGTTTGAAGATTTAATACCTCATTCGTTATCAAACAATTATTCTGAATAGTTAGCCAGTTGTTTTGAATTCGCAAATCGGGAAGCAAAGGATTGCTGGTTGAATTTCCTCCTGTAAAAGGAACAGGAATTACGGCGAAGGTATGAACCGGAGTATTTGCCGACAAAGTGTAATCGGTAATCGTAGCCGAAACCGAATAATTCCCCAAGTTATAAGGAGCTGGAAAATATACGCTAAAGTTACCGCCGGAATTGGTATAGGATGTAAAAACTTCGCCGGTTTGCTGAATGGTCATTGTTACGGCTGCTCCCTCAACACTTGGATTTCCGGGAACGTCATTGTATTGAACATGACCATAAAAGTTGAGTGTATTACCGGGATAAACCGTTGAAGGACTGATGCCTGTTCCGCTCACAGCAATGCTTCCGGGTAAAATTACATTTCCAACAATTATTGGCCTGATGGCAGAATTGTCGAGCAAATCTGCTTCGCCCGGCAAAGCTTGAATTACCACTTTTACCGGATAGAAATCCCAGCAAGTGAAGATTTTCTGAATCGAAACAGTGGTCTGGCTATTTGCCTGCAACACAGGAATCACGCGGGTATCAGCCAATGTATCCTTAACATAAAAATACACATTTACATTCTGAGCCGGATAATCGGAATTGTTGTGAATTGTTGCCGAAATAGTTACCTGATCGCCAATTACAGGCGAAGCAATGGAGAAATTAATGTCGTTGGCAAATATCGAAACATCTAATAAATCATTGCTAACCATCGGATTGGAAGTGAACGAAATTCCTTGTCCGGTGGCGGGGTTTCCAAGATTATCACTGGCCATAAACTGATAGAAATACTGACCTATATTTAATTGAGTTGTAAACTGATAAAGTTTTCCATCGCTGTAATTCACATCGGCAGGATCGCTTTCCATCAAGGTAATCAAATAATCGCCGGGCTGAGCAAAACTGCCATCGTTTGCAGCGCTGATACCAAGTTTCGGGAAGCCGCTCATGGGTGGATTGTTATCCGCATCGCTGTAAACAATATGATACTCGAAATAAGTACTCGATGGTCCCTGCGTTGGCGAAACGCCCGAAGTTGCTGAATAAGGCAAATTGCTATCGAAACTTAAGACTGGCGAATTGCTGGGAACATAACCAGATCCGGTAAGCGAAATAGTTTGCGAATTGCCGTTTATGATTAAAACCAAATAGCCGGTATAGGATTGAATGGCCGAAGGAGAAAATCCTACATTCAAAACCAACGAACTTCCGGTTTGCAATGTATCCTCGTTAGGCAAAACACTGAAAGCCAAACCGCTTTGAATGAAACAGTTAAGCGGCAAATCAATGTTTCCCGTATTGGTAACCGTAATGGCAACGCTTTGTGTTGAATTTACAGGAACAAGGCCAACATTGATATGGTTTGCTGAAACCGTCCACGATGCTGAAGGAGAAACACCTTCGCCCGAAAGTTGCAGGGAACAAAGGTTTTGACCATTGCTGTAAACTGTAACTTGTCCCGAATAACTTCCAATATTTGAAGGATTAAACCCGAGCATAACCGAATAACCTGGTGCACCTGCCGGAATAATAATGGGTGAATACTGAATGCTGAAGGGCGAACCCGGCTCGAGTGCAATACTATCAATTATTAAATCGGCATTTCCGCTGTTATTGATTACGAAATTTTGCGAAGCGCCGGTTTGATTAATTACAACCTGCCCAAAGTTAATACTGTTGGCCGAAAGCTGGCAACTGGCACAGGCAATTGTAAACGAAACGGGCAAAACAATTAAGGGATTGCTGATATCGTTGCTGTGGATTTCGATGTTACCCGAGTAGTTACCGGAAGGAAACGAACCATCGAAATTTACTTGCAAATTCACTGTTTGCCCGGGTAAAATGCTTGTTACATTATTGGAAACAAAAAAACATGGAAGCGATTCTGTGATAGTTACTTCCAGCGTATCATTACCGTTATTTGTAATCGGAATGGAATCAATGATTGCCTCGCCGCAATACGCAAATTGAGCGAGACTTGTGGTTTGCACTTCAATTTCGGGTTGCTGCGGATTAAGCAACTCAGCCTTCACAATAACCTGCGCCACATTGCTCAAGGCAGTATTTTGATTATAAAGAGCCTGAATTTCAGCTAAGGAGAGGGCGCGGTTGTAGATTCGGGCTTCGTCAATACTACCGATAAACCTTGTGCCTGTTCCACCGCCTCCGTACCACCATGTACGTCCAAATGCGGAATAATTATAAGTTAAATTTACAATTCCACTATCAGACCCAACAGGTAAACTATTTTCAAATGCTTGTAGTATTCCATCATTATATACAAGAGAAAAATTAACCCAATTATTTAACCATGAATTCTCATAAGGTATAGAAACATCGGAATCACCTGCTCTGAATTGTAGATATGTACCAAAATGGGCAATGGTAATCCAACTCGAACTATTATCTCCGAAAAAAATGTAACCGCAACCATGTTCATGACTCATACCCTCTTCTTTTACCCAAAGTGATATCGAAAATTCTGGTAAAGAATTAAAACTTTGATATGGAATAAGGACATGTCCACCATCACTAGAAACATATCCAGTTCCCTGTATTCGTATTGCACCATCATCTATACCACTTACATATGAATACGAATTCATAGGTGTACCATTAAAATTATTCCCGCTTTCATCATTTGCATTTCCATTAAAAGGATAATAAGCCACAAGTCCTGATTCAAGATTAATGTTTTGGGTAGCATTGCTGGAAATATTTAGTGTATCAATATAGCTGCCAGCCTGGTAGCTTTGGTTTAATAAAACAGGAACCTGCACCGAATCGCCGGCAGGAACACTAAACCCTGCAGGATAAAGCAAGCTAAACGGACCACTCAAGCCAAACAAGCTATCAACCGCCAAAGCACAATTTCCTGTGTTGCTTACCCAAACAGAAAGTGTATCCATTCCGGAGCCGGTTTCTACTAAACCAAAATCGAGGGTATCGTGTGAGAGGGAAATGGCGGGAAGGCAGTTTAGCGGTTCTTCAACGCTAAAACTTTCAGTCGCCTGGCAATTGTTCACATCAGTAACGGTTACTGAATAAGTACCTGCTGTTAACCCTGTTAAATCCTGGTCAAATAATCCGTTGCTCCATACGTAATTATACGATGGTGACCCTCCTGTAACACTAATATCAATTCCCCCGTTATTCCCGCCAACAGTTGTAACATCGCTTATAACGCTACTTATTATGGGTACAGGCAGAATTGAAAGATGTAAGCTAAAAATTGAATCACATCCATTAACGGAAAGATAAGAAGCATAATACGTTCCGGCCTGTGAGTATGTATTTCCCTGCCAGATATAAGTTTCGCCTTCGCAAACAGAGGCCGAAACCGATTGACTGATTTCTGCCGGTTGAGTAATTTCAATACTTTCGCTTAAGGTGCTTCCGCCTGCATCACTCACAGTAAAGCTGTACAAGCCAGCCGATAAACCAACCGCATCTTCAGTTGCAGCTCCGGTTGACCATGCGAAAGTGTAGGGAGGAATGCCTCCGGAAACACTTAAATTAATTGCACCATTATTTTCACCAAAACATTGATTATCAGTTTTCAGATAGCTTAATTCTAAAGTTGAAATTACTGTAATGTAGTTATTCATTATCAATGTATCGCTGCTGCTGCCGTTCGAAACCAATAGAGAAACACTGTATATTCCGGCATTTTGATAAACATGTGTTGGATTCTGTGTTGTGGAAGTTGTGCCATCGCCAAAATCCCAAAGCCAGCTTGTAGGGTTTCCTGTGGAGAGGTCGGTAAATTGGAAGGTATCGCCAAGTACAATAGTTGTGTCTGAACTTGTGAAATTGGCTTGCAATGCTTGTGCTTGTGAAAGTTTTAGTATAAAAATGTCAGCACTACCATTTGAACTTAAACTATACGAACCAATGTCCGGGTCAAAATCGACAGTACCATAGAAAAAACCTGTTGTATAAACATTTCCCGAAGCATCTAGGGCTATGGAATTTCCATAGTCAGAACTGCTGCCGCCCATGTTTTTTGCCCAAACAAAATTTCCGGAAGCATCTAATTTCGAAATAAAAATATCAGCATCACCATTCGAACTTAAACTATACAATCCACTGCCCGGGTCAAAATCGGCAGTACCTTCGAAAATTCCAGTTGTATAAACATTTCCGGAAGCATCTATGGCTATGGAATATCCGTAGTCAAAATCACTGCCACCCATGTTTTTTGCCCAAACAAAATTTCCGGAAGCATCTAATTTAGAAATAAAAATCTCATCGCTTCCATTCGAACTTAAATTATACGATCCACTGCCCGGGTCAAAATCGGCAGTGCCTTGGAAAATTCCTGTTGTATAAACATTCCCGGAAGCATCTATGGCTATGGAATATCCCCAGTCATAACTGCTGCCACCCATGTTTTTTGCCCAAACAAAATTTCCGGAAGCATCTAATTTCGAAATAAAAATGTCGCCTTCATCATTCGAACTTAAATTATACGAACCACTGCCCGGGTCAAAATCTACAGTACCATAGAATTTTCCTGATACATAAACATTTTCGGAAGCATCTATGGCTATGGAATATCCCCAGTCCAAACTGCTGCCACCCATATTTTTTGCCCAAACAAAATTTCCGGAAGCATCTAATTTCGAAATAAAAATATCTTCGCTTCCATACGAACTTAAATTATACGACCCACTGCCCGGGTCAAAATCGACAATACCATTGAAATGTCCTGTTGTATAAACATTTCCGGAAGCATCAATGGCTATGGAAATTCCTTCGTCAGAACTGAAGCCACCCATATTTTTTGCCCATATAAAATTTCCGGAAGCATCTAGTTTCGAAATAAAAATATCATAGTATCCATTCGAACTTAAATAATGCGTTCCGCTGCCCGGGTCAAAATCAGTAGAACCTTGGAAAGATCCTGTGGTATAAACATTTCCCGAAGCATCTATGGCTATAGAATATCCAACGTCAGAACTGCTGCCACCCATATTTTTTGCCCAAACAAAATTTCCGGAAGCATCTAATTTCGAAATAAAAATATCAGCACCACCATTTGAACTTAAATTATACGATCCACTGCCCGGGTCAAAATCGACAGTACCTTGGAAATATCCTGTAGTATAAACATTTCCGGAAGCATCTACTGCAACAGATTGGCCATAATCATCGTTTACTCCCCCAATTCCTACTGCCCATTCAAACTGGGCTTCCTGGGCTATTAAACTGCTGGCAAGCCAAAGGAGGCTCATTAAGGTGAATACTTTTTTGCTCATGATACTAGTTTTAGTTGATAGTTGAATGTAAAGCTGAATCAATCTTAATTCATTTTAAAGGTATTCGCTTCATTCTACGGAGCGAAACCCTGGCAGTGAAAAAAAAGGGAAAAAAGTAAGAACAGTACTTATGCGTTGATTATCTGAAAGATACAAAAATGATTATCGCAATGAAAGCACTAATGCAATCAACAAAATGAGTATGGCAATCGCCAAAAACCAAAGTATGATATTGAGCATTTTACTAAGATTTGGATTTATCTCATCCGGAGTTTTAGGAAGATCCAAAACCCACAATGCTTCCCTCTGAGGCATATCCTTATCCAAAAATAATATCTTCCGTGCTGCAACCATAAAATCCAGCATATTATTATGAAAGAATCGCCAATACAACATAAAGCCAAAAAACATGTATAATACTACCAAAATGAATATCTCTACCCATTGCCAAAAGAATAAAGTGTGTAAGTCCTCCCGCTTAATAAACTGAATAATCCCGATAAAAAATAAAATGGCAAACAGTCCAAAAAATATGATTATCAACTTATAAACCATGCCAAGCTTCCCAATTGCCGGAATGAGGTGCTGAATATAGTACTGCTTAGGAATAGCCTTTAATATTAGCATATCAGTCAACTTGTTAACAATCCTCCGAAAATTAAAAAAGTAAAAAATAAACATGAATATGGCCCATAAATTAAAGGCATACAAGACCATATGATACATCCCCAATCCGGATAAAACCCCTGATTCACTCTCACACCAGCCGTGAATATCATCCGATAAAAAAGTATGGTGTAAATAGACGGCAATGAATAAGGCTGGTACCGCCAGTAAGATTTTTATCCGGGGTGATTTAAACTGCTCAACAACGGAGTCCCCTGTATTTTGGTTAATCAAGCCAAGCAATTCTGAAATATAATGATAAAATGTTGTAAATAAGGCCATTATTATAGCAAACAGCGGATATCCAATAATGACGGCATAACTTTGAGACAGCGGATATTCTATCCCTGTTAGCACATCCGTAAAATAAGCCCATAAAAGGATAATCAGGTAGTAAAGGCTTATCCAAAGCAGCCCATTCATCCAAAGTTTATAGCTGCTCAGTTTATCAATATATAATATAGGATCAAAAAGTACAGGATGAATATGTTGGGTGGACAAAGGCACTGTGGGTTCATCAATGACTATCTGTTTTTCATGCTCCATCCAGGTTGAATACTTCACAAAAGCAAGCCAGCGATTTTCACCTTGATAGAGTTCATCTTCTGCGATGAACTGTTGAAATCCCTCCATTTCATTCATAATCAATTCAACCAGCAGTGAAAGCAGATAATTCCCACCTTTCAAGGACTTTGAGAAATCTGAGATTGGTCGTAAGGTAATACGGGTTACCTGCTTATTGATAATTGCCGCTAAGACTTTAACCTGATTTGCATCCCAGCTATCGTCCGGCTTGCTGTCAGGAAACACATCTTTTATATAAACCTCCCAAATTAAACTTTTTAACCTTTCCCTGTCCTGTTTTGTGCCGATAGTTGCCATACGCAAAAATTAGTTATACCATTAAATAGTTTCATTCATACGTGTGGGTTTTTAAGTCGATTAGGGTCAATAATCAGGGAGGTAAAATACTATAAAATCTTATAAAAGCACAGTCTTTTTACAAGTTTCTTTACACGATTAGCAGAATTTTAAGATTGAGTTACTATTTCGGGAGAAAGCAATTCGCTTTTGCCAACCAAAAGCCTTTTTATCCTTTTAAAAGATAAACGGGATAAACATGCGGGAGCGGGTTTTATACTGTTTGTAAGATTCTCCAAAGAACTGAATACATTCTTTTTCATCGAGCCGGGCGGTAAGGTAAAACATGACGGAGCAAAATGCGCTGACAATCAGCACTATCAACTCCGGATTTTTCAATGCGATTCCCCAGGTAAGTGCCAACAAGGAGGCATACATCGGATGTCGGATGAATTTGTAAATGCCTTGGTCAATCAGATTAGATGTTTTCTCAAAATCAAAAAGATGCTTATCATTTCGTTGTGCATTGTTTTTCCCAAACCGGCGAAAATCAATCAGCGCTGCGATGACCAGGTAGGCAGACAAGAGCAGAAAAAGCCAGGATATAAGTTGAACAGGGGCTAAAGGTTCTTCAATCCAAAAGCTGTAATTAACCGAAAAGAGCCAGGTAATGCCCAGCCAGCCCAGCAGCCGGGGAAATCCATGCGATGTTGGATGGAATACATTCTCCCTGGAAATGAGAATGATGGGAATAGCAAGGATGAAAAAAAACCAGTTCATAGTTTATAAATATCTTCAAATTTAACACGAGAATCAGAATATTTCTCTAACTCGTCCCCTAAAAGCTCAAAAAAATATTCCTATTTTTAGCAAGATTCACCCTACGCCACCTGACTATGAACAAAAGGCTCATTTTTACAAACATTCTGGTGCTTTTCGCATCCATTTTATATGGGCAAACCTATATATTAAATGAAGATTTTTCATCAGCATCCGGTTCAACACCACCCGGGCAGTGGACCAGTTTAAGTTTAACGACGGTTTCGGGAGATGTCTGGAAGTTTGATAACCCCGGAGCAATCGCTTTAAACTTTCCTATCATCGGGCAGTTTGCGATTTTCGATAGCCAACATTATTCCGACAATTTGCTAGCCGATGAATCCATCCTGGAATCTCCTTCTTTTGATGCCAGCATCGGTTCTAATGTCTTTTTATTCTTTGACCATTATTTCACCGGTAGTTCAGGTGACACGGGCTTTGTGGAATTATACGATGGTGCTGCCTGGCAAACCTTGATTTATTATACCAGCTCAATGACTACTCCCCAAAGTGAGGTTTTTAATGTATCCGCAATGATTGGATTAAATCCTAATTCCAAGGTTCGCTTTCGCTGGAAAGGAAATGGGAATCATTTTTGGGCTGTGGACAATGTGTCTGTGTTTATCCCCGCTGTCCTTGATGCCGGAATGTTGGAAATTACTAACCCGGTCTTACCATTCGCATCAGGAATTCAACCAGTTAAAATATCCCTGAAAAACTATGGTGCAACCACACTAACCGGCTTATCAGTCAACTGGACGGTGGACGGAGTGCTTCAACTTCCTGCTACCTGGAGTGGCTCCGTTTTATTTGGAGATACGCTCCAAAACCTGGACTTGGGTAATTATAACTTTCTGCCCGGGCAAATTCAGGAGGTCAAAGTGTGGTTTAACACAGTAAATGGAGTTTCCGATGCGAATCATTTGAATGATACGATAACTTTGGATCTTGGGGCTGCACTCTGTGGAACTTATACACTCGGTGGCGCTAGTCCTGATTTTGCCAATTTTTCGGAAGCAGAATTTGCTTTGAATTATGCAGGCATAAGTTGTCCGGTTGTATTTCTGATTCGTGATGGAAATTACGATGAACAACTGGATTTAAACTTGATTTCAGGTTCCAGTGCTATCAACACTATTACTTTTCGGGGTGAAAACCTCGACAGCGCTTCCGTGTCACTTGCTTATTCCGCTTCAAATTCCATCTTAAATTACACAGTCAATTTAAATAAAACTTCCTGGATTCGATTTGAACACATGAGTATTTTTCGTTCCAATAATGGGGTAGCCTTGGTTTCCAGAGAACTTACTGATTTACAAATTCGTAATTGTAGAATAGGGTCAAACTGGGGCCCAGCAGCACAAATTTTAAATGGAACTCAACAAATTCTAATCGATTCAACGCATTTTACAGGCGGGAGCAGCGGCATTGAAGTATCCGGCTCTACCGACCCGGCTTATCAAACCCTTGACATTACAATCAGCCATTGCATTTTTGAAACCGTATATTATCATTCTTGCACATTTAACCGAGTAAATGAAATAATCGTATCAAATAATCAATTTTTAGGAAATCATTATGCGCATACCGTAAACACTGAATATTGCAATCAAGTTGCGGTTCAACTTAATTCGATTCAAAACACGGATGGTGGGATGCGGATATATCAGTGCGATTCGGTTTTATTCATGCAAAACACTGTGAATCAGTTTGATGGTTCAGGATTAACCGCTGAACAGTATTCATCCCATGTGGTGATTAGTCATAATCAATTTTTACATGGGACGAATGCGCATGGTATCTACTTTTCACGAACGACTAATAGTGCCATCTTCAATAATTATGTTCATCTGGAAGGGATGGCCGAGTGTTATGGAATATCCATGAATGACAATTCTGACAGTATCCGTGTGTATTTTAATTCAGTAAATCTGGAAAATACGCATGTTTTATCAAGCTCAATGGCTGTCTTTAACAGTACGAATCCAGACATACGCAATAACATCTTTTCCAATGAAAAATATGGTACTTCCCTTCGTACCGATATGCTGAGCGGCTTTATCCATCTAAATTACAATGATTATTATACCCAAAGTGGTAATCTGATTCAGGGTGGGGGAAGCACTTTCATCAATTTGCCATCCTGGAACTTGATAACCGGGCTGGATGCCAATTCTAAGAATTATAATCCTTTTTTCACCTCTTCCACGGATTTAACCTGTAATCATGGAAGTTTGAACAATACTGCCCAATTAATTCCCGGCATTGTAAATGATATTTTACTCACACCGCGGCTAATAACTCCGGATATCGGTGCCAAAGAATTTCTCACCTGCTCCCCGGATGCAGGAATCAATGTCATAAATAACCTGTCAAATCCATTAACATCAGGCTCTTATCCAATTAATGTTGAACTACAGAATCATGGTTCAGTTAATCTTACCTCTTGTCAAATAAACTGGAGTGTAAATGGCGTAACACAAACTCCGTTTAATTGGACAGGCACGCTGGCTCCATATGCAAATATTGATGTTACGATTGGAAATTTTATTTTCCCGTCCGGCACTTTATTTACTATCTCGAGTTGGACGTCCCTCCCTAATGGTTCTGCAGATTGCAAAAATGCTAATGACACCAGTTATCTATTTGATTTAGGGACTCCTTTGTGTGGTATTTATACGATTGGAGGCAGCTCACCAGATTTTCTCAATTTTTCACAGGCGGCAACAGCGCTAAACAATGCCGGAATCAATTGTGCTGTACTATTTCTGGTGCGGGATGGCAATTATTCTGAGCAGTTTGAGCTGGGTCTTATTGCAGGCTCAAGTGCAATTAATACGATAACCTTTCGAGGTGAAAATCTGGACAGTAGCCTGGTAACGCTGGATTATCCAATCTATAATACCATTCAAAATTATACCATTCAATTGGCTCAGACTTCCTGGATTCGTTTTGAACACCTCTCTTTGTTTCGCTCAGCCAATGGTCCTTGTATAATGGCCCAACAGGTTGAGGATTTGAAAATTCAGCATTGTCGTGTCTCTTCAAATTGGAGTACCGCCATCAACATTTCCACCGGTTCAAAAAATATTTTATTAGATGCGAACCGCTTTGTTGATGCTTCCAACTTTATTATATTAGATGGAACTTCCGTGTTGGAAGACCAGACTCATTCAGTGATTATCTCGAATTCTATATTTGTTCATTCGCGTTATGCATCGATTAATGCCATTCAGACACATGCTATTTCACTCATTAACAACCAGTTGTTAGGAACAGACTACTCTCATGGGATAAACTTTGAACGAAGTAGAAATATTCAGATTACAGATAATATCATGCAGAGTTCTCCGGGTATTCTTCGTATCTATCAATGTGATACTGTTGAAATTGCCCGGAATCTCCTTCAACAATTTTCTTCCTATGGCATTCAAGCAGAGCAATTCTGTACGCAGCTTATTATCTATCGAAATAAAATTCTGAATGCTGAAAATGCTCATGGAATTTATTTTTCCCATACTTCAGCCTCCCGCATATTTAATAACTTCATCCAATTGTCCGGATTAGGTGCGTATAGTGGCATTTATTTAAATGAAAACTCAGATTTCAACCAGATTCTGTTTAACTCCATAAACGTCCTTAATGAACATGAAGATGCCAGTGCCTTATCTTCTTTTTCAAGTAGCCTGCTGGATGTGCGTAACAATATTTTTGCGAACGATGGGAATGGTTATTCTTTACGAACCGACCAATCCATTGGGTTTGTATTGCTCGATTACAACGATTATTACAGTCGAAACGGAAAAATAGTGTTTAATTCGGGCACAGATGTTACCAGCTTAGGAACCTGGACAACACTTACCGGACTCGATGTGCATTCGATGAATTACCCGCCATTTTTTAGTTCAGATACCGATTTAACCGCTAATCATAGTCTGATTAACAACCATGCTCAAGCCATTCCCGGGATTAACACAGATATTGATGGAACCAACAGACTTACCCCTCCTGATATTGGAGCCCGTGAATTCAGTATTTGTACGCCGGATGTGGGGATTAACGAAATGGTCAATCTCTCAAATCCGGTAAGCACGGGATTGCATGATATCACGGTTGAAGTACAGAATCATAGCAACACAAATCTTACAGCCTGTTTGATAGAATGGAGTGTAAATGGAGTTACTCAATTACCATTTAACTGGACTGGGACTATCATTCCCTATGGGAACTTAAATGTTACCATTGGTTCTTTCACTTTTCTACCAGGGGTTATATATAATTTGCAGTTTCTGGCAAAAAATCCGAATAATTTAACAGACTGCAATCCATACAATGATACAGCTTATATGTACCATTTGGTAACTCCCCTATGCGGGGTTTATACCATTGGAGGGGTTTCCCCGGATTTCAACAATTTCACAGAAGCTGCTCTTGCTTTGAATGGAGCCGGGATTAGTTGTCCCGTCACTTTTTTAGTCAGGGATAGCATATATAATGAACAGATCCGCCTTAATCTAATATCCGGCAGCGATTCTATCAATACGGTTACCTTTAGAGGAGAAAACCTTGATAGTAGTCTGGCGGTATTAAATTACAGCAATGGTAATGGCATATTGGATTATGCATTCTATCTGAATCAAACATCCTGGATTCGGTTTGAACATTTAGGAATTTTGCGATCTAACACAGGGGTTGCCATGCGAATGTCCAATTCGAAAGATGTAGAAATAAGAAATTGCCAGATGGGAGTGAACTGGGGAACGGTACTGGATATTGGCGCCGGAAGCAATGATATTCTAATTGATTCCACCCGATTTTTAGGAGGCGCCTATGGTATAGATATAAATGGAAGCCAGGATTTTCTTATGTTAGTATATGATATTGAAATCTCTAACTGCTATTTCCAACCTATTCAATATAGGAATCTTACCATCCGAAGAGGTCATGACATTCGCTTCCTTGACAATAATCTGAATGAAAACAACCACTATAACACCGTTTATTGTGAAAGTAGTCATGACATAGAATTTTCTGAAAACTCAATGACCAATGTATTTGGTGGAATTGAATGTAATAACTCAAGTCAAATCCTGATAGAAAATAATGTAATCAACCATTTCTTAACAACTGCTATTGTCATCCATAACAATTCTTCGCAAGTTAATGTTGAATCAAATATGGTGCTTAATGGCTACAACGCACACGGGATTCATTTGTCCAAAACATCCTCCTCTATCGTATCCAATAATTTTATCCATTGTACTGGACTTGCTGAGATATATGGACTTATCTCTAATGACAATTCGACAGATAACAAACTGGTTTTCAATTCGGTTAACCTGGAATCGACCAACCAGCTAAGTTCATCACTCTTTTTAGAAGGAGGGTTGACCTCTATTGTGAAAAACAATATCCTGTGCAATACAGGCGGAGGCTATACCCTTCGGGTAAACAATGCAACGACTATTACGGAAAGTGATTTTAATAATTTCTATGGGGTTGGTTCTCATCTTGTTAAAACTGCATCTCAAAATTTAAGTAACCTTTCCGCCTGGCAACAATATAATAACTCGGATGCCAATTCATTCGATTATAATCCCTATTTTAATACTCCGGATACCCTTCGACCCTGGCAAAGAGAGTTAAACGGCGCAGGAGTTCCATTTCCGGGGATTGTGTTTGATATTGATGGGGAAATTCGAGATGAAAATTCGCCCGATATTGGAGCCGATGAGTTTATGGTAGATTTTGGTATCATTAGCTTATTGGAGCCCACGCTAAATTGTCATCTAACTGTAAATGACACCATTGTGGTTAAATTAAAGCAATTTGGAGATATCCCTTTTCAAGATATTATATTAGCTTATCAGGTGAATGGTGGCACCATTTTCACAGATACGATACTGGGTTCAGTGGATAATGACTTGGTTTTCACCTTCGACCAAACCCAAAACCTGGCGAGTTTTGGTACATACATTTTTAAAATATGGATTGTTAATTCGTATGATGATAATATTAACAATGATACGCTGATTGCCATTCGCCATAGCCATCCATTACCGGATATAACTGCCAGTTACTTGTCTGATTGCGCCAATGTCCCCATTCAGTTTAATGCATCGGCTACCGTCACCCCCGGTTTTATCAGTGAATATGAATGGCATTTTGGAGACGGGCATACAACGAATGACCAAAATCCTGCTCATACTTACGATACATCCGGACTGTATCAGGTGCATTTGTATGCATTCACGGATGTAGGGTGTTATCAGGATACCGTTTTTAATGCAGATGTGCTCATGACTCCCTATACTGAGTTTACAGGTTCGGATATTTGTTTAGGAGATGAGATTAGTTTTACGAACAGCACTACTATAGCCACCGGGACTTTGAGTTATGCCTGGGATTTTGGAGATGGCACCGGAAGCACATCAGAAAGTCCCCTCCATACCTATCTCCAGGCCGGCACTTACCCGGTGAGCCTTATTTCGTATGCAGCAAATGGCTGTTCAGATACGCTGTTTCATGCGTATGATGTTTATAGCTTGCCCGTAATTTCCTTTCTAAATGTTCCTGTCAATATTTGTCAGAATGAATCCCCAATTTTATTTACAACCTCACCTTCAGGTGGGTATTTAAGTGGAGACGGAATCATTGGAAATACTTTTTATCCCTCCATTGCAGGAATAGGGAATGCAAATTTCTCCTTTTTTTACACAGATAATCACGGCTGTCAAAATACAATTACAGCTTCCAGTCTGGTGCTTTCCGCTCCAGCGATTTCATTGCTATCCTCGGATCATGTGAACTGTTTTGGGGATAATGATGGAGAGCTGGAGGTAAACATTTCAGGAGGAACATATCCTGCGGTGAGTTTACTTTGGAACACAGGAAGCAGTACTAATTCAATCTCAGGATTAACAGCCGGCAATTATGCCTTAACGGTCACTGATTTAAACAACTGTGTTGATTCCATGAGTTTTGAAATCAGTCAACCTCAGTTTCCATTATCTTTTAGCCTGATAGTTACAGACTTGCTTTGTAATAGTGTAAATACAGGAGAATTAGAAGCCTTACCCTATGGAGGGACTGAGCCTTATTCGTATCCGGTTTGGTCAGACGGAGGCTCCGGCTTTACACATACAGCTCTTGCAGCCGGGATATACAGTGCAACCCTTACTGATGCCATGGGATGTACTTCGGTTCAAACAGATACCATCGATGAGCCTGTTGCCATGCTTGCCGTTTTTAATACAACGAATGTAGTTTGCCCGGGGGAATCTACGGGCAGTATTCTCGCCAGCTGCCTGGGTGGAACTCCTCCCTATCAGTCCTTCCACTGGTCAGACGGACAAGCCGGAGCTGCAATCAGTGGTTTAGAGGCTGGAGTATATACGGTTACAATAACTGATGCAAGTAATTGCACGAAAGTTTCATCTATTGAAGTAACGAGTTCTCCGGATTGGGAAGTTCAAGGGAATATTGGCTCAATCCTGTGCTTTGGGAATCAAACCGGCTCCATCCATCTTGTAATATCCGGAGGAAATCAACCTTATGCAAACTATGCCTGGTCGAATGGAATGAACGGACCAACCATTAATTCTATCGGGGCTGGTACCTACGAAGTTACTATTACGGATTCTCAATCTTGTACTACCGTAAGCAGTTTCACTCAAAATCAGCCTGAGTTGATGCAGCTTAGTCATCAACAGGAAAATATTCTTTGTAATGGTGGGAATAATGGCACAATCTCACTTTCCGTGTCAGGAGGAACTACGCCTTACGGAACCATCATTTGGTCGAATAGTATGCAGGGAGCAAATATTGGCAGCTTAACTGCCGGAGTTTACGCCGTTACTGTTTTTGATGCAAATGCTTGCACGCAGACCAGTTCAACAGTTCTCACACAGCCGGAGGCTATCAGCACAGCACTTAATGCCATACATGTTAATTGTTTTGGAGATGAAACCGGTGAGCTATCTACTACCATTTATGGAGGAACTCCGCCCTATTCTTATAGCTGGAATACCGGGGAAACACAAAGCAGTCTCAGTCAGCTGGCTGCCGGCAGCTATCAGCTCACCGTTCAGGATGCAAATCTGTGCACGAAAGACCTTTCGTACACGATTCTATCAAACCCGGATATAAAAGCTAATCCTGTCATTACTCTTCCAACCTGCATTTTTGCGCAAGATGGAAGTATCACGCTTTACCCAACCGGTGGCGCAGGCGACCTGGAAATCTTATGGTATAATGGAAGCACTCATGAAATCCTGCCCAATCTGGCTCCAGGCTCTTATGCACTCAGTATAGAAGATAGCTTAGCCTGCCTTAAAGAATTCATCCTTGATATTATTCAGCCTCAAAATCCATGCATCGATCCTCCGCCTATATTTTCCCCTAATAATGATGGAGTTAACGATTTCTGGATTGTTGATGGTTTGGATTTCACTCCGGACTGCTCCGTTAAAATCCTGGACCGTTGGGGACGAACAGTGTTTGAATCTATCGGGTACGCAGTTCCCTGGGACGGGACGTATAAGGGAAAACCCGTTCCTTCGGATGCCTATTTTTACATCATTGATTTTGGTATTAGCTACCCTTCCAAAACAGGTAAAATAACAATTATCCATTAATCGTATGAAACCAAAAAATCTATTTATAGGTATGCTGCTGGTTATCATCTCGATACCTGTTTCAGCCCAATTAATTCCACTGCACGATGAACCTGTTTTCAATCCAAGCCTAATCAATCCGGCGCAGTCAGGAATTGAAAAAGGAACCTCTTTTTTAATGACCTATCGCAATCAGTGGACGGGTTTTACGGATGCTCCCAAATTTGTAAGTATCGGTCTTAATTCCAGGATTAAAGCCAAAGGCCGATATAACCATAGCGGTGAGGTGATTCGCAAAAGCCGGATTCCTCGAAGTGGCAGGGTCGGATTTTCCATCCATATTACGAATGATGAAAATGCCCCTTTCACCCGAACCGGAATTCAAGCTGCTTATGCCTATCATATTCCGTTGGATAATGGAGCCTTGGGAACTCTCTCCGCTGGTGCTTCTGTTTCTTTTTATCAGCAAAAACTGGATGTTACCCAATTTTCAGACTTTCAGGCAAACGATCCAGCCATGGCTAATTACGAAAATCTTATGATCCCCAATCTGGGACTAGGAATCGTTTATCAATATAAAAAAGCAAGCATAGGACTATCCGGCATTCAGCTTATACCCTTGTCAATCGACCATTCAGGTTCCGAATTTGGAGAAAAAGTGAAGTCTCAACTTTATTTCACGGCAGCCTATCTTATAAATATCAGTAAGATAATTAGTTATAAACCAGCCATTCTTGTGACAAACACGCCCCAAAGCATTTCAGTTATTCAGCAATTCCACCTGGGTCGCCATTTAGAAATTACCGGTATCTGGCATACCACATCTTCAATTGCCGTCTTTACCGGATTAACGATTTCAAATATCCGTATAGGCTACTCCTTTGATTACAATTACGGTGATCTCACTTATTATAATGAAACAAGTCATTTCCTGTTACTGGGCTATTTATTTTAATGATTCACTGCAAATGATTCGAAAAATTAACACATACACAAAGACTTACAGTTCACAGGACGTATCTGAATTAACTGTTAGTAAAAATAATTCTCCGATGTACTATTTACAGCTTAAAATACTGATAGCTCTTATTTTTATATCGATATTCAATCCTTTAATAGCACAGGATTTTCCGGCAGACTGGTTGAATCTTCCCGAATCGAATGAGTATTCTCCAACCCTGAGTTATGATGGAAGAACCATGATTTTTGAATCTGACCGGTCTGGCCACTGGAAGTTGTATGAAGTAAAAAAACAAGCAGGCGAAAAATGGTCTAAACCACGGTATATAACTGAAATAAACGATGTTATAGACCGCAGAAAATTTATTGGGGGAAGTTTTATCAGCTATGATGGAAACTATTTATTCTTTACTACAGATGCAAAGGGTGGTCAAGGTGGAATGGATATCTGGATGTCTGAACGAAATGGAAGCCGTTGGTCTCCTCCAGCTCCTCTTGAAGGCAAAATAAACACCATTCATTATGAAGGCTTCCCTTCATTGTCTCCCGATGGAAAGACTTTGTATTTTATGCGGGACACCAAAATCGGTGACCCGACCGATAAAGGCAGATTCTATGTTTTTACGGCACAAAAAAATGAAGATGGAACCTGGGATGAGGCAGGGCTGATGGATGGTCCTATTAATGCCTATCCTGTTGAATGTCCTCGAATACTGCCTGATGGACAATCCATGGTTTTCGCTTCCAAACGTCCTGATTCAGTTGGGGGATTCGATTTATATATCATTCGAAAAAATGAAAATCAAAGCTGGGATTTACCTCAATCTATGAATCAATTAAACAGCCTGGCTGATGAGAATTGCTTCACAACCGATGCAGAAGGGAGTCGCTATTTTTTCACCCGAAGCGCAATGACCCAGGATGATATTTATTTTGCAGAAATGACACGGGAAGAAGAACAACTGGCAACTATCCGCCTGCTTGGACGTGTTTATAATGCTGCCACCTCAGAGCTTCTTCCTGCAACTGTCACTCTATCCAATAAAGACAATCAAAAAAACTTGCAAGTTTTACAGGTATCAAACGGTACTTTTAAAACCTATCTGGAACGTGGAATAGATATCAGCATGGAAGCTTCCTGTACGGGATTTTTAGCGAATAGTATCGATATCAATTTAAAATCTCCCGAATTAAACTTAGATGATTCAACTCGACAACGTATGAGCCTTTCCGAATTAATGGAAGAAATTGCCCTGGATGAAAAAGATGCGGAAAAGATGGAAAAATATCTTCGGCTAAATCAGGAATCTAACGAAAAAATGCTGAAGGAATACACAAATACCCTTTTCCTGAATGATGTTAAAGAAAAAGGTACTAAAGGAAAGAATTTGAAAGAGCGGGAAGCCTTAAAAAAAGAGGTTGAACTGGTTAAAGAAGAAAATATCAAACTAAAAGAAGATGCAGAACTGCTTCATCTGGAAGCAGTTACCGGCATGTATGAAATCCTGTATCGTAATCTGGACAATTACCGGGTCGAAGGAGTGGAAAACATCAGTCAGCCGGCACTTTTCCAGGAGCAGGAAGCTCAAAACGACTGGAAAGCAGGGCAGGTGTACCGGGACAAACAATATGCAAGCAGTTCAACCAAGCGTTTTGAAGAATTTCGCACCACCGCCTATAATTATGAAGAAAGTGCGCTGCGAAAAATTTATCTGGCCTATGAGTATTATTTCCAGTATTTGAATTTTAACAAAAATGAAATCAGCCGGGATATTTACCTTACTCCACTCAAAGTAGATGTGGTTGTTGTACTTCAAAATATCAATTTTGATTTGAATAAATATGAATTGCGGGAAGATGCAATGACAGAACTGAATCAAGTGCTGGAATTGCTGTATGAGAATCCGGATATCAGACTTGAAATTTCGGCTCACACCGATGACATTGGATCCGAAGATTACAATAGTAAATTATCACAACAACGTGCAGATGCGGTGGTAGCCTATTTAGTGAGTAAAAACATTGATCAAAACCGGCTGGAAGGTAAAGGATATGGCTTCCGTAAGCCATTGGTTCCAAACGATTCTGAATACAACCGTTTTCTTAACCGAAGAGTTGAGTTTAAAGTAATCGAGTAAGAGAATATTCTGCTTATTCTTTCTGGACAGGGGCACGTTCGTATTTACAGCAGGAATGTAATGACTCATAAACTTCATCCTTGGCGCGATATAAATCTGTATCGTGACCCACTTTGGCACAGGCTTGCTGAATTTTGTCGGAGGTGGTTTTTGTTGAATCGTATGTAACCTCAAGGACCTTGCTTTCCTTATTCCAGTCAGCAGATTTCACTCCTTTCACATATTTCACCGCTTTTTCAATGCGTGTCTCGCACATTCCGCAATTCCCATAGACTTTAATTTCCTCGGTAATTACTTGAGAAAAAACGGTGGTCAGGCTGAAGAAGAATACAAACAGGCTTAGGTAAAATGCTTTAGTTTTCATGATGATACTATTTTAAATCAGTAAGAACAAAGGTAGGCTAAAAAAATACCTGCAAGTCTTAAATAAAATTAAAAGGCAAAGGGTGAAGGGAAAAGGGGTTGCTTTAACTTACTCCCCATCT
>JAIPAR010000013.1 GCA_021739985.1 Bacteroidales bacterium | reverse complement strand
ATCCATTCGTGAAGGTGGAGATTATGGTAAGCCCTCAGCTTCCTCCCATCCAATTGTATCAGCTTACTTTACCGAAATGGCTGAAAATTTTATCCAACAAGTAAATCTTAGAAACGAGAAATTGAATCCAACCCAAAAAGTGGAAATTACCAATACCAGCGGCTGCGCCGCTCATTAATAGTCGAATTTCCCATGAATCCATCTCAAACTAATCATGCAGAACTTATCCAGCGAATTCAGGCAGGGTTGAGCCGCGTACGGCCTTATTTACAGGAAGATGGCGGGGATATCGAATTTGTTGAACTTACTGACGACCTGGTTGCCAAGGTGCGATTTAAAGGTGCTTGCGTGGCCTGCCCGATGAGTTTGCAAACTTTTAAAGCCGGCGTTGAACAAACCTTAAAGAATGTTGCTCCAGAGTTAAAGGAAATTGTAAATTTGACGAGCGAAGAAATTACTTAGCCCGTTAAACTGCTATGCACTTATTTGAATCTGGAAGATACACCGTCAATTATCAATCACTCTTTTTCGGCCGGCTGCTCGAATACGGCCCTATCGAAATTAGTGATTCTAAAGGAGTCCGCTCGGTTGGTACACTTGCAAGACTGACCAACCATCCCGGCAACGACCTACAGTTTTCATTAGAATATAGCCTGGCAAGGAAACGTCCTGCCGGGCTTTTTGCTAAACAGTTTGGCAAACGAAATGATATCCTGCCGATTTTCGCCTGGAATGCCGGCTTTGCGCATTCCAAAGAAACGATTGCTAAACTCGCCCTTGACGACTCCTTTTCTTCTTCACCGCTGGGCTTACTTGCCTTTGATAGTCATCTGGTGGGCTGTCCGCTGTATAATCATGATATTTTGTGCATCAATCGGGAAGGGAAACTAAGCTTTCGCAAGTTCAGCCTGACAGAAGGGATTCGTCTTTCCTGCAATTCCCGTGAAGCTTTTATTCCGGGCGCTCATTTGAATCTTCCTCCTGATACTCCGAACCTTCCGGGATTTTGTATGTATGATGCTAATTATCAAGGAGAAATGATTCCCGGGAATGGCCGTACTGTGATTTTTATGGGAGGTACCACGATTAAGGAAATTTACCGGACGGATAGGGATATTCATATCCCCTATAAACCGGCAGGCCTGGTCTTATCTATTCATGATGATGTATTCCCTCCGATGTGGGATATGCGTGAAAAAGAACTTGAGGTACATTTACCGGGTTTTGAACAAATCGTTTTTGCTGTTGAAGCTGGTGCATCCTTCCGCTGGTCATCTTCCGGACAGCTTGAATATACCCTGTCACCCGGTTGGCAAACACTCTTTTATCCGGATTTAAATAAACCGAAATCTCATTTGCTCGCCGGATTGGATGCAGATGGTAATATATTGGTTGCTAATCTGTTGCAAATTGAAAACGAATATTCCGGGTTGACTTTCTTTGAGCTTCCTGATGTGCTGCAAAGCCTGGGTTTTGTTTTCGCCACGATGTTTGACGATGGTGCCGGCTCTTCGCTATACCGCGGTATCGAACGTATTAAGGCCACAGAGCATGATGCTGATGCCAATTTTAATCCTTTTTCAGACATCCAGCAGCCGGGAACAGCCTCCAGTGCTATAATTGCTTACTAACTTTTTTTTATGCCTATGTATCGTCTTTTTACCCTGGCACTTGTGCTGCTTTTGGTTTCCTGTGAACAGAATCCAAATAAACTCGAACTTTCCAGCCCTGATTCCGGCAATCAAATCATTTTTGAACTGATAAACGGGAAACTGTATTATTCTGTTTTGCGGGAAGATGAAGTCTTGATTGCTCCCTCACGCTTAGGAATGAAAATGTTTGGTGGAAAAGACTTGATGGCTGGTTTCACACTTACTGAGCACGCAACACGTTCCTTTCATGAAGTGTGGTCTCCTGTTTGGGGTGAAAATGAGCAAATTACAGAATCCTACAATGAATTAAGCGTTTCATTGGAAAATGAAACAGGACGAAAATTACAGTTGATTTTCAGGGCTTTTGATGATGGTGTCGCTTTTCGCTATGTGATTCCGCAGCGAGATTCTACCGAGCAAATCATCATCATGGATGAATACACCGAATTTAATTTTTCGGAAGACTTTACAAGCTGGAGTATTCCCGCCAATTTTGACAGTTATGAATTCTTATACCGAAAACTTCCACTTTCACAACTTGAAAACGCAAATACTCCCCTCACAATGAAATCTGCCTCAGGTAAATACTTGAGTATCCATGAAGCTCATCTCGAGAATTATGCTGAAATGACATTGGTTCGTGGGAATGATTCCCTTACTTTTATTTCGGCTCTGGCACCAGCATCCAAGGGATATAAAGTGAAAAGATTGGATACAGTATCGACACCCTGGCGCACCATAATGCTCGCAGAATCTGCAGGTAAACTCATTGAATCGAACTTGATTGTCAACTTGAATCCTCCTTCAATGCTGGAAGAAACGGATTGGATTACGCCCATGAAATATGTGGGAATCTGGTGGGAGTTACATCTGGGTATATCAACCTGGATGCAAGGAGACCGGCATGGTGCTACCACGAAGAACATGCAAAAGTATATCGACTTTGCATCGGCTCATCAAATTCAGGGCGTTTTAGCTGAAGGATGGAATACGGGTTGGGAAAATTGGGGAGATTCCGGAGCCTTTTCATTTTATACCCCGTACAGTGATTTCGACCTGGCTGCTTTATCCGTGTATGCTGCAGAACGAGGTGTTTCCCTGATTGGTCATCATGAAACCGGCGGTGATGCAATAAGCTATGAAGCTCAGTTGGATTCTGCCTTTGCTTATTATGATTCGATGGGCGTACATGCCGTTAAAACCGGATACGCCGGAGGAATTCGCCCGAAAGGCGAAACGCATCATGGTCAGTTTATGGTGAATCATCATCGGAAAGTTATGGAAGCAGCTGCCAAACATAAGTTAATGATTGATGCCCATGAACCGGTTAAATGTACGGGTGAACATCGCACTTACCCAAACTATATGACCCGGGAAGGAGCTCGCGGGATGGAATGGAATGCCTGGAGCGATGGAAACCCTCCTTCACACACCTGCACCTTACCTTTCACCCGTTGTTTGGCCGGTCCGCTGGATTATACTCCCGGAATATTTGATGTATTGCTTCTCAATCAAAAAGATAAACGAGTAGCCTGGAATGGAAACTACGATCAAACGAGTATTCACTCAACAATTGCTAATCAATTAGCATTAATGCTGGTGATTTATAGTCCTTTGCAAATGGCAGCCGATCTTCCGGAAAACTACGAAGGTCATCCTGCATTAGCATGGATTGAAGCACTTCCTGTTAATTTTTCCCAATCCAAAGTGCTGGAAGCTGAGATTGGAGAGTATGTGACTATTGCCCGCAAACAAGGCGATAATTGGTATGTAGCCGGAATCGCCAATGAACAAGGACACTATTCAAACATTGACTTTGATTTTCTCGATTTAGGCGCTGACTATGAGGGGATTATGTATAAAGACTCAGCGAATGGCGATGGCCTCACTAATCCATTGGCTTTGCAAATTGATACCTTGAGCATTGAAGATCATGATCGTCTAGCTGTTAGAATGGCTCCGGGCGGTGGGTTTGCACTTCGCTTAATTAAGCAATAAGGCGTAAAACAGAATCCAATAAAGATAATCAGATAAAAAAAAAGAGGGCAACACCCTCTTTTTTAATTTATTATAAGGTTTTCTTAACCTCTACTTCTTTGTATCCTTCAATAATATCTCCAATCTTCATGTCGTTAAAATTGGTGATATTTAATCCGCACTCGTAGCCATTTGCCACCTCTTTCACATCTTCTTTGAAACGCTTCAGAGAGCCAAGCTCGCCGGTATAAACTACGATACCATCTCTGATAAGACGAATACGGGTGTTCCGTGTAATCTTTCCTTCACGAACCATACAACCGGCCACGGTGCCCACTTTGGTGATTTTGAACACTTCGCGGATTTCAAGCGTAGCAACAATTTCCTCTTTAATATCCGGTGAAAGCATTCCTTCCATAGCGTCCTTCATTTCATTGATGGCATCATAAATAATGGAATACAGGCGGATATCGATTTCTTCTTTCTCGGCCAGTTTACGGGCACTCATAGATGGACGAACCTGGAATCCAACAATGATGGCGTCCGAAGCGGCAGCCAATAATACATCGGATTCAGAAATCTGACCTACCGCTTTGTGTTTAACATTAACCTGGATTTCAGGAGTTGACAGTTTGATTAAGGAATCGGATAATGCTTCAACAGAGCCGTCCACATCCCCTTTAACGATAATATTAAGTTCCTGGAAGTTTCCGATGGCAATACGACGACCAATTTCTTCAAGGGTAATATGTTTTTTGGTACGAAGACCATGCTCACGGATGAGTTGTTCACGTTTCACCGCTATTTCGCGGGCTTCACGTTCAGAATTCATCACATTGAATTTATCGCCGGCTTGCGGAGCACCGTTCAGACCCAGGATTAAAACCGGAGTTGAAGGACCTGCTTCGGTGATTTTTTTACCTCTTTCGTTGAACATGGCCTTGATGTGACCAAAGTTTGGTCCGGCCAGCAACATATCTCCCACATGCAAGGTTCCGGTTTGAACCAGGATGGTAGCTACATAGCCACGGCCTTTATCCAGCGATGATTCAATAATGGTTCCGCTTGCTCTTTTACCTGGAACAGCTTTTAAATCAAGCAGTTCGGCTTCCAGCAATACTTTCTCCAACAAGTCTTCCATATTGATTCCGTGCTTGGCAGAAATATCTTGCGACTGGTATTTTCCACCCCATTCTTCGATGAGATAATTCATTGAGGCCAGGGCTTCTTTGATTTTATCAGGATTTGCGCCTGGTTTATCAATTTTATTGATGGCAAATACGATGGGTACACCGGCAGCCGAAGCGTGATTAATTGCTTCGATAGTTTGAGGCATGACATTGTCGTCGGCAGCAACTACGATGATAGCGATATCCGTGATTTTAGCACCACGGGCACGCATAGCAGTAAAAGCTTCGTGACCGGGTGTATCGAGGAAAGTAATTACCCTTCCGTCCGGTAAAATTACGGAGTAAGCTCCGATATGCTGCGTGATACCTCCGGCTTCTCCGGCGATTACGTTAGATTTTCGAATGTAGTCAAGCAATGATGTTTTACCGTGGTCAACGTGACCCATGACAGTAACAATGGGAGGACGAGGAACCATATCTTCTTCGTTATCAACATCCTGGAATATTTCTTCATCAGCTACGCTCACAAATTCCACTTCGTAGCCAAATTCTTCAGCCACCAAACTCATCGTTTCGGCATCCAACCGTTGATTAATTGAAACAAATAAGCCGAGTGACATACAAGTGGCAATTACCTGAGTAGGTTGAATATTCATCATGGAAGCTAATTCCGAAACGGATACGAATTCGGATACTTTCAGAATGGTTTTTTCGAGTTCTTCCCGATTATGTTCTTCCTGCTGACGGGTACGGACATCTTCCCGTTTTTGTCTCCGGTGTTTCGAGGTCTTTGTTTTACCTTTGGTGGTCAGGCGGGCCAGCGTATCTTTGATTTGCTTTTGAACATCTTCCTCCGTTACTTCAACTTTGACGATTTTCTTCTTAGCAATGATTTTCTTTTTGGCCGTATTATTTTTAGGATCCGTGGTTTGCGGCTTTTTGGGATCAATATCTACCCGTTCTTTTTGAATCCGTTTACGTTTTTTCTTAGCATTGGGATCATTGGGACGGCCCGGGACATCCGGCTTTTTACCTTTCTTCTTATCATCCAGGGGAAGCACAATTTTCCCAACCACGGTAGGTCCGGATAATTTCTCGAAGCGGGTTTTATAGAAATTGCCTTGATTACCTGTATCTCCGGAACTAGTTTTATCACTTTCCTGGCCGGCAGGTCTTGGGCGGAATCCTTCTGCAGAAGCTGGTCGTTCTTCAGTAGGAGGATTTTCATCTTGTACTTTCTTCTTCCACTCTTCTTTCTTAGTCTGCTCGGTTTTAATTTTTTCCTGACGTTCAGCTTCTTTTTCAGAGCGTGATTTTTTGGCAGGACGTGTACGTTGATTTAATTCAGATAAATCGATTTTTCCAATAACCTTTAGTTCGTTTTCAGGAGGTGAATCAGATTCGGGAGTAACAACAACTGGTTCAGGAGCAGGGTGCTCTATTTCAATCGGAGTTTCCGGGATGATAACTATAGGTTCAGGGATAGGAGTAGTTTCTTCTTGAGGTAAGGTGAGGGAAGCGACCGGTTCTTCCGGAACTGGGACAGGTTCTGGTATTATAACAGGTTCTGCTTCGACAGGGATTTCCGGCGTTTTTGGCTTTTTGGGACTTAAGTCAATTTTACCAAGGATTTTGACAGTATGGCCGGGGCGTTCAGAGACTGGCTCAGGGCTGGCTGGTGCTTTCACCACTTCCGGTTTTTTCACTGGAACTTCAGGTTGAGCAGGAGCTACTGGTTCTTCTTCGTCTTCTTCAACTAATTCATGATCCTGATCTTCAATCGAGATTGTTTCTTTTTTGATTTTTGAAGTACGAATCAGTTTATCCGATTCTTTCTTGATTTCACTGTCGGAACGGTATTCTTTGTAGAGAATATCTACAATATTGTCCGGTATCTTGAAGTTGGGATTCGAATCAACTTTAATCCCCTTTTTTTGCAGAAATTCAAAAATAGTCTGAATTCCAACATTCAAGTCTTTTGCTACTTTACTTAATCGTGTCCCTGTTCCCATAATACCACCGTCTAAATTTCTAAATCCAAGCTGTCTGGCTAACTTTTCTATAAACTGCATAAATTGCGTTCGGGCGATAATAGCTTATTCGAATTCTGAACGCAAGATATCGAGAACCTCTTTGATAGTTTCCTCTTCAAGGTCGGTTCGTTTCACTAAATCCTGGATGTTCAGGTCAAGTACGCTACGGGCAGTATCACAGCCAATTTGTTTCAGTTCGTCGATAATCCATGGTTCGATTTCATCTGCAAATTCATCGAGATCCACATCTTCATCATCAACGCCTTCCACATCGCGATATACGTCAATTTCGTATCCGCAAAGCTGCCCTGCCAGTTTAATATTTAATCCTCCTTTACCAATCGCCAGTGAAACTTGATCAGGTTTCAAATATACATTAGCTCTTTTTGTTTCATCGTTTAATACAATCGTGTTAATCTTTGCAGGATTTAATGCCCGCTGGATAAATAACTGAATGTTATTTGTGAAGTTAATCACATCAATATTTTCATTCTTTAATTCGCGGACAATCCCGTGAATTCTAGAACCTTTCATTCCCACACAAGCACCTACAGGGTCTATCCGGTCATCGTATGATTCTACGGCTACCTTAGCTCGCTCACCGGGAGCACGTACAATCTTTTTAATGGTAATAAGTCCATCAAAAATCTCCGGTACTTCATTCTCAAATAGTCGTTCCAAAAAAACCGGTGATGTCCGCGAAAGAACAATAATTGGATTGTTATTTCGCATATCCACTTTTACAACCACTGCCCGAACAGGATCTCCCTTACGGTAAAAATCACCTGGAATCTGCTCATTTTTAGGCAGTAAGAGCTCATTTCCTTCATCATCCAAAATCAATATTTCTCTTTTCCATACCTGATACACTTCACCCGTAATGATATGTCCAATCCGGTCTTTGTATTTATTATAGATATGGTCTTTTTCGAGTTCCATAATGCGGCCTGTAAGATTCTGACGAAGCGTCAAAATTGCACGCCGGCCAAAATCAAGTAATTTAACCTCATCGGTAAATTCTTCTCCAACTTCATAATCTCCATCCACTTTCTGAGCATTAGTCAATGATATCTGAAGATTTTCATCTTCTACCATATCATCTGCCACCACTTCACGATTACGCCAGATTTCGAAGTCTCCCTTGTCAATATTGATAATGACGTCGAAATTTTCGTCTGTGCCAAATCGCTTTTGCAACATACCGCGAAAAACATCTTCCAACACCCGCATCATGGTAGGGCGGTCGATGTTTTTCAATTCCTTGAATTCGGAAAAGGTATCGGTTAAATTCAGATTTTCCATGTTTGTGTATTACTATTTAAAGGAAATTTCAATTTTAGTTGACTGTATATTCTGATATTCCAGAGTTATTTCTTCTTTAACGAGTGTTTTTTTACGACTTCCTTCAAGTTGCACTTTTTTCTCAACTTCAAGGGTGAAATCCTTGTCAGTGGCTCCATGCAGGATTCCTATCAGGGAAGTCCCGTCAGGCATGCTGACTTTAACTTTCCGGCCAAGATTTTTAAGGTATTGGCGCGGTATTTTAAAAGGCTGATCAAGCCCTGCGGAGGTTACTTCCAATTCAAAATCATGCTCTTCGCGGTTCAAACTGCCTTCGATAAAGCGGCTCAACGCTACACAATTGGCTATTGCGACCCCCTGGTCGGCATCAATAAACACCGTGATTTTGCTATTTATGCTAACTGTAATCTCGACCGGATAAATTTCTTTTCCGTTGCAATGTTCTTCTACCAGACTGGTTATAAGATTTTTATCTATCATCTTTTTTTAATAAAATAGGGGACTTTTGTCCCCTATATATCGTTCCTCTTACCGCGCGCAAATGTAATACATTTTTTTATCTCTTCTCATATTGGTCGGAATAATATTTCTCGTACTCGCCTGACAAGACATTATTTAGCCAGTCTTCATTCTTTAAATACCAGTCAACCGTTTTTACGATTCCCTGTTCAAACTGAACCGAAGGAGTCCAGCCTAATTCTCGTTGAAGTTTCGATGAATCAATGGCGTAGCGCAAATCGTGCCCGGCACGGTCTTTTACATAGGTAATGAGTTGTTCACTTGTCCCGGCCGGCCGGCCCAGGGCGGTATCCATCACTTCACATAATTTCTTAATCAAGGCAATATTGGTCCATTCATTATTTCCACCAATGTTGTAAGTTTCTCCTTCTTTTCCTTGATGAAAAATTAAATCAATAGCAGACGCATGATCCTCTACATACAGCCAATCCCGAACGTTTTCACCTTTCCCGTAAATTGGAATTGGCTTATTGTTTTTGATATTATTGATGGATAAAGGGATTAACTTTTCAGGGAAATGATTTGGTCCATAATTATTGGAGCAGTTGGAAAGTACTACCGGCAGATGATAGGTGTGGAAATAAGCCCGCACCAGATGGTCGGAACTGGCTTTTGATGCTGAATATGGGCTACGTGGATCATAGGCCGTTTCTTCTGTAAAGTATCCTTCTTCACCCAACGAGCCATATACTTCATCAGTCGAAATATGGTAAAAACGCTTCCCTTCCGGTGAATCTTTCCAAAACTTACGGGCGCTATTTAATAAAACAGCGGTTCCAAGTATGTTTGTTTGAATAAACTCCAATGGATTTGTAATCGAACGATCCACATGCGATTCCGCAGCCAGATGAAGCACTCCATCAAACTGATAGGTCTCAAACAGAGATTCCACAAAAGCCGCATCGCGAATATCTCCTTTCACGAAATGATAATTCGGAAGATGGTCCACATCTTTTAGATTTTCGAGATTCCCGGCATAAGTGAGTAAATCAAGATTGACGATGGAATATTCCGGGTAACGCGTTACAAATCGTCTAATAACATGTGAACCGATAAAGCCGGCTCCTCCTGTAATTAAAATGGTTTTCTTCATGTTGGTATGATGATTATTATTAATTGCTTGAATTTAAATGCTTCGAATGAATTGTTCCCATTTCCAGGCAGATGAAAGGGCTTCATCCAAACTGAGCTGAGCTTTCCAGCCAAGCTCTTCATTGGCTTTGTGGGTGTCGGCCCAAACTTGTTCCACATCCCCGGCCCGACGCCCGACTACCCGATAGTTCAACTTAAGCTGATTGACCCGTTCAAAGGTGTTTATCACTTCAAAAACAGATGAACCGGTTCCGGTTCCTAAATTGAAATATTCAAATGCTTCGCGATTCTCAATATGAATCATACGGTCAATGGCTTTGACATGTGCCTGAGCCAAATCACTCACATGGATATAATCTCGAATGGCAGAGCCGTCCGGAGTGTTGTAATCTTCCCCAAACACCAGTAATTCCTTGCGAAGCCCAATGGCGGTCTGGGTAATAAATGGTACAAGATTATTGGGAACTCCCAGTGGAAGCTCGCCAATTAAAGCCGAATGGTGGGCTCCAATTGGATTGAAATAGCGCAATGCAATCGCATGCAATTGCTCATAAGCCTTTACACTATCCTGAATAATTTCTTCGGATATTTGTTTCGTGTTCCCATAAGGCGAATTGGCTTGTTGAAAGGGAGATTTTTCTGTTACCGGTAATTCATCCGGCTGACCATAAACCGTTGCAGATGAAGAAAATACAATGTATTTGATGGCATGTTTACGCATGGCATCCAGAATATTTAGTAAGGAAACTAAATTGTTTCGATAATAGAGCAAAGGTTGTTCTACCGATTCCCCAACGGCTTTAGAGGCTGCAAAATGAATAATAGCTGTGATTCCCTGATGATGCTCAAAGAAATTAGAACTAGCCTCGGTATCACTGAAATCTATCTTTTCAAATTGAACTTGTTTTCCGGTAATCGTTTTAATTCGTTGAACTACTTCTTCATTTGAATTAGATAAATTATCCCCCAACAGGACTTCATATCCCGCATTTAATAACTCAACTGCGGTATGCGAGCCAATGTATCCGGTTCCTCCGGTAACCAATATTTTCATGCACTGGTAATTTTAGTTTTTATTAAGATGATTGTCTTTAAATGGAATATCATTATTCTCATACTACCTATGTTTGTTTCCTTTAACAGAAGGATTAAACCCGCCCGCTATTTGATGGATTCAGTCTTTTAGATGTAACCTTCCTACTTACAAAGAAAAGGATATATTTTGAAACAAGGCATCGAATTTTTTATTTTGAGGTTCCACGGATTTACCCAATTTTGCCGATGAAATATCCATTCATAAAAAAGCACCCAATGAGATAAATTTACTATGGATATTTTATCGTGGAATGAAGATTTTTGTAAAGAAATAAGATAATCAAACAATGATATTTACACTCGAAAAAACCGATTTGCAATCAAAAGCTCGTGCCGGCCGAATTGAAACGGCTCATGGTGAGATTCTGACACCCATCTTTATGCCTGTCGGGACGGCTGGTTCTGTGAAAGCGGTGCATCAAACAGAACTCGAAAAAGATATTAAAGCACAAATTATACTTGGAAATACATACCATTTATATTTAAGACCCGGAATTCATATTCTGGAAAAAGCGGGTGGGCTGCATGCATTCAATAGCTGGAATCATCCCATACTTACGGATAGCGGTGGTTATCAGGTCTTTTCCCTGGCATCCATGCGGAAACTGAAAGAGGAGGGAGCTACTTTTCAATCGCATATCGACGGTAGTCGCCATACTTTTACCCCCGAAAATGTGATAGACATCCAACGGAGTTTTGGTTCCGATATCATGATGGCTCTCGATGAGTGTCCCCCGGGTGATTCAGATTACACCTATGCCAAAAAATCGATGGAGCTTACACACCGTTGGCTGCAAAGAGGTGTTGCCCGTTACCTGGAAACCGAACCAAAATATGGCTTTCACCAAAGTTACTTCCCAATTGTTCAGGGTGCCGGATTTAAAGATTTACGAAAAATTTCTGCGGAAACTATCGCTTCATATGGGATGGACGGGAATGCAATCGGGGGATTAAGTGTTGGCGAGCCGGCCGAAGTAATGTACGAAATGACAGATGTGGTAACAGATATTTTACCGGTTGATAAACCTCGCTATCTGATGGGAGTAGGCACGCCGGTTAATATCCTGGAAGGAATCGCCCGCGGGGTTGATATGTTCGACTGCGTTATGCCAACACGCAATGGAAGAAATGGGATGCTCTTTACTTCCGAAGGAACCATCAATATAAAAAATCAAAAATGGGCTACAGACTTCAGTCCCATTGACCCGAATGGAGTTTCGTTTGTTGATTCGCTGTATTCCAAAGCGTATCTCAGACACTTAATTATATCGGATGAAATCCTGGGATTACAAATTGCAAGTATTCACAATCTGGCTTTCTACCTTTGGCTGGTTGGCGAGGCGCGTAAAGCAATCCTGGAAAATCGCTTCATCCCCTGGAAAAATGAAATGATTCCTGCATTATCCCGACGATTATAATGTATTTTTGCTGGGATGTTTTTTAGGGAACATTTTTATAGAAGCAATTGTATATGAGTGTTTTATGTTTATAAATGATAAAAAATCTAACTATAAAATCTTTCGATGTATGAAAAATGTACAGTTTGTTTTCCTGCTTTCACTACTAGTTTTAGTCGCTTGTTCATCTCCTCAACAAGAATCCCGTAAATCGATTGAAGCAGCGGAAACTGAATTCTATGGCGGAAAAGAATCCCGAATGGATGAAAAAATGGCCATTCATCTTATCCAACTTTACGGAGATTATGCCAAGGCTTATCAAGAAGACACCCTTTCGGCTGAATACTTGTATAAAGCCGCCGAATTATCTATGAGTATTAATCAAGGTTCTCAGGCTATCCAGTTTTTCGAGAATATTCGAAAAGGGTATCCATCCTTTGGCAAAATCGCTGATGTAACTTTCATGATTGCTTTTGTGTATGAAACTCAGCTTGGAAATCTCGATAAAGCCAAAGAATATTATGAGAAGTTCATCCATGAATACCCCGAACATCATCTGCAGGATGATGCGGTTGCATCGATAAATAACCTGGGAAAACCACTCGACCAACTGATTCAGGAGTTTGAAGCTGCGAATAGTGTGGAGGAAACAGCGAAAGTAGAATAGCTATTTAGGAACCTGCCGATAGGTATATATCCCGATAAGCAGGAAAAGTAAATTGGGAATCCACGTAGCAAGCAAGGGGTCAAAATTCCCTTTCACGGAAAATTGCGAGCTAATCCGCATAAATAAGATATAGGAGAAACTTAGGGCAATCCCAACTCCAATATGCATGCCGCTACCTCCCTTTACTCTTCGCGAGGCTATTGATAAACCTATTAATGTCAAAATAAAAGTAGAGAATGGGTCGCTGATTCGGCGGTATTTCTCAAGCAAATAGGTTTCAATCTGTGTCACACCATGCATCCGCTGGCTTTCAATGAAAGCATTTAATTCTCCTCCGGTCATACTTTCAACAATCGTATTCCGGTAATTAAAATCAGATGGATGAATATTGATTATGGTATCAATCCTGGTTCCTTTCGTAATGCTCTCTTTTAAACTATCGATGTCGCGGATGTAATAATTCGTGATTTCCCACTTATTGGTTTCTTCGTTGAATTTGGCGAAATCGCTTAACAATTTCGATTTTAAAACCCCTCCTTCGAAGCGCTCCAGGGAAAATTTATAGGCAATCTTACTATTCACATTGTATGATTCCATATAAACATACAATCCCGGTTCCACCTGCCTGTGGATATTCTTCTCGTAGTTTCGGTAAGGCCGTTTTAGGTATTTCTCTGAAAATTCCAACCTTTCTTTATTGGAATAGGGAATCACCCACATGCCCAGCGCAAAGGATACGATGGCAATCAAACCTGCTGAAATAAAATAAGGTCGAGCAAATCGTGCAAAGCTTATTCCGCTACTTAAAATCGCCGTAATTTCACTGTGATTCGCCATTTTCGAAGTGAAAAAAATGACAGCGATGAAGGTGAATAAATAGGAAAAGAGGTTGGCAAAATAAGGTATGAAGTTTAAGTAATAATCGAAAATGATTTCAGACAATGGAACGTCTTTATCGATAAAATCTCCCATCCTTTCCGTGAAATCAAATATGACGGCGATGGCAATAATCAGGACAATTGCAAACACAAAAGTGCCCAGAAATTTTTTAATAATATACCAATCAAGCCGTGTAATCATATGGCTGAATTTAAGGTAAAATCATCCGATAGGAAGTTTCAACTTTCCCTTTGGTAATAGCTGAAAGTTTACTTTTCAGCATTCTTCTTTTTAAGGGTGATAAACGATCAGTGAACAAGATTCCGTCTAAATGGTCGTATTCATGCTGGATAATCCGTGCAGGAATGCCATGATAGGTTTCGCTGTGAAACTCCCAGTTTTCGTCGTAATATTCCAGGGTAATCGTTTCAGGTCTTTTTACATCCTCCCGAATACCGGGAATACTCAGGCATCCTTCATTAAAGGACCAATCTTCGCCGGCTTCTTCTGTAATATAAGGATTGATAAAGGCACGTTTAAAATCTTTAAACTCTTCAACTTCATCGCCCATCGGGCTGGCATCCATCACAAACAGCCGGATGGGCAGGTTGATTTGAGGAGCGGCCAAGCCTACTCCTTCAGAATGATACATTGTTTCAAACATACTGTCAATCAGTTCCTTAAGATTTGGATGATCTTTGCTGATTTCTTCGGTTTCTTTTCTAAGTACGGGATGTCCGTAGGCTACTATCGGGTAAATCATTTCAACTTTTTTAGAGATGCAAATATAATCAGTTTACGGAATCTGCTTTCCGGCTGCCGAAGACATAAAATCCTGCAGCAGAATCGTGGCAGAAACCTTATCAATCATGGCCTTATCTTGTCTGTCTTTTTTCTTTAATCCTCCATCAATCATAGCCTGAAAAGCCATCTTCGAAGTAAAACGTTCGTCCATTAAAACGAGAGGAATCTCCGGGAAAGTTTGTACAATTTTTTTGATAACCGGATTGATGTAACGAATTGCTTCTGCAGGCTCATTGCGCAATGTTTTTGGATAGCCAATGATAATCTTCTCAACGGGTTCTTGCTGCATATAGTCTTTCAACCAGGATAACAAGCTGTCGCTCTGGATGGTTGTCAAGCCTGTGGCAATAAGTTGGAGAGGATCACTCACGGCAATGCCGGTCCGTTTCCTTCCATAATCGATAGCTAATAATCGTGCCATAATATAGTTGTAATCAGATGTTTAAGTTTGATTTGCTTTTCCTCTGGGATGAAAATTTACGATATTAGCCCGTAGGAAAGCGCGGTCGATATGCGTGTAGATTTCAGTAGTAAGGATGGATTCATGACCTAACATAGCCTGAACAGCGCGCAGATCGGCTCCGCCTTCGATGAGGCAGGTTGCAAAAGAATGCCGGAAGCTGTGCGGACTGATGTTTTTGGTAAAGCCGGCGCGGGCTACAAGGTCTTTGATAATAGTGAAAATCATCACGCGGGTTAGCGCTTTGCCACGGCGGTTTAAAAAGACAATATCTTCATATCCTTTTTGAATCGTCAGGGCATTTCGTTGATGATGAAGGTAGTAATTGAGATATTGAAGTGCTCGGTCGCTGATTGGAACCAAGCGTGTTTTCCCACCTTTCCCGGTGATTTGAATGAAATGGTCTTTTTCGTAAATCTTTGATAAACGGAGCCCGGTCAACTCCGAAACCCGCAAGCCGCAACTAAATAAAACCTCCAGGATAGCCAGGTTCCGGTGCCCTTCGGGTTTACTTAAATCGATGAGTTTCTCAAGTTCATCAATCTCTTGTACACTTAGAACATCCGGAAGTTTGCGCGCAGTACGGGGAGCTTCGATTAGCTCCGACGGGTCCGACGAAATCTTCCCTTCCTGAAGCAAAAACTGGAAAAAAGAGCGGATGGCAGAAAGAATCCGCGCCTGGCTACTGGCCAGCAAGCCGGCTTCATTGATAAATTCCAAAAAGTCTTGAATATCCTGGCGGCTTATCATTTCCGGACTTTTTGCATGCTCTGAAAGAAATTGCCCCAACTTACGTATATCACGCTCATAAGCTTCAATCGAAAGAGCAGCAAGTCCTTTCTCAAGCAGTAAAAACTGATGGTATTCCTTCAGGGGTAAGTCCCAGGATTCATACATATTCTTGATTTATAATCTGCTTAAGGCGTTTCTGAATTTATTTCGGACTTCATTGGTGAAACATTCAAGTTGGTCGTTTTCCACCAGGTTTGAAAATACGGCCGGGTTTACAAGCGCGACCTCCACATACCCTTCCGGCTGCTCAATAATGGCTACATTACAGGGCAATAGAATACCAATTTTATCTTCGGCATCAAAAGCCCTTTTGGCAAGGGTAGGATTGCAAACACCTAATATCTTGTAGTTTTTAAAATCCAGTTCTAGCTTCTGGCGAAAGGTTTCTTTCATATCCAGGGTAAAAAGTACTCCAATCCCCTCCTCCTGGAGATATTGCGTTATCAGGCTCACAGCATCATCAAACTCATAATTTGTGTATTTGCTCAAATAGTATTTCGTTTTCTCTGACATCGGGTCGTTTTTTAGCGGGTTAAAATTAATATTATTTATTATGGTATAAGTGTTTCTCATCCATGAGGTGAGTTCATCCGAAACAGTTATTTAACTGAAAAGGTTCAGCCGCGAAGATTTGCAGGCACAATCGTTTTCGGAAGTCTTTAAATTCGCTTTAAAAGATGAAATCCAGATTAAAAAATGAGCAAAATCAGCTTTAAAATACCTTCAATTTACAGTTTCTTTCCTAATGACATGTTTTATAACATATTGATAAACAGCGCATTGTTTTTACAATATTATTTTTCATTGTATATTCAAAAAGATACTTGATTTTTTTCTTGGTAGATAGTTAAGAAATCATAAATTTGAGGTGCAAAATGCGGAAAGTATTATTGTTAACTAAAATAGATTATTATGAGAAAATTGTATTTGATGTTTTTACTGGCACTGGTCTCTTGGTTCATGCCTGGTCAAAAAGCAAGCGCTCAGTACTGTCAGCCTAGTTTTACCTATGGCTGTACCAGTGGTGATGGGTTTACTTATTTTGGCTTAGGAACGATAAACCAGACAATTACATGTGCTGCTTATGTGAATGACTTTACGAGTCAATCTACTCTTGTTGTTCCGGGAATTGCTCAAACAATTTCAATTATTGCCGGGTATAGTAATACCTACATGATTGTATGGGTTGACCTGAACAACAATCAGACTTTCGAAAGCACGGAGGCTTTAAGTACAGGCTTGTGTTCCGCAGCCGGAACTACCTATACTTTCAGCTTAACTGTACCTGCTGGAACACCCGGCGGGCCCAAACGGATGAGGGTTTTAGGAAACTGGAACTCAGCACCCGCTACCACTGGTGCATGTGCTTCGTATAGTTATGGTAACAGTTCTGACTTTACCTTGATGGTTGCTTCTTCGGATCCTTGCGATTTGATGGCACAATCCTGGGATGAGCCTTTTTTAAGCTCAAGTGACCTTACTACAGCTGAAACGGTTAAAGTAAGCGTTTACAATATGGGATCAGCTGCCCAGTCCGGTTTTTCCGTTGCCTATTCAATTGATGGCGGATTAAATTATGTGACCGAACTGGTTAGTGCTACCGTTCAGCCCTACACAACTTATCAGCACACTTTCTCTGCTACAGCCAATTTAGCTGCCGCTGGTGCTTATGATGTCATGGTTAAGGTTGAATTAGCCTGTGATACTGTTAGCGTTGCCAATAATACTTACTCAGCGGTTTTAACAAACACGCTTTCTGTTAATTCTTATCCTTTCTTTGCTAATTTCGAAGGCGCTACCGGTTACATGGGTTGGGCTGCCGGTGGAACAAGCAGCTCATGGGAGTGGGGTGTCCCTACTGCCAGCCTTATCAACTCTGCTTATTCACCTACCAATGTATGGGCCACCAACCTGGATGGCAACTATAATAGCAATGAAAGCTCCTGGGTTACTTCTCCATTCTTTAACTTTACCTCTTTGACCGCTCCAATTGTTGAGTTTAAAATGTGGACTAACATTGAAACAGGTTATTATGATGGACTTTGCTTGCAATATACCATCGATGGTGGTGCAACCTGGCATCATGTTGGAATCGATTTCGGAACTCCTTCGTTAGACCCTAATGGTGAAAACTGGTATAACGCTACTGCAGTTGCCGGATTAGCCTATATGAACGGATGGAATGGCTCCAACGGTGGATGGCAAACCTATAAATACAAATTGTACGATAATACAGGTTTTTATACGAATTTGGTTGGTCAATCCAGCGTTAAATTCCGCTTCTGGTTTGGTTCAAATGCTTCAACAGTTTATAATGGTGTAGCTTTTGATGACTTCCAGGTATATCAAGCACCGAATAATGATATCGGAGCAATTGCCTTACCTACTTTATCCGTCGTTTGTGCCGGATCTGTTCAGGTTGATGCAATTATTAAAAACTATGGTTTTTTAACCCTAAACACAGCAACTGTTGGTTGGAGTGTAAATGGTGTAACTCAAACCCCAATTACCTATACCGGCCCGTTGGCTGCAAATGCTTCCGCAACGGTTGTACTTGGTAATTATAACTTCCAGAATGGTATTCCTTATAATGTGGATGTTTGGACTTCTATGCCAAACGGTGTTGCTGATGAGATTCCTTTCAATGATACCTTCTCGGTTACGAACTTCCAAACTTCATTAAGTGGTGTTTATACGATTGGTGCAACGGGATACTTCCCAACCTTAACAGCAGCTCGTAATGCATTGGTTACCTATGGCGTTTGCGGCCCGGTTGAATTCCAAATCCAATCCGGTACCTATAATGAGCAAATCTCGATTCCTCAAATTACAGGGGCAAGTGCTATTAATACCATCACTTTTGGTTCATTAGCTGCTCACCAGGATTCTGTTGTGATTCAATTTGCTACCAACTCCACCAATAACTGGGTTTGGAAATTAGATGGTGCTGATTATGTGACCCTGAAAAATGTAACCCTGAAATCAACTGCTACTACTACCTATGGAGGTATCGTTGATATCAGAAATAATGCAGATTACAACACCGTTAAAAAGTCGAAAATTCTTTCTTTAATGAATACGTCTTCTTCTTCTTATGGTGTCTATATGTATTACCCGAATTGTGATTACACAACGATTGATAGTTGTTATATTAAGTATGGTTATTATGGTATCTATAACTATATGGAAAGTGGTACCTATGCTACCAACAATACTTTTAGTAATAACATTATTGAAGATTATTATTATTATGGTATCTACAACTACTACCAAAACAATGCTACCATTGATAATAACACCATAACCCAAATATCAACATCAACGGGTTATAACTATGCACTTGGTCAATTCTATGGCGTTAATCCAATAATTACGCGAAATACCATCATTGATAATAACGGTACCTATACCTATGGGCTGCGTGTTTATTATGCCTATAATGCAACCAATCAATGGGGTATTGTAGCTAATAATATGATTTCTCTGAATGGTATCACTGGTAGTGCTTATGCAATGTATTTTTATTCCAATAAAAATATTAAAGTATTCAACAACTCAGTAAATATTACAGGAGGTACTATTACTGGAACCTATGCAACTTATTTTGATGGTTCTACAACCTATCCAGGCCCTTATGTTTTACGAAACAATAGCTTGGTTAATAAAGGGGGCGGATATGTTTATTATATGTATGAGGCTATCTATACCGGTGGTTTTACAAGTTCATATAATAACCTCTATAAATCTGCTTCTACTACTCCTTTAGTAAGAATTATTTCTTCACCGAACGTTGATTGTGCAAACTTGACCGCATGGCAAGTGTATGGCCCGAACGACGTAGTAAGTATGGATGGTGGTTATCTTTCAAACACCAACCTGCACTCTGTTGGTTATCAGATGAACGCCGCCGGTACACCTTTGGCTGATGTTACGATTGACATTGACGGCCAGGCTCGTAACGCAACTACTCCTGATATTGGATGCGATGAGTTTGAATTCCTTGCAAACGACCTTTCTGCACTGGGTATCTGGACGATGGGTGATTTAGCTCAGGATGGTGGTGAAGGCCATGTAATTGCCGGTCGATTCATCAACCTGGGTAGTGATATTCAATACAATGTGCCGATGACCCTGAATATTTCAGGTGCAAATACCTTGTCATTAACTGCTACAGTTGATACCGTAATCCCATTCCAGGAAAAAATCGTGTATTTCCCAACCTATAGTTTACTAAATACTGGTTGGAATACGTTGACATTGGTTTGCCCAAGTGATATGAACAATGCAAACAATAATATTGCCACCCATCAGAACTCAACCACCAACATTATGTCTTATGTGGATACACTGGGTATGGATGGTTCTATTGGTGTTAATGATGTTGATGGACATAGCTGGTGGACTAAATTCACCACAGGTGGTAACTATGCAATTTCTCACATGAAATTATTCATTCCGAATATTTCAGCTAATGCCGGTAAAACTATCTATGGCGCAGTGATGAATGCTTCAGGAACCATTGTTGGACAATCAGATGCCTATGTAATCCCGGGATCTGCTCTAGGTCAATGGGTAACTATCCCATTCCCGAACCCAACCATTTTGGTTATGAACTCAACTACTTTCTATTTGGGAATCATTCAACCGGCTTCTTCGGCTGCAACTCCAATGTCTTGGCAAGAAGAAAATCCAATGCGTCCGGGTACCTATTATTTCTCCACCAACCAAAGTGGTTCCGGCTTAACCGCTGAGAACATGAATCGCCGTTGGATGATGAAAGTTCAGTATCTCGAACCATTCCCATTCGATTTAGCTGTCAATCAGCTTGTTGCTCCGGAAGGTGGTTGCGGTATGGGTGATGAAACAGTTATCTTCGAAGTTAAAAACCTCGGATTTGATACTATCACTTCTTTCACTATCAGCTATCAGGTTGTTGGATCAAGCAACATTGTTACTGAAACAGTAACTGGTGTTACCATTCTTCCTTTTGCTACCTATGAACATAGCTTTACAACACTGTATAACTTCGCAGCACCAACTCAGGACAGTACCTTCCAGGTTGTTTGCACCGTTAGTTTAGCCGGCGATGCTAATGCTAGTAATGATAGCTACACCGGAGAAGTTGATTCTAAATTTGTACCTGGTAACCCAATTCCATTTGATGCAATTGTTGTAATCAGTAACCCTGCAACACTTTCTGTTTCATCACCTTACAATGTGATTTGGTATGATAATGCAGCCGGTGGCCAGTTTATCGCCTTTGGTGATACTTTCTATACTACTCCTCCATTATTTGATACAACTTCCTATTGGGCTTCTGCTACCACAGGTGCTTTTGGTGATTTCACCATTGGAACCGGTGCTACTACCTATACAGGGACTGTTAACAATCCTTATGGACAGTATTATACCAGCCAACAAATGCAGTTTTTACTCACCGCTAGTTATTTAACTTCACTGGGGATGATGCCTGGACAAGTTAATTCATTGGCTCTGAATGTTCAAACTCCAGCTGGAGCTGCCTTACAGAACTTCTCAATTAAATTGGGCCATACATCCTTAAGCACATTGGATGCTACAGCTGCCAGTTGGACTTCCACCGGTATGCAAACGGTTTATAGTGTTGCTTCTTATACCTCAGTGGCAGGATGGAATAACCACGTATTCCAAACACCATTTGTATGGAATGGAACCAGCAATTTGGTTGTTCAATTCTGTTTCAGTAATGGAACCAGTAACTATACGACCAATGCTTACCTGTATGGAGATAATACCACTGCTGCTTCATCGGTAGGTTATTATACTGACGGGACTTTCGACTGTGATGTTCCTAGCTATTATTACACTTCTACTTTCTTCCCACAAATGCAAATCAATGCTACCGTTCCTGGTTGCGAATCTGATTTGGTTGAAGTAGTGGCTTATGTCATTAAACCTCCATTTGATGCTGAAGTATCTGAAATTACCAGCCCGGTTGGCGGTTGCGGCTTAGGTTCTGAAACTATTACGGTTAAAGTAAGAAATGCAGGATCCGATGTTATCACTGCTATTGATATGAGTTATTATGTAGCAGGTGCTCTTGCTCCAGTTACCGAGCCGGTAACAAATATCAGTCTGCAACCGGATAGCATTATGTACTACTCCTTTGTTGCTCCTTATGACTTCTCAGTGGTGGGTGCTGACAGCGTGTTTGAATTATCTGTTTGGGGTACACTGCTTGGTGATACTACGAATGGTAATGATACCACCTTCCTGGCATTTGAATCAAATTATGTTCCAGCTTCACCTATCCCATACAATACAACGGTTACATTTGGTTCCACTGCTACGGTAAGTGTTTCCAGCCCGGATAATATTTTATGGTATGATAACCCAGCCGGTGGTCAGTTTATCGCTATTGGAGATACTTTCTACACAACTCCTCCATTATTCGATACTACTTCCTATTATGCTGCTGCTACTTCAGGTGCTCAAGGTGATTTCTACATTGCTTCCAATGCAACGACGTATAATGGTACTACGAATAATCCTTATGGACAGTTCTATACGAGTATGCAAGCTCAGTATTTATTAACTGCATCTTACCTGAATTCACTTGGTGTTATGCCTGGACAAATCAACTCTTTGTCGTTGAATGTGCAAACTCCGGCTGGTGCTGCATTGCAGAATTTCTCAATAGCATTGGGTCATACCACTTTAACTACATTGGGAACAACTGCTGCCAGTTGGACTTCCACCGGTATGCAAACAGTTTATACGAATCCAAGTTATACCTCTGTTTCAGGATGGAACCTGCATGAATTTGCAACTCCATTTGTTTGGAATGGCGTGGATAATTTAGTTATTCAATTCTGTTTCTCCAATGGAACATCTAACTATACAACCAATGCCACCCTTTACGGACAAACGATGTCATCGCCAACTTCAGTTGGGTATTATACGGATGGAACATTTAACTGTAACGTTCCTTCCTATTATTATACATCCACCTTCATGCCGTACATGATTTTGAACGCTACGGTTCCGGGTTGTGAAACTGATTTAGTGGAAGTTATTGCCTATGTAACCAACATTCCAACACTGGATGCCGGTATTGCTTCGGTTGTAGCTCCATTAAGCGGGGTTGAATTATGTGATGAACCGATAATTGTTGAAATCGAGAACCTGGGTGCTACTTCAATTACAGGCTTCCAAATTACGGCTGTCATCGATAATACGACTAATATTACTAATATTGTGACAGATGTCATTCCAGCAGGAGGTTCTATTTTATATACATTTGCTACTACTGCAAATTTATGTGCCTTCCAGACTTACAATATTTGTATCTATACCCAATTAACAGGTGACCAGTATTCAGCTAATGATACCATTTGCTACACGGTTACAAATGATCCTCTTCTCTATTGTACCTCTACAGCAACTTCAACAGGTTATGAAGAAATAGTAAACTTTGGTTTAGGAACCTTTGCTAATTATTCAGGTCCTGCTTATGGTGCCATGTACACAAACTTCACTTCCTTAGGCTCCATTCAAACTGTTTATAATGGTTTGACTTATCCTATCACTGTTACTTCAGACTTCCCTCCGGGATATACCTATGCTTATACCTGTTATGCTAAATTGTTCATCGATTGGAACCATAATGGTGTGTATGATGTAGCTACTGAAACTGCATGGGGAGGCCCAATGACCAGTTCAACTACGGTTACCGGTACAATAATTGTTCCTATCACAGCATTGCCTGGTACACATGGTGCACGTTTAGTATTTGTTGAAACATCTGCTGCTTCTGGGGTTACACCTTGTGGAACTTACAGTTGGGGTGAAACGGAAGATTATATCATCACCGTTGGTACTCCTGAACCATGGGATGCTGGTGTAACTGCTATTACCTCACCTTCCGGTGTTTTAGTTGAAGGTAACTCTGCAAACGTTGTTACTACTGTATTTAACCTCGGGTTAAATACCATTACCAGTATGGATGTTTCTTACACGATTAATGGTGGTGCTCCGTTTACAATTCCTTTCACTGGTTCTTTAGCTAGTTTAACCAGTACGTCTGTTACGTTCCCTCCATTTACCTTACCTGGTGGATTTATTGATATATGTGCCTATACTACGTTGGTAAATGATTCAAATACCATTAACGACACCACATGTATAACTCTGTATGCACTTCCACAATTTGATTTGGAAATGACTGCACTGATTTCTCCGGAAGATGGTTGTGATTTAGGCAACGAAACTGTTACAGTTGAATTTGAGAACTTAGGTGATACCATTACAGATGGCATTATCTTAGGATATTTCAACAATGTTAACACTACTCCGGTTACGGAATCTTATACAGATACTATTTTCCCGGGTGACGTAATCACTTATACCTTTACAACTCCTGCAAATATGGCTGTTACTGTTGATACTGATTTTGACTTCACAGCATTCCTTGCTTATGGTCCAGATCCGGTTGCAACAAACGATACCATTTTTACGACGGTTGGTTCTTATCTCAGCCCTCTTGCTCCTAGTGCTAATGGTGCTACGATATGGTCAAGTGAATTTACTACACTGAATGTTATCAGCCCGGATACCACTATGTTCTATAGCTGGTTTGCTTCTGCTGATACTTCTTTAATTGATCAGGGTGCTTCATTCACCACTCCTCAATTATTTGATACTACCGTTTATCTCTTAGGTGCTGCTGCAGGTGGCGGATCAGGTTCAGTTACTACAACCTATATTGGTGGTAACGGACAATCCGGTAACATGTTTAACGTAACCGCTGTGAACGGAAATATTACAATTGAATCTTTTGATGTAAGCTTCACAGGTACAACTACAATCGACATATATTACAAAGAAGGTTCTTATGTTGGTTTTGAAGCTAATGCCGGTGCATGGACATTAATGGGCTCAGTAAGTAACGTTACCGGTGTTGGTACCGGTGTTGGTACAAACGTAGCGATTGGTGGGTTAACAGTTCCTTATGGACAAACCTATGGTATTTGGGTAACAACCAATAACAGCTCGATTGTATATACTACCTTGTCCGCTTATGAAACCTATACCGATGGTAATTTATCCATCTACTCTGGTGTTGGAGTTTCCTTACCTCTTGGAAGTATATTCTCACCACGGGGTTGGAATGGAACAATCTACTATTCTTCAGGTAATGGTTGCGTAAGTGAATTGGTTCCTGTAACGGTTAATGTTCAATATGCTCAGTATGATGGTGGTGTAGTTGATATTATTTCACCTGCTTCTGGTCCATATTTAACTTCTCTTCCTGTATCTGTGATTTTGTTTAACAATGGATTGAACCCAATTAGCGGATTCCCGGTTAGTTACACAATTGATGGTGGTAACCTGGTTACTCAAACGTGTCCTGATACCATTCAGCCTCTGGATTCATTACTCTTCAATTTCACTGCTCCTGCACCATTCCCAATTGTTGACCAAACCTATCAGTTCTGCGTTGAAGTGGGTGTGCCAAATGATGGTTATAGTTTGAATGATGAGTTATGTACTCCGGTTGTTAATATGGATGGTGATGGTCTTACTTGTCCGACAGCCTTCCCTTACGGAGCAGTTAATAACCCATCGGTTAATAGCTATACTGATCATGCTTTTGATGTTGAGTGGTGGTCGTTTGACGTTCCATACCCAATGGAAAACATTGTAGTTAGTTTATGCGGAGGTACTTCATTTGATACTCAATTAGCTATCTATGATAGTTGTGAAGCATTCTCCTATTCCTATTATAATGATGACTATTGTGGTGGTCCTTCACAGATTACCATGAGTGGTGTTATTCCAGCCGGAACCTATTATGTAAAAGTGTATGGATGGAGTTCTGCATTTGGTACTTTCAACCTGAATATCACCGGTACTACTATTGCTAAATTCGTTGTTGAATTAACCGGAATTAATACCAGTTGCTTCGGCTCTGCTAATGGTAGTATAACTTCAGCATTACTTCCTGGTTCTGCAGGTACAAGCGCTGATCTTCCTGTTACCTATTCATGGGCTCCAAGTGGACAAACCACGGCTAATATTGCAGGACTTGTTGCCGGTACTTATTCTGTAACTGTTACAGATGCTACCGGATGGCAGGAAAGTGCAAGTATAACGATTACGCAACCTGCTGATATCGCTATCGCTGGTGTAACTGTTGATAATACTGTTATTGGCGGTAATGTGGGTTCAATTGATATCACTGTAACAGGTGGTACTTCACCTTATACCTATCATTGGGGTAATAACACTACTACTGAGGACATTGCCAATGCCTATGCTGGTATTTACGATGTTACTGTAGAAGATAACAATGGTTGCGACCAAGTTGCTACTTTCCCGGTTAACTCACCTTCTCCTTGGACTGTAACTCCAACCAACATCCATCACTTAATTGTTATTCCTCAAAACGCACTGATTACCTTAGATGCCTTGAACTTACCTGCTGGTAGTTTTGTAGGTGTATTCTATGATTCCGCCGGAACTCAAAAATGCGGTGGCTGGGCTTATTGGTCAGGAATGGCAACTACTTTAGTGGCTTATGGTCAAACTTCAGGACTCGATAATGGATTTGCTCCGAATGAAACATTCAATTGGAGAGTATATAAAGCAACTACCGGTGAAGATTATGCTGGTACAGCTACGTATAATATTTCCATGTATCTGAATAACTCAACCTTCCAAATTGGTGGATTAAGTGGAATTACCAAAATTGAGGCTTTCTCAATTATCACTCAAACTATCGCTCTTCCGGAAGGATGGAGTATATGGTCAACCTACATCAACCCAACTAACCCAAGTATTCAAGTTGTAATGGCAGAAATTGCTCCTTGCCCACCAGCTGTAAGTAAGGTAGTGATTGTTAAAAACGGTGCAGGTCAAATTTTCTGGCCGGCATATTGCCTCAACATGATTGGTAATGTTGTTATTGGTCAAGGTTATCAGGTTAAAGTTGCTAATAATAACTTAGGTGCAAGCTTTGGTGTTGTAGGTCTGAAATTAAGCCCGAATACTCCATTTACCATCCCAACAGGTTGGTCATTAATGGCTTATTTGAAAGATCATACAGATCTTGCTGTTTCAATGCTTGCTGCAATTGCTCCGGTTAATACAACTACCGGTTGTACACAAATCGTTAAAAACGGTGCAGGTCAAATCTTCTGGCCAGCTTATAACCTGATTACTTTCCCGGGCGGCTTATTGTATCCTGGACAAGGTTATCAAATTAAGTACAATTGTGCTCCTGTTCTCTTCTCATATCCTGGTACTAAATCAAATGATGTATCTTACAATGAAATCAGCACTCCTAAACATTACATCGAAGTTGAAAACACAGGTAATAACATGTCTCTCGGTATCCCACAAGATGCTTGGACGGTTGAACCAATGTATGGTGATGAAATCGGTGTTTACAATGCTGCTGGCAAATTAGTAGGTGCTTCAGTATATGAAGGTGGATTTACCGCTGTTACTATCTGGGGTAAAGAAGTCATCAACCCTGAAGAAAAAGGCTCAGATGGTTCAGTTTATAGCATCCGCTTCTGGCAAGTTTCTTCTCAAACTGAAATGGATATCGTTGTTTCTGAATGGTCAGAAGGTGATGATACCTATGCAACAGATGGAATCGCTGTAGTTGCTAAATTAGCTGTACAAGGTGCATTTGATGACAACTTCGTTTTGGGTCAGAATATGCCAAACCCATTCAACACTATGACTGTTATTCCTTTCTATGTACCAGTTGATTGCCAGGTTAACCTTGCTATCTACAATACATTGGGAGAAAAAATCATGGATGTATTTAATCAAACTGTAAGTGCTGGTAAATACGAA
>JAIPAR010000012.1 GCA_021739985.1 Bacteroidales bacterium | reverse complement strand
GTATTGTTATGTCGCTTATTTATCGAAAAGAAGAAAAGATTAAAAAAGAAGAGCAAATGAATATTCAATTGCCACCTGAAAAGCGACCCATGTGGCAAACTTCGTTTCACTTTTTCGTGCTTGTTCTGATTCTGGTTTTCGCAAACTGGGGAAGTCCATCCGGTGATGATACGTCGAGTGGCTGGTATTACTTATGGGCTTATAAATGGTATATTACCGGATTCTTTGCACTCCTGCTCAGTTATTCATTAATTCATATTTTGAAGATAAAATGGCAGTGGGTTCTTGCCGCCGTACTTGCAACGTCCGCATCCGCTTATTTATCTACCAGCTTCATTGAAAACGCTAAGCTTGCCCCATTGGTTCCCATGCTGGTTGGAATAGCAGCCTTAAGCACGATAACGCTTCTCGACCAAAAAGAAGATGAAAACCGCGAGTGGACGATTGCATCCTGGGGGTTTGCCAAACAAATTTTACCCATGCTAGCGATTGGGGTTGTAACAGCCGGATTTTTACTAGGTTCTACCCATGATGGTCAAACCATTGCCGGGATAATTCCCAATGAATGGATACAGTGGTTGGTTGGGGGGAATTCAGTTTGGTCTAACTTCTTTGCTTCCATTGTAGGTGCTTTCATGTATTTTGCAACACTCACCGAAGTTCCGATTCTCCAGGGCTTGATTGCATCAGGAATGGGGAAAGGTCCTGCGCTGGCTTTATTATTAGCCGGACCGTCTTTATCCTTACCCAATATGTTAGTCATACGAGGTGTACTTGGAAACCAAAAGACTGCGGTATATGTGGCATTAGTTGTCATCATGGCAACCATCTCCGGCTTAATTTATGGAGGGCTTTTTTAAGGATTAGCAAACAAGGTAAACTAATCCTAACCTAATCCCGAAGAGATGACAAGATTATGTTGATTTGTCCCGAATCGCTCTGCTCTCGGGACAAATCATTGCAATCAGAGAGCGCTATCACACCCGACGAAGATTAGCGATGTGTAACTTCTCCCAGCTAGGGGCTTACTTTCGACACAGTTAAAATAATTATCAGGGGACGCCCATGATTCAGAGGACAATCTCCCCAAATACCCCAAATGTCACAGATATCCCAACCTCCCCAAATGCCCCAAATGTCACAGATGCCCCAAATGTCCCAGGAAAAAATAAAGAGGAAAGAGGAACGGCTTCGCCTGAGGAAGGAGGAAGGAGGAACGGTGCGTTAGGGGCACTTGCGAGGACTTGCAGCGGAAAGCCCCAAAAAATGGTGATAGGTAGAATCAATAATCCCTAAATTCGTGAATTCGTGGCTAATAATCATGAATATTGGAAGGTAGAATCGATAATCCCTCAATTCGTGAATTCGTGGCTGATAATCATGAATGTTGGAAGGTAGAATCGATAATCCCTAAATTCGTGAATTCGTGGCTAATAATCATGAATGTTGGAAGGTAGAATCGATAATCCCTAAATTCGTGAATTCAGAGCTAATTATCATGAATATTGGAAGGTAGAATCGATAATCCCTAAATTCGTGAATTCGTGGCTGATAATCATGAATGTTGGAAGGCAGAATCGATAATCCCCAAATTCGTGAATTCAGAGCGAATAATCATGAATGTTGGAAGGTAGAATCGATAATCCCTCAATTCGTGAATTCGTGGCTGATAATCATGAATGTTGGAAGGTAGAATCGATAATCCCAAATTCGTGAATTCGTGGCTGAAAATCAGGGAAGGAGGAACGCTTCTTCATATAAAATTAATCTGGCGATAGCATTGATAAATCATTTTATGTCGTATGTTTGCGACATATATCTTTAATATGATCAAAAAGGAATTATTTGATTCAAACCTGCAGGAAATCGCCCAATTTGCGAAGGTAATTTCTCATCCGGCAAGACTTGCCATCCTTAGCTATTTGGCTGAAACAAAAACCTGTATTTCGGGTGACATATCCGATTTTTTGCCCTTAAGCCGAACCACAGTGTCCCAACATTTAACCGAGTTGAAAAAAATGGGACTTATACACGGTGAAATCGATGGCCTGAAAGTAAACTATTGTCTATGCAGCTCTTCGATAGAGAAGTATTTACATCTTTTTGATGCCTTTTTTAAGCCTATCAAAGGAGTGGATATAGCTTGTGTTATTAACTGAACTTAAAATAGCTAATGATGAAAATATTAATCCTTTGCACTGGAAATAGTTGCCGCAGCCAAATGGCACACGGTTTTTTACAATCTTTCGACAGTCGTTTGACGGTTCGCTCGGCGGGAACGCAGGCAGCTGGCGCTTTGAATCCCGGCGCGGTTGAAGCCATGCATGAAATTGGTATCGATATAAGCCACCACACCAGCGACCAGGTTGATTTGTATCTGGGCGAAACCTGGGACTATGTGATTACGGTTTGTGGTGGAGCCAATGAGGTTTGCCCGGCTTTTTTGGGTAAGGTTATAAACCGCCTGCATATTGGCTTTGATGACCCCAGTCATGCTATCGGAAGTCCTGAATTCATACAAAGTGAATTTCGCCGGGTTCGAGATGAAATTAAAGAGGGATTTTACAAGCTTTATATCGGGCAAATAAAGCCTCAACTATAATCCATTCGATTTAAGATTCTGATTTAATGAAAGATACACCCAATAAAACAGCAATTATGAATGTAAACGATTTAAAACTAACGCAATGCCTGCCAATAAACGTTTAAAATTCCTCGACCGCTATTTAACGGTATGGATATTCCTGGCCATGTTTGCGGGAGTCTTTATAGGCTGGCTCAGTCCGGGTGTCGCCGAGTTCTGGAATAGCATGTCATCGGGAACCACCAATATTCCCATTGCCATCGGCTTAATCGTCATGATGTACCCGCCCTTGGCCAAAGTTAAGTACGAAGAACTTGGCGATGTGTTCCGGGATACCCGGATTCTGGGTCTGTCACTGGTTCAAAACTGGATTATTGGCCCCGTCCTCATGTTCGTATTAGCTATAATATTCCTGCAATTCAATATCGATTACATGTATGGGGTAATCTTAATTGGATTGGCTCGATGTATTGCCATGGTTATCGTTTGGAATGACCTTGCCAAAGGAGATACCCAATACGCAGCTGGTTTGGTTGCGTTCAACTCTATCTTTCAGGTTTTGCTGTTCTCGGTGTATGCCTACGTATTCATTGCCATCCTGCCAGGTTGGTTTGGCTTGCCTGTAAACGATTCAGTATCAGCAATAACCATTGGCCAAATTGCTCAAAGCGTATTTATTTATCTGGGAATACCTTTTATCGCCGGATTTTTAACACGATATATACTCATCCGCATCAAAAGCGAGGAATGGTATCAACGCAAATTTGTACCCAAAATTAGCCCGCTAACCTTAATCGCGCTATTGTTTACCATCTTGGTAATGTTCTCGCTGAAAGGAGAATACATCGTAAAAATTCCGCTGGATGTTGTCCGGATTGCCATTCCATTGGTAATCTATTTTGTAGTTATGTTTGTGGTTTCCTTCTTTATGAGTAAAAAAGTGGGTGCGAGCTATGAACAGGCTGCCACCTTATCTTTTACAGCTGCCAGCAACAATTTCGAACTAGCCATTGCCGTAGCCATTGCCATATTCGGCATTAATTCCGGCGAGGCTTTCGCAGCTGTCATCGGCCCTCTCGTTGAAGTCCCGGTCATGATTGCCTTAGTCAATCTTGCTCTGTGGTTTAAAAAGAAAGAGGAACAGCGTTTGGTATAAAGAAGGAGGATCATAGAAATAAGAAGTAACGGAGGTAAGTATTGCATCATTTTTGTAAATTTGCTCTGTAAAACCTGATGCCTATAGCGTAGAGAAAATCAAGAATCACTTCAAGACGAAACAAGTTTTGAATCTAATTGCAGGATGGTTTAACGCATTAAAATAATATGCAAATTTTAAAAGATGAACTTACAATATATTACAGATACAAAAGGGCATAAAAGCGCTGTGCAGCTACCTTTGAAGGATTGGGAACAGATACAAAAAGACCTTAATGAATTGGAACGTTTAAGGAATAAAAAACTGTTCATGACCGAGCTTGTTGAAGCAGTTGAAGAAATGAAGCTGATTACCGAGGGCAAAAAACAGGCTCGGAATGCCAAAGATTTTCTCGATGAGCTTTAATGTTAAAACTATATCCGTTTTCGAACGTCAGGCTAAACGCCTGATAAAAAGATTTCCATCACTTAAAAAGGAAATCCGAAAGCTTATCTCTGAACTTAGTGAAGAACCTAAAAAAGGAACTCCCTTAGGCCGTAATTTTTATAAAGTACGGATATCCATTGCAAGTAAAGGTAAAGGCAAATCAGGCGGAGCACGGGTTATTACTCATCTTGTTTTTAAGGACGAAACTGTTTACCTGCTTACTATTTACGACAAATCGGAAATTGAAAACATGACTGACAAAGAAATCCTGGAACTTATTAAACTTATCCCCTAATAAAGCCTCTGATTCCTCCTGAGCTTCCCGTTATAACGAACTTCACTCATCTAGTCTAATTTCAGCTTTCGGGAGAAGTTAAGGTTAAAAGGTTACAGAGAGCCTGTCGAAAAAGTCACTAATTACAAAACCATTTCAGCGCTATAAAAGATTAATTTTGAACAGCTTAGGCCATGAGCAAGGAACTAGGCATCAACAAATAATTGTGATTAGAGAGCTCTAGCTCACCCGAAGAAGATTAGCGGCGCATAACTTCTCAGAACGAGGGGCTTACTACGGCGGAACCACAAGAACAGTTAACGAGAAATTATTGCACAAACCACAGGTCTGGTAGCAGAGATGAAAGGTCGAAGTATTAAAAGCTTGCAGGAAAATCAACTGGCCTCGCAAACCCAGATTCTGCGGGTGAAATTAGCTTTGCGCCTTTTAACCACGCTGCATGAATCCTTCAATATTAGCCCTGCCGAATCAATCAGTGGCGCGATATCGGAAGTGGATACGAAAACGACCCGGCTGGCAATGGCTGCCGTGGATTCAATGATATGCAGGATCGTTGCATCATCAGCAAAACTGAATAAATTATATGGTAAATCAACAATAGCTGCATCGTAGCTCCTTCCAAGGTCTTTTATATCAGCATGATAAATAACTGCCTCATACCCAAAGTGAGCCAGGTTCTCCCGCCCATCCTGACAGATTTTCTCATTGATATCGCATCCTTCGATAGGAAAACCAGCAAAACAAGCTTCCAGCATGATTGTCCCGACCCCACAACAAGCATCCAGCAAACGAATCGCCGGATTGGCATTGGTAGCCAGGTTGATAAGTGCCTTGGCCACCAACTGACTAATCGAATTACTGTAGGAACAAGGTTTCTGCTTGTGATTATGCCACTCAAAACTGTTCTTAATTAACTCGCCGAAATACCAAACTTCTTTGTAATAGCATAAAGCATAAGTAATTACAGGATTATGATAATCCGGCAGGCCTTCAATGCTATACCCAATGTCTTTCAACTTAGCCAGCCGGTCGGCATATTCGTTTGCATCGCCCTCCAGATGTATGTATTCAACCTTAAAACCCTCAGCAGTTATATTTTCCTGCCTGATAGCTTCAATGCAGGCCGGATAATTGGCTGAAAAGGCAATGATATCAAGCCTTCTTTTGATGAAAGCACTACTCGAAGGATCAATCAAACGTTCGGAATAAAGTACTTTCTTAGTTTCCTCTTCTCCAAAAATATACTTCGATTCCAGCTTGCACAAATCCCTCTCATTATCATCATAATTAAAGAAATAGATAAATCCCCGGCTTGCCATTCTTTTTAGGATAAATAAAGCAATAATTTAGAAGAATCACTCCCCCGAAATCTTTCACATCCTCACAATTTTGGGTACGAATTTCAACATCTTGCAAGGGCTTCTGTATTTTTCTTACATTTGTTACTTTAAATAAAAACAATCTGTTCTACATCAATGAGTTTTAAGATTTATATCCTGGAAGATGATGTCTGGTATGGACAGGTTTTGCTGCATTATCTGAGTTCGAACTCGGATTACGAAGTGAGTTTGTTCCAAACAGCCCGGGAATTGCTTCGGAATCTTTACCACGCGCCTGACTTAATTTGCATGGATTTCGGCTTGCCCGATATGCCCGGGGATCGTGTTTTAGCAGAGATAAAATCGAGAAATAAACAAATCCCGGTGATTGTCATTAGTGCGCAGGAAGAAATTGCGGTCGCAGTTAATCTGTTGAAAGCCGGAGCCTACGATTATATCATCAAAGATGAGTATGCCAAAGATATGCTCTGGAAATCGATTCTGCAGGTTCGAGAAACGCTTTCTCTCCGGAATGAGGTAGAAGAATTAAAAGAAAAACTTGAATCCAAATATACTTTCGAGAAAACCATCATCGGACAGAGCGAAGGAATGCAACGTGCGTTCCGACTGCTTCAAAAAGCGATTCAATCGACCATTAATGTTTCTTTATATGGCGAAACCGGAACCGGGAAAGAGGTTTTTGCAAAGGCGATTCATTTTAACAGTGAGCGCCGCCGAAACCCATTCATCGCCTTAAATATGGCGGCCATTCCGCATGAATTAATTGAAAGTGAATTATTTGGCTACGAGAAAGGGGCATTTACCGGTGCGAACGGTCAAAAGAAAGGGAAGTTTGAAGATGCCGAAGGCGGCACGCTTTTCCTCGATGAAATAGCTGAGCTGGATTTATCGCTTCAAACTAAATTACTACGCGTAATTCAGGAACGCGAAGTGGTGCGTTTAGGCAATAATAAACCTATCCCGGTTAATATCCGTTTGATAACGGCCACCCATAAAAATCTTTCCGAAGAAGTCAACAGAGGTCGTTTCCGGGAGGATTTATTTTTCCGTATCGTAGGGCTTCCGATTGAAATTCCACCTTTGCGTGAAAGGCAAAATGATGTACTGATTTTAGCGAAGCACTTTCTCGATGAATATGCCACCGCCAATCAGTGTCAAAGCCCGGCTTTGTCGGCCCTGGCTAAATCGAAACTTAAAAGCTATAATTATCCGGGAAACGTTCGGGAACTAAAGGCAATTATTGATTTAGCCTGTGTGATGAGCGATGGGAAAGAGATTCAGGAAGAAGATATTACGTTTTATCAATTGGGCGATAAACAAATCATTGCCTCGGAAGATAAAACGCTGAAAGAATATGAAATTGACATCATTACAGCTTTTTTGAAGAAATACAACTCCAATGTCGTACTGGTTGCTGATAAGTTGGGGGTTGGCAAATCAAAGATTTATAATTTGATAAAAGGTGGCGATATCAATCTGAAAGCATAAAAAAAAGTTTACATTTATCCTACAAATAGGAATTAGTAGGTATTGACGGCATTAAAACGAAATTGCACCTAATTGGATAAGGAATCATGGAAAAGAAGGAGATAGGATTTCATCTTTTATTGGATATAGTATTAAAGCAGTTTTACAGGGGAGAATCCGATGAGATTATTAAGCACGCGCTTCCCTTGTACCATGAGTATCTGGGATGCTCCATGGTGGCTATTCTTACAAATGAAGGGAACCAGTTTGCTTATCCGGAACATGCCCTGGAGAATCATTCCTGGAAACAAATCAAGGATAAAGTACTTTTTAAAACCGACTCAAGCCTTGAATTGGAAAGTAACGGTTTGATGTACTATAAATTCAGGTTAGGAGAAATTGGTCAATTTGTTATCGCCTGTGATTTTGGTCTCCCGGAGGATGTTAAAAACAGCTTACAGCAGGTGGTTACTCAACTTTCCCGCTGTATGAACCGGGCCGATGAAGAACAACATATCAAATTAATGCTGAATTTGCTGGATAATTCATCCGGTTCTTTCGTAATTTCCCATGAATCAGGCTCACTCTACTATGTGAATAAATGCGCCGAGCATTTACTTGGATTCACACAATCTGAATGTTATTTATACTCTGTTTCAGATTTTGAACTGTATTTCGACACGACGCAGAAATGGGAAGAGCATGTGGTTTATTTACGTGAACATACAACGCAATTAGTGGAAGGAGAAATTCTGAACCAAAGGACAAAGAAAATAACCCCGGTTGAGGTAATGGCCAAGCACATCACCATTAATCAAAACTCCTATATCATTGCGGACATTCGGGATATTTCACAACGCAAAGAATATCAAAATCAATTATTAGAAACAACGCAAAAGCACGCCCGAATACTTTGGGAAATGACCGATGTGGTTTATTCGCTTCGGGTTTCGGATAAAAAATTACTTTTCCTTACTCCATCTGTCATCAAATTGTTTGAAGAAGATTTGGAAGATGATTATTCGGGCACTAATTTGATTGAACGTGTAATTTACAAAGAAGATGTTTCGGTTTATCAGGTGATTAAAGAAGAGCTTGAAATTACAGGTGAATTTTCAGTGAAGCATCGGATTTCAACCAAAAATGGAAAAATAAAATGGGTCATCCATAAAGGTAAATATGTGTTGGATGAGCATAATGTTCCGATTCAGGTGGTGGGTTTAATTATTGATAACTCACACCAGCGGATGGCCGAGGAACAGCTGGAGCAAGAACGTAAATTAAAGGATTTACTGATTGATATTGCATCCACCTATATCAACCTGGATTTAACCAAGTTGAGCTCCACGATTAATGATTCACTCGAAAAAATGGGCAAGTTTGTGAGTGCAGACCGTGCTTATATATTTGATTACGATTTTGAAGCAGAAACAACGACAAACACCTATGAATGGTGCGCCGACGGCATCTCCCCGGAAATCGACAATCTTCAGGATTTACCCATTATGTATTTCCCTCAATGGGTTGCTGCGCATAAAATAGGTGAGCCATTTTATGTGCCAAGTGTGCAGGAATTATTTGAAGAAGACATGCTTGGATTACGTGCAATTCTGGAACCGCAGGGAATTAAAAGCCTCATCACACTTCCTATGCTGGATGGAGAAGAACTGGTTGGCTTTGTTGGTTTTGATTCAGTTACCAACTATCACAATTACTCAGAAAACGAAACAAAACTGCTCTTTTTGTACGGCCAGATGCTGATAAATATCCGGGGTCGGCAGATGCGAGAGAAACAACTGGCTCTTAAAGAGGAGAAATACAGGAATATTATTAAAAATATGAATCTCGGATTATTGGAAATCAATCTGGAAGATGAGATTGTTTTTGCCAATCAGAGTTTCTGCAAAATGTCGGGGTATAATAATGATGATTTGAAAGGGAAAAAGGGTAGCGATTTTTATGGAAGCATCGATTACCGGGAAAGTTATCATAGTGATTTAAGTGAACTGGATAACATCACCGATTTAAAAAATGAAATTGAGGTTTTCAATAAACAAGGCGAACGAAAATGGTGGTATTACAGCGTTTCTCCTCAGTTCTCTGATAAAGGGGAATTGACCGGCTACATTGGTGTTCAGTTGGATATTACGGGTCAAAAAGAACTGGAACGAGAGCTCGAAAGAGCCAAAGCCAGCTCCGACGCAGCAGCTAATGCCAAACAGCTTTTCCTGGCCAGCATGAGCCATGAAATCAGAACTCCTCTCAACGTGATTATTGGGATGATTCGACAATTGAGTAAAGAGAAATTAAACGATCAGCAGGTTTTTTATGTCAAACAGTCCGAACTTTCAGCCCGCCATTTATTGACTATCCTGAACAATATTCTGGATGTAGCCAAAATCGAATCTGCCGAAATCGACATGAACCATAAGGAATTTAATGTGCACAGCCTGGTTCAAAATGTTCATAGTATTTTATTTGCCCAAGCCAAAGAAAAGAATCTTTTATTCGTTATTGATGTCGATTCAACTATTCAACCCTGTTTAATCGGCGATGAAGTGCGTATTCGTCAGGTACTGTTTAATCTAATCGGAAATGCAATTAAGTTCACTGATTACGGAAAAGTTGAAGTGTCTATTATCATTTTAGAAAGCAACCCTGAAATCCAAAGGATTCAATTCAAAGTAGTTGATACAGGAATTGGAATGTCCGAACAATTTGTTTCTAAAGTTTTTGAAAAATTCTCGCGTGAGTATGATTCTACAGCCGGAAGACGATTTGAAGGAACCGGACTGGGCATGTCAATTGCATCTGATCTGGTTAGGATGATGCATGGAGATTTAAAAATTACCAGCGTGAAAGGGAAAGGTACTACGGTTTATTTTGAACTGGAATTACCGGTAGGCAAACTCGAGAATCTGGTACAAATTCGTAATCACACGGAAAGCCCCGATTATTCAGATAAAACAATTCTGCTAGTGGAGGATAATGAAATGAACCGCTTTATTGCCATTCAAAGTCTGGAAGTTTTAAATTGTGCTATCGATGAAGCAGAGAACGGCAGAATTGCTGTTGAAATGGTCAAACGAAAAGAATACGATTTAATTTTAATGGATATCCTGATGCCGGAAATGGATGGTATGGAGGCCACTAAAATCATCCGAAATGAATTAATGCAAAAAACCCCCATCGTAGCCTTAACCGCCAATGCTTTCAAACATGATATTGATACATATCTTGCAGCAGGGATGGACGACTTCATCACAAAACCATTTGATGAAAATGATTTCCTTAGAAAGATTGAACATCAGTTAAACAAATCATCTTCACAACTGAATGCCCCGGTGAGCGTAGAGGCTTCGTCTTTTCAATCTCCAATCGAAAATCAAAAACTTTACGACTTATCCTATCTTATTGAACTAAGTCGCGGAAGGCACGAATTTGTAAAAAAGATGATGATTCTTTTTTGTAATTTAATCGAAGAAAATGCGAATATTATTGAGGATGCTTATCGCCAGCAAGATTTAAAAACGATACAACAAACAGCCCATCGAATAAAACCGAGTGTGAATCAAATGGGTGTTCATAGCTTAAGCGATAAAATCCGGGAACTTGAGCTCTATTCTATGCAAAATGGTTCTTGGGATCTACTTGGGAAATTAATACAAACGATCCTTGGAACGCTTAGGTTGGTAGTAAGTGAAATCCGGGAAAAAGAATTAGAGTAAAAATTTACCGGAATATAGATAATTTGACTTGAAATCAGCAGAAATAGTGTAACTTTCCATTTTTTGGAATGGATTCCGCTTTTAAAACGTTCTTTGCATAAAACATTTACATAATTAATTGACAAATAACACATTGAGTTGATGGCACAACTTTAGCTGCCCTATTGAATTAAACAAACATGATTATGGGAACAGACAGTTTTAAGATATTTCTGGTTGATGATAATATTTTTCATCTGAATCTTATGAATCAAATGCTGATTGATTTGAGTTATCAGGATAATTATCTTTTTACCAGTGGAGTGGATTGCCTTGAAAATATTCATTTAAATCCGGATATCGTTTTTCTCGATCACAATATGGATACCTATACTGGATATGAGGTTCTTAAAAAAATTAAACGGTACGACCCAAATATTTTCGTAGTGATGGTTTCGTCTCAGGAAGCCGTCAAAACAGCCGTAGATACCTTAAAACATGGGGCCTTTGATTACATCGAAAAAGATGATCACCTGGAAAAAAATCTCGAAAATACTTTAAAAAAAATTATTGAGGTAAAAGAATTACTTCAAGCCAAAAAGCCTTCCCTATTGAAAAGACTGTTTAAATACATGTAGGTAGGATTTCGGCATTTTAGACTGTAGTAATTCACTAATTTCAATAAAACTTAAACGGGACTTTATGTGCAAATTTCTTTAGGCAAAATGATAGGGAAACGGTATAAAATAGCCCTGCTTACCGCAGTAGATCCACTGGATAAGACCAAATTATCCGGTACTACTTACTATTTATACAAATCCGTTCAGCAAAGTTTGGGTGAAGTTGATTTATTAGGTCCCGCCAGCCCTTCCAGAAGATTATTATTCTTAATTCGGGGATTCTTCAAACTTTGGAAAAAGAATTATCATATCGAGCACAGTCTGATACTTTCCTGGCAGTATAAACGATTCTTCGAGAAGAAATTGAAACTTAAATCATACGACTTGATTATTGCATCCAGGGCCTCCACCGAAATAGCTCTTCTACAGACAACCATTCCGGTCATTTACTACACCGATACTACATTTGATAGTTTGTACAATTATTACACCTGGTTTAGTAATTTCATGCGTCTTTCCGTTTGGGAAGGCAATCGGGTGGAGAAACTGGCACTGGAGAAATCAGCTGCCCTTATTTTCGCCTCCGAATGGGCAGCAAATTCAGCTATTCAACACTACCATATAAACCCGGGAAAAATCAACATTATTCCGTTTGGACCTAATTTAGATTATATTCCAGCTTCGCATGAGGTTTCATACGAGCGAACCCGGGACATTTGCCGGCTTTTATTTTTAGGGGTTGAATGGGAACGAAAAGGTGGTTCGATTGCTTTTGAGACTATGCAGGCGTTAAAAAACATGAAGATTCCTGTTTTACTTACGGTTTGTGGTTGTATTCCTCCTCATGAAATCAAAGATGAATGCCTGCAGGTGATTCCTTATCTCAATAAAAACAAACCCGAAGATAGTGCACGTTTAGTCGAGCTACTTAAGTCTCATCATTTCTTACTCTTACCCACTCGTGCAGAATGTTTCGGCGTTGTTTTCGCCGAAGCAAGCGCTTATGCCTTGCCGTCCATAACTACCGATACCGGAGGAATAAGCTCAGCGGTGCAAGATGGCAAGAATGGATACCGACTGCGTTTGAATGCCCAGGCTCCGGAATATGCTTCTGTTATAGCCGGATTATTTACCGAATACGAAACTAAATATCTTCCACTTACAAAGAAAACTCGAGAATTTTACGATAGGCACCTGAATTGGAATGTTTTTGCAAATTCATTTCGGGAAGTCGCAGATAAAGTCTTAAGCTGAAGTATATTTACTAATCAAAATGAAGGAGGTCAACCATTTTTCCACTTGGACTAAATAGAGAACGAAAGCCGGCTAAACAACTGCCCAACAAGCAGTACTATCGTGCCTTGATTGATTTCAAACCAGAACCAGTCCTGCTGGTTGATTTGGAAGGAGATATCTTACTTGCCAATTCAGCCAGCTATACTTTAATTAAATTGGCCGAAGAAGACATTATTGGTCAACCACTTCGGTATTACTTAATGAAGGAAGCCAGCCAAACAAATCCTATTCATGCCAAAAGACTCTATGAATTTAAAGAACAATTTTTTCTGCTAACCGGTGAGTATTCTCTCTTATCTGTTCGGGTTGAATTTAGCGAAATTGAAGGTCAAAAATTCTTGTGTACCTTATTTCCAAATACCGATGAGCCCGGAAAGAAAGTTAAATCTGCGAGTGGGTCGTCCAAAAGTAAATCTGCTTTGGAATTTCAACCAGGCATTTATCCTCCGGTACTACAATCAATTCATACTGAATCAGGTGATGTCGATAATCATGCGCATGAAATCCGAACAGCTTTAAATGGCATCCTGGGGATTGGTTCGGAATTGCTACAAGAAATTCGGCCCTTGAACAACCGGATGCTGGAAAATTATGTTTCCATCCTGCTTCGTAAAGCAAACTCGTTGAAAGAAACCTATAATCAGGAAATACAAGGCTCGCTCGCAGGAAAGATTAACACCAATCTTAATTTGATTCCTGTCCATCAATTTCTGGTTACCCAAATCAGTAATTTCCAGCAATTGATTGATGAGCATTATGTTACAGTCGATTTTTCATGCGACGAAAAACTGAAAATCACTACAGATGACAGCCGCCTGGCTAATATCTTTAATTTTTTCTTGTTAAAATCTATCTTATTTACCCACGATAATAGCATCAGAATCAGGGTTGTTGTCGATGAAAACAGAGGACGATTAAACCTGGAGATTGATAATATTGGGCAGGATATGCCGGATGAATTACTTCAATACATTATGTCGCTGCACGATGCACCCGAATATAATCCAAATGCACCTGAACTTGAAGGCTATGAAAATTGTATTCAAATTCTTCAGGAGCTCAACTCGCTGGATGCCAAACTTTTATTTCGAAAAAGTGATAAAATGGGAGAAATAGCCATATTATCCCTTCCCAGCCAAATCATACAGGTTGATGAATATCCTGAAGAGAGGATCGAACAAAGCATGAGGCAGCGAAACCTCCGGATTCTGTTGGTTGAGGATGATAAGATTAATTCCAAAGTAATTAGCTTTTTCTTTAAGGAATCCGGAACTCTCCTCTCGGCATTATCTGGGAACGAAGCCTTAAACATCCTGGAAAGAGAAGAAAAAGCCGGGCATCAGTTTGATGTGATTTTAATGGATATAAACCTGCCTGAACCCTGGGATGGAATCAGTTTAAAGGATGAAATTATCCGACGTTGGCCTCGCTACAAATACGTGCCTTTTTTTGCACAAACTGCCTATACCGATGATGCCCGAATGAAGAAAATCAATAGTGCCGGCTTCGAAACTTGCTTCATCAAACCATTTAAAAAACTTCAGGTCCTTCAACGGATTGAAAGATACGTGTTGAATAATCACAAAATCAGATAAGTATGAAACCACTGCACATATTTACTTGGCTCCTGATTGCCGGAATCTTTGCCTCGATGACTTCCTGCATCCCCCAGCAGAAAATGATGCTGATGCAATATGAAAATCTGAACGATAGTGCCTACGCTAACGCTTTTATCCGCGAAGATTCTGTGATGCTGGAATATACAATTCAGCCAAACGACTATCTCTATGTGCTTATCACCACCGTCGAAAAGGACCTTTCCCAATTCTTATCTCCCTTGGGTGGAATGAATTTTTTAAACGAAACCAATCAGGCTTTAATCGGATATTATGTAGATGATAAAGGTTTTATCGATTTTCCGTATCTTGGAAAGATAAAAGTGGGTGGTTTCTCCGTAGCCGAAGCACATCAGCAGGTTCGACAAGCTGCTCAACAAATTATTGGCAATGAAATGCGTGTTGAAGTAAGATTGATTAATAATTACATCAATGTGCTTGGCGAAGTTAAAAAGGAAGGAATTTACAATATGACCAAAAACCGGGTAACTATTTTCGAGGCTTTATCGCTGGCCGGCGGCCTTACCGACTATGCCCGGCGCACCGATATTAAAGTCTTTCGCGAAGTGAACGGGAAAAGCAAAGTGTATCAAATTGATGTCACAAGCGGCAAACTGATTAGCGGTCAAATGTTTTATGTCTTCCCCAATGATGTTATTTATGTTGAACCTATGAAGGCCAAAGCCTGGGGAATCAATCCTACTTTCTCCCTCCAGGTTCTATCGTCGGTGATTTCAACCGGTTTAACGATTTTGCTGCTGATTCAAGGTATTAGTGCCGTAAGTATATAATATGGGAAAAACTGTTAATTCCGTTAAGCAGGATATCGACTTCAAACGTATCCTCAAAAAATACCTGAAGAACTGGTATTTATTTGCCGGTTTTTTACTCATTGCCTTGCTTTGGGCCCGGCATAATAATCAATTTATCGAACCGGTGTACAGCTTGCGTACTACGGTCTTAATTGAAGATAAAAGTAACTCTTCTGTTCTACAGGAACGTGGACAAATTTCATCATCCCCTTTACTATTAAATTCAAAACTTATTGATAATCAGATTTCTCTCTTAAAATCATATGCACAGATTAAGAAAATCATCGAAAAACTCGATTTCTCGGTCAGCTATTATGAAAAGGGGAAGTACATCTATAATGAAATTTATAAGGAAAGCCCTTTCCTGGTACAGTATAATCCGGATAAGTGGAAAATCTTATACAAACGAATTCAGGTAAAGGTAATCTCTCCCGTTGAAATAGAGCTTTTCTCCCAGGAATTCCCCGCTTTCATGTCTCCTGTCCGCTATAAAATGGGTGATATTTTATCTGGGGATGGTTACGAGTTCAGCATCCATTGGAAAGATGGTATAAATGTAGATGATTTGGTTTCCAATCAATATGCATTCCTCATTAACGACCTGAATGGATTAACAGGCCAATACATGAACAAAACCAAAGTTCAGATTGAACGTGGAACCTCTGTTCTGGTTGTTACATCCACCGGGGCCAACAAGCAAAAAGAAGCAGACTATTTAAACCAGCTAACGCAGGAATTTCTGTTAAGTAATCTGGAAAAGAAAAATCAAATTCTTACCAATACAATTTTATTTATCGAAAAACAATTGGTGCAACTGGGCGATGAACTGGGCGAAATGGAAGTGATGCTGGAGGCTTTTCGGAAGGATAATCGCTTTATGGTTCTTCAGGAAAAAGTTGCTGCACTTTTAAAAAATATCGACTCTGAATCAAAAGACATCAAAAATCTGCAGATGGATATCAAATATTACCAGTATTTGTATGATTATGTGTCGGAACGGGAAGATTTAGATGAAATATTGATGCCTTCCTCCATGGGTGTAAATCTACCGATGTTTAATGCTGCCGCAGGAGACCTTTCCAATCTTATTCGCGAAAGAGATGCTTTGCTTAAAAACTCGAATCCTCAAAATCCCTATATCAAAATTTTGAATGGGAAAATCGAAGAATTCAAAGAGTCAATGCGCGAAAGTATGCGCAGTGTCATTGAGACATCCAAAAGTAAGTTACAGCAGACCGAAGACCGTTTATGGCATTTAAATGAAGAATTTGCTAATCTGCCCAGCCTGGAGCGGGAATATCTGGAAATGGAACGTAAATACAAAATGCTCCTTAATTTGTACGATTTTCTACGCAAACGTAAAACGGAGGTCGAAATTCAAAGAGCATCCAATACCCCCGACCATGAAATCGTAGATATTGCAGGATCTTCAGGTGTTACAAATGTTTCAAAAAGTCCACGACTTGCTTTAGTCAATGCAGCTATTTGGGCAATTTTGCTGCCGGCACTTTTCCTTTTCTTCCTGGTGGTACTAAACAATCGCGTACTCGGTATCGAAGATGTAGTTTCAAACACTTCTGTTCCCATTGCAGGCCAAATCTCCGAAAATACGGGCAAGAGCTTCGTGCCTGTGCTTAAATCACCCAATTCCTATCTAACCGAATTATTTAGAATTATTCGTATCAAACTCAATCTAACCAGAGAATTGAATGAACAAGTCATCCTGGTTACTTCATCAACCATTGAAGAAGGAAAGAGCTTTGTGGCGTTGAACCTGGCTTCGGTTTATGCGCTTACAGGCAAACGGACTTTATATGTGGGCTTTGATTTTCGCAGGCCCTTTAATCCTGAAGAACTTAATCTTGACTCATCTATTGGTATAACAATGCACCTAATGCATAATATTCCACTTCAAACACTCATTCAAAAATCTTTCACCAAAAACTTGGATATCCTTCTGGCGGGTCCAATTCCTCCCAATCCCGATGAAATGATTGAATCGGAAAGAACAGCCGAAATGCTGCAAAATCTCCGGAAAAATTACGATTATATCATCCTGGATACACCAGCTATTGGACTGTTTGGAGATGCCGTGCTCCTGAATAAACACAGTGATGCCACTCTTTTCGTAGTACGTCATAACTTTACACGGAAAAAAGAATTTGTGCAAGCTATTCATGAAGCAGTGGAGCATTCCATGAAAAGATTGTATATTGCCTATAATGATTCAAAAATCCGAATCAAAGACCGAAATATTGTTATTTATGGCGATGAAGCCCCGAAACGGTTGGCTATAATGAGGATTGCGATTAAGGCCAGGAGACTTTTTATTGATTTTTTACGGAAAATTTAAAATAATGTAAATCTAAATAATTGTATATGAGCAAAGTAGCACTAATTACCGGAGTCACCGGACAAGATGGAGCGTATCTGTCCGAATATCTGTTGAAAAAAGGATATATCGTTCATGGGATTAAACGTCGGTCATCGATGTTTAATACAGACAGAATCGACCACTTATATCAGGACCCTTTTCTGGACCATCGGAATTTTTCTCTGCATTATGGAGATATGACCGACTCAACGAATCTGATTCGTATCGTTCAGGAAACCCAACCGGATGAAATTTATAACCTCGCTGCCATGTCGCATGTCAAAGTTAGCTTTGACACCCCGGAATACACCGGAAATGCAGATGCTCTCGGCGCTTTAAGACTGCTGGAAGCTGTCCGTTTGCTAAAAATGACAGAAAAAACAAGAATATATCAGGCTTCTACTTCCGAATTGTATGGCTTGGTTCAGGAAATTCCTCAATCAGAGCGAACTCCTTTCTACCCGCGTTCTCCGTATGCAGTAGCTAAATTATATGCCTACTGGATGATGGTGAACTATCGGGAAGCTTACAACATGTACGCTTGTAACGGTATTCTGTTCAACCACGAATCGCCTGTTCGTGGTGAAACTTTTGTAACGCGTAAAATTACCCGTGCAGTTTCCAAAATCGCACTCGGCATGCAAGATGTCTTGTATTTGGGTAATTTATCAGCCAAACGGGACTGGGGACATGCCAAAGACTATATTGTGGCCATGCACCTCATCTTACAGCAGGAAGTACCTGAAGATTACGTGATTGCAACCGGAATTACCACCGAAGTACGTGAATTTGTACGCATGTCTTTTAATTACTTAGGCATCGAAGTTGAATTCAGTGGCGAAGGAGTCGATGAAATTGGAACCGTTGTTAAATCCTCTCACCCTGAATTCTTTGTGAAACCCGGTCAGGTGGTGGTTAAAATTGATTCACGCTATTTCCGTCCAACTGAGGTTGATTTACTGATTGGAGATCCAACCAAAGCCAATACGAAACTCGGATGGGTACCTCATTACGACTTAAAAGGATTAGTGGATGATATGATGCAATCGGATATTAAACTGATGCAAAAAGATAAATACCTGAAAGAAGGTGGATTTGAAATCAAAAATTACTATGAATAAATCAGATACAATTTTTATAGCCGGAGCTACGGGTATGGTGGGAAGTGCCCTTGTGCGCGGCCTTCTGGCAGCCGGCTTTACCAATTTGGTTGGCTCGTACCGCAACCGGCAACCGGCTGCCGTAAAGGGTGCAGCCATCCGCTATGTCAAACTCGATTTAATGGACTTTCAAGCCGTAAAAGCATTTTACGAGGAATTTAAACCGGATTATGTCTTCGACGCAGCTGCCAAAGTAGGCGGAATCGTTGCCAACAATTTGTACCGGGCTGAATTCCTGTATGAAAACCTGGTGATGCAGAATAATATCATTCACCTGGCTTATCTGGCTAAGGTGAAAAAGCTCATGTTTCTGGGTAGCTCCTGCATCTATCCCAAAAATGCTCCTCAGCCCATTCATGAATCTCATTTGCTGACCGGCGTGCTGGAATATACCAATGAGCCTTATGCTATCGCCAAAATCGCCGGATTGAAAATGTGCGAGAACTACCGCAAGCAATACGGGGTCGATTTCATCTCAGTGATGCCTACGAATCTCTATGGCCCGGAAGATAACTACGATTTGCAAAATTCGCATGTGCTGCCGGCTCTTATCCGTAAATTCCACGAAGCAAAGATTAATAATCAGGCTGCCGTTACGATTTGGGGAACCGGAAGCCCCATGCGAGAGTTTTTACATGTGGATGATATGGCTGCCGCCTGTATTTACCTGATGGAAAACTATAGCGGCGAGCAATTTGTAAACATTGGATGGGGAAAAGATATCGCTATCAAAGAGCTGGCTTTGTTGATTAAAGATATCGTCGGATATCCCGGCGAATTGGTCTTTGACACCAGCAAGCCGGATGGCGCTCCTCGTAAGCTGCTGGATGTAAGTTTCTTAAATTCATTAGGATTTACTCCATCCATCCATTTAAGAGAAGGAATTACAAACACCTACCAGGATTTTGTGTCACGGTATTCATCATCAAACTAAAGGAATTATTTATGAATCAAACCGCACAACCCACCGAGTCGGCTACTTATTGGTCGATGGTTTTAAAGCCGAAAAGGAGCTTGTTCGAAATAAATCTCCGCGAATTATGGCAATACCGCGATTTAATTGCCCTGTTTGTCCGCCGTGATTTTGTGGCCAAATACAAGCAAACAATCCTCGGTCCAATCTGGTTTATTATCCAGCCTTTGCTTACCACCCTGATGTTTGTGGTGGTCTTTGGTAACATTGCCGGAATCCCAACGGATGGAATTCCCCAAATGTTGTTTTACATGACTGGGATTGTTGGTTGGAATTATTTCAGCACGTGTTTGAATGATACTTCGCAAACTTTTATCAAAAATGCCAGCATCTTCGGGAAAGTGTATTTTCCCCGGCTGGCAATGCCACTTTCTATTGTGATTTCAAACCTCGTAAGCTTTGCTATTCAGTTTGTTTTTCTCATTGGATTTTTAATTTATTTCATGATACAAGGGGCTGCCGTTGCTCCAACCGCAGAGGTTTTTCTCATTCCTTTCCTCGTTTTGCTCATTGCCGGATTAGGACTTGGATTTGGTATCATCATATCTTCGCTCACTACCAAATACAGAGATTTAGTTCACCTGGTTACTTTTGGAGTGACCCTTTGGATGTACGCAACTCCAGTTATCTATCCTTTGTCTGAAATTCCTGCTAAATACAAAATGTATGTACTGGCCAATCCAATGACTCCCATTGTGGAATCCTTCAAAACAGTCATGCTGGGTGTTGGTGAAGTCAATTACGGCTATCTTCTGTATAGTCTGGGCTTTATGGTAGTCTTACTGTTCGCCGGAATTCTCATCTTCAATAAGGTCGAAAAAACCTTCATGGATACCGTTTAATCATCTTAACCAAGAAACTATGTCACAAGAAGTTATACGATTTGAAGATGTATCAAAACAGTATCGGTTGGGAAGCGTTGGAACCGGTACTTTAAGTCATGATTTGAACCGTTTATTTGCCAAAATAACCGGCAAAGATGACCCAACAAAAAAAGTAGGGGTGGTAAATACTTTGCATAATCGCGATGGTGAATATGTATGGGCTCTTCAACATATCAGCTTTGGCCTGAACGATGGCGAAGTGCTGGGTGTTGTCGGGAAAAATGGCGCCGGGAAATCGACTCTGCTCAAGCTCTTATCCCGCGTTACGGCTCCAACTACCGGACAAATCAAGGTAAAAGGACGAATTGCCAGCTTACTGGAAGTTGGAACCGGATTCCATCCGGAACTAACCGGTAAAGAAAATATCTTCCTCAATGGTGCTATTTTAGGGATGACCAAAAAGGAAATTAAGTCCAAATTTGATGAAATTGTGGAATTCTCAGGCGTTGGAAAATATGTTGACACACCTGTAAAACGCTATTCATCAGGGATGTATGTGCGTCTGGCTTTCGCAGTTGCTGCGCATCTGGAACCTGAAATCCTCATTGTGGATGAGGTACTGGCTGTTGGCGATGCTGAATTCCAAAAAAAGGCTATCGGCAAAATGCAATCCGTCTCCAAAAGCGGACGTACTGTCTTGTTTGTGAGCCATAATCTGACCGCTGTTGAGCAGCTTTGCACCCGCGGAATCCTGTTGCAAAACGGGATGCTGGCGATGGAAGGACCTATCAATGACATCACCACGGCCTATAAAAAAGCATCAGTCAATGAAAACGAACTGAAACGAAGCGGAACCCGTCATGCTGAACTCAAAAAATATGAATTGCTAAACCAATTCGGTGTTGTGGCTGATGAGTTTTATTTAGGCGATTCCCTGAAAGTGAGAGCCTTCTTTGAAGCTCGTGAAGCTATTGATTATACCGATTTCAGTCTGGATATCCGCAATGATGCCAATGAATTTATAGGCCATATCACCAATGCCGACAGCCTTTTCGAGATTAAATCACTTGAAAAGGGAGAACAACGAAGCATCGAAGTTACGGTACGCAATCTTTCCATGGCTCCGGGAACTTATTACATCTCGCTCTGGTTGGGCAATAAATACGGCACTTTCGATTATATTGAGAACTGCATTCGTTTCAACATTAAACAAGGCGATAGCTATATCCTCCGTCCTTTCCCGTTCGATAAACGGGCAAAAGTTGTTTTACAATCCGACTGGAAATCTCTTTAATAGTTAAGAAGATGGAAAACAGGCCTTTAGTTAGCGTATTGATGCCGGTTTATAACGGGCAGGATTATTTGCGACCGGCCATCGATAGCGTATTGAATCAAACATTTACCGATTTTGAATTGATAATTGTAAATGATGGCTCGAAAGATAATTCCCGCGCTATTGTTGAATCGTATCAGGACCCGCGGATTGTTCTGATTAACCAGGAAAATCAGGGGGTAGCCCGCTCACTCAATAACGGACTGAAGCAAGCCCGCGGTAAGTATGTTCGCCGTCACGATGCTGACGATATTTCTTCGTCGGACAGCCTCAAAATTCAAGTTGATTTTCTGGAGAAAAACCCTGATTATGTGATGGTTTGCAATCAGCAAGCCTACATGACCAGCCATGGGAAAATTGCCTGGAAATACAGGATGCCGAATAAAAAATATTTTAAGGAGGCTTCCCAAAAAGACTTGAGTTTTGATGATTTCCGTACCGATCAGGCAAGTCCTGTTGTGCATGGCACGGCTTGCTACCGGCTCCAGGATGTCCTTGACCTCGGTGGGTATCGCACTGCTTTTATTGTTTCGGAGGATAATGATTTGTGGCTGCGTTTGCTAGAGAAGAATAAAATAGCAGTGCTGAATAAATGCACCTATTTTATGCGGATTCATCCCGGTTCAGCTACGCACAGGCACGCTGCCAAAATTGGCTATTTCAGGCAAATCCTGATTGATTATTCGCTCGAGCGTCGTACTACCGGCTCCGACCCGATTATGCGGGGCGAACAGGTACCGCTTCCTGTTTTTGAAGATAAAACCGCAGCTCCTGAAATCAAGTATCCACGTGGGAAATATTTCCGGGAAGACCTGCGCTATATGTATTCCCTGGTTACCAATGCCGGAGATTATACACTGATGAAGGAGCTTTTTGTTGAAATCCTGCAAGATGGCTGGAAAGACTCAAGGACTTGGAAACTTTTACTTTTCCCAATCATCGGAGATCCCGCCGTTCAATGGGGCGTTAAGGTTAAAAATCTGTTCAAAAAATAAACATCATTTAAACAAACATCCACTGTGAATCCAAAACCCGAGATATCGGTTCTTATCCCAAATTACAATCGGGGAACTTTCCTGAGGGATACGCTATGGTCGGTATTGGAACAAAGCTTCAGCAACTGGGAAGCTATCGTGGTGGATGATGGTTCTACGGATGATTCCCTGGACGTTTGCCGGGAATTTGCGGAGCGTGATGCCCGCATCCGGTATTTTGTGCGCGACCGGCAACCGCAGGGAGCACCCACCTGCCGTAATATCGCCTGGGAAAAATCCATCGGAGAATATGTGCTGTTTCTCGATTCGGATGATTTGCTGGCTCCTTTTTGCCTGGAACAACGTGTTCAGGCTTTTCATCAATACCCGGAGATGGATTTCCTGGTATTTCCGATGCTTATTTTTTCGAAAGATACAAGTGATGCCGACGTACTTTGGAACAAACCGGGTGCTGAGTCTGATTTGGAGCGCTTTTTACGCCTCGACTCCACCTGGCAAACCTCCGGACCTGCATGGAAACGTGAATCCGTTGCTAAAATCAATGGATTTACCGAGAATCTGGCGTGCTGGCAAGATGTGGATTTCCACCTCAAAGCGCTTACCCAATCGCTTAATTACCTGCATGTTTCCCATGCAAAACCGGATATTTTTTACCGTCGGCACACATCGGGAAGTATCAGCCAGGGAGAAATTAACTCGCCGGCCAAAATGCAAACCCGTCTGGAGATTTTTATTCACCACACCGAAACCCTGGCTAGCCGTATGACACCGGCATTGCAAAAAGCCAGCCGGGAACTAGGCGCCAGTGTAGTTTTTGGTGCTGCCAAATCGCTGAATAGGAAAGTGATGCAGCAAGCGCTGGCTCATGGCCGGCAGGCCGGCTTATTTAATGCCTCTTTTCAACTCAAAGCGCAAGCGCTCTATCTATGTTATCGTTTGAGAATCAATCGTTTGAGCTTTATCAACCGAAAACTCAATCAGGTAATTGCCTCGTATCGTACTCCTTCAAGCATTGGAACATTTAATTATGAATCCTGACATGGAAGAATCTAATCACCTCCCGCTTGTTTCCGTTGTGATTCCCGTAAAAAACGGGATGGACACGCTACCAGCTTGTCTGAATGGAATTTTTGGACAAACGCTGAGTAAGCAATTGGAAGTGATAATTCTGGATTCGGCCTCTACCGATGGGACGCTGGAATACGTAAAGCAATTTCCCGTTCGTATTATTCCGGTTCCTCCGAAGGAATTTAACCACGGCGAAACGCGAAATTTGGGTGTTCGTGAAGCCAAAGGAGAGTTTGTTTTGCTGACTGTTCAAGATGCAGAACCTGCTGATTCGCAATGGATTGAACGTATGTTGGAGCATTTTGTGGATCCGGAAGTTGCAGCTGTTTGTGGGCAACAAATCGTGAAAGAAGATACAAGCAAAAATCCCTTGCAATGGTTCCGTCCGCAATCCGAAGCTGAACCTTTTTCGTATCAGTTTAAAAACCCGGAAGAATTTACCCGCCTGAGTGGCAAAAAACAACATGCTTACTGCCATTGGGATGATGTGAATGCGATGTACCGGAAATCGATGAAAGATTCGCTTCCTTTCCGACGATTAATGTTTTCGGAAGATACACTTTGGGCCAAAGATGCTTTATCGGCCGGATACAAAATTGTGTATGACTATCGGGCCAGAGTATATCATTATCATCATCAAAACTTCAAATTCTATTTTAAAAGAAGTTATATCATTCTATATCAAAACTATAAGTTCTACGATTACATTAAATATCCATCCAATCCTATTACTAAAAAATTACAAATCATCGTTCGTTTGCTCAAATTTAAAGAGCTGGGAATGGGTGAGAAATTGAAATGGATGAAATACAATCTGATTTTGGTGCTGGCTGCCTGGTTGGCCGCATTAGTCTTTGGTTTTAATGCACGATTTCGGGGGATGAAAGGAGTTGAATCTTCCCAAAAGTATTGGGTAGGATATCCACCTCAAGGCATCCAACAAAATAAAAAATAAATAGCTATGGAAAATACACAGCAGCCTTTAGTAAGTGTTTTAATGACAACCTACAATCGCGAAAAGTTTATCCCTTTTGCCGTTGAAAGTGTTCTTGCATCGACTTACACTAATTTTGAATTGCTCATTGTAGATGATCAGTCGAAAGACCGAAGTGTAGAAGTTGCGGAGTCGTATGCCGCCAAAGATTCCAGGGTAAAATCGATTCGGAACGAAAAGAACCTGGGAGATTATGGAAACCGGAACAAAGCCGCCAGTCTGGCAACGGGCAAGTATTTAAAATATGTGGATTGCGATGATTTGATTTATCCAACCGGCTTACAGGTTTTGGTGGATGGCATGGAACGATTTCCGGAAGCCGGTTACGGTTTATCCTCTCTTCCTCAGGATAAAAACCAAATGTATCCATTCATTTTGTCGCCGGAGGAAGCCTACAAGCGGCATTACTTCCAGCAACAATTGTTTCACAAAGCTCCTTTATCAGCAATTATCCGAAAAGATGCTTTTGATGAAGCAGGAGGATTTACCGGTAGAAGATATTTGGGAGATTTTGAAATGTGGCACATTTTATCGGCTCGTTATCCGGTTGTTTTGTTGCCTCAGGGAGTGGTCTGGTATCGGGAGCATGAAGAACAGGAAATGCAAAATAACCGTACCGATTTCACCATCCCTTTTAAATATCTCCTGTGTTCGGAGGAATATCTCTCAAAACCTGAATGTCCGCTAAGCAAGGCAGATCAAAAGCGAGCCCTCGATAAAGTGAAATGGAATCAGGCTCGCTATATCCTGGGAGTTGGCAAGAATAATTCATTGAAAACCATGCGTCAATTGCAAAAAGAATCGGGCATGTCGTACTCCGAAATGATGTCGCGCGTATTGCATAAACCAGCCTAATTTTTATTTCCTTCAAACCTATTAAGCTATGAAGATTACCAACGAAAAAATCAAAGATGTCCTGACACATCCCTTTCGAATTTTCACCTGGGCAATCACCCGGCTCCCTTATTTCCGATTTATTCATGATACCCAGCAAGCCAATGACCGTATTTCATTCAATCGCTGGTACAAGCAAAAAGTGCTTGGATACAACGCAGAAGCCTATTGGCCAACGCATTTCACCAGTCGGATTGTGGGAGCGCATAATATTTTGGTGGGAGTGGGAACGAATCCCGGCTTTAATTCTGGCTGCTATATTCAGGGCTCGGGACAGCTTATCTTCGGAAACTATACAACGGTAGGTCAGAATACTGGAATTCTCAGCGGTGGACATGATGTGTATGATCATCGTATTTTGACTAAAAAAGTAACCAAAATCGGCAATTATTGCTGGATTGGAATGAATTCGATGATTTTACCGGGCGTTGAGCTCGGTGATTATACGGTGGTTGCAGCCGGCTCGGTGGTTACCAAATCTTTTCCCGATGGATATTGCATCATCGGTGGTAATCCGGCAAAGCTCATTAAGCAATTAGAACCCGAAAAATGTCTATCATTCGAATACAAGAAAAAATACGTCGGGTATATTCGTCAGGAAAAATTTGAAGCCTTCCGCAAAAAACATCTCTCTTTTTAATTCAAAACCATGAATCAGGAAGCTAAACCCTTGGTATCCATCATTATTCCGGCTTATAATGCGGCGGAATATCTGGCCGAAACACTCGATTCGGTTGTCGGACAGACGCATTCCAACTGGGAAGCTTTTGTGATTGATGATGGTTCAAAAGACAACACGGTAGCCATTGCACGACGATACGAATCGGACCGCTTAAAAGTTTTTACCCAGCAAAATAAAGGAGCTTGTGTTGCCCGGAATGCGGGTTTAAACGCTTCCAGCGGGAAATACCTCCAGTTTTTAGATGCAGATGATGTGCTCAGCGCTGATAAACTGGAAAATCAAGTAGCTGTACTCGAGCAGGCAGAAGGATATCTCGCCATTTGTCCAACCGTTCACTTTATGCATGGCGATGATTATCGCTCCATGCAGCCGGCTGATGAAAGTGCCTGGATTCACAACACCGATGACCCGGTCGATTTTCTGGTTCGCTTGTACGGCGGCTATGGCAAACGCTGGATGGTTCAAACCAGTGCCTGGCTGACGCCGCGTACCATTACCGATTCGATAGGCCCCTGGAATGAACAATTAAAACTCGATCAGGATGGAGAGTACTTTGCCCGTGCGGTTCTAGCTTCCAGAGGAATCCGAACCACCGATGGTTTAAACTATTACCGCCGCTTTGTGACAGGAGGCAACATCTCGGCAAAATACTCCAAACGGATTTTTCTCGAAAGTGCACTGCTTGCGCTGGATTTAAAATCTTCTTATCTTCAAAAACACACCCAGTCGGAAGCCTATTTACGCGCCATGGCAACTTTATATACCGAATTGGCGCTGAATGCTTATCCGGCTAACAAGGATTTTGTAAAACGCTGTGAGACAGAGATAAACCGCTATCCTGGACAAGTGGAATTGCCAGTAATGGGTGGGAAATTGATAGAAATAATCAAAAAAACTTTCGGATGGAAAGCGGCTAAAAGCTTCCGTCTCTTTGTTCATCGTTTAACCGGAAAAGGAGCATGAAAAAGATTGGAATTCTGACCCAAAGTCACCTCTGCCGCAATCCGCGTGTGGTGAAAGAAGCCAATACACTGGCTGCTGCCGGTTACGATGTGCATATTCTCACCACTTTTACTTCAGCTGAATTGCTTCAGGAAGACCTTACCTTGATAGACCCGCGTGTCAAACTGGAAGCTGCGGTGAATAT
>JAIPAR010000011.1 GCA_021739985.1 Bacteroidales bacterium | reverse complement strand
GGGAGACCCCTGTGCCGTTTCTTCAACTCTTCAAAAATCAGGAATCGTTTTAAAACCTTTTGTAATCGGAATTGGTTTGGACTTAGGATTTAAGGAAACATTTGATTGCATTGGAAGATATTACGATGCATCGAATGAAAAGCAATTTAAAGAAGCGCTGTCAGTTGTGATTTCGCAAGCTTTGAACTCAACTACTGCCCAAGTTAATCTACTAGACAGCAAATCTTTACCTACTGAAACTGATGTCAATATGACTTTTTATGATATCCGTTCCGGGAAATGGAAATACAATTATGTGCATACCATGAATCACCGGGGGGTACCGGATACTATTTTGCTGGATCCGCTGATTACTTATCGGATGGTAGCTCACACGATTCCTCCTGTTGAAATTGATAGTATTGTCCTGATTCCCGGAAAGCACACCACCATTGCGGTTGATGCCCCTCAGGGATATTTGCAGCTTAAAGTAAGTGATGTGAACCAACGAGATATCAAAGCTGATGTGTTTAAGCTTTCTTCCTGCAGTCAGATTAACACACAAGCCATGAACAGCACAGAGAAATATATCACCGGCTATTATGATATTGTTATTAACACCTTGCCGGAGATTCGATTAAGTGGTGTTTTGATTGAGCAAAGTAAAACGACCACCCTGGAGATTCCCAAAAGCGGATTTGCCACTTTCACTAGTAAAGTTCCCGGGTATGGGAGTTTATATTTAGAAGAGAAAAATGGACTGAAATGGATTTGTAATTTATCAAATGATAAAATCAAAGAGACATTAACTTTGCTTCCGGGAAGTTATTTGGCTGTATTTCGAACCAAGAATGCCCATCAATCGAGTTTTACCATAACCCGTTCATTCAAAATATCTTCTGGCAGTTCTGCCCAGGTCAATTTATATTAAGAGCTTTTTCTTCTCTTTAAAGAGCTCAATAAACTCCGGTGGCAGGCCGGTGAGGTCATCCAGGTATTTATCCATTTCCCCTTTTGTTTTGGCTGATAAGAGGCCATTCAACTCTTCGATAGCTTCGATTCCAATGATAATGGGGAATGCTCTTTGAGATAATTCATCTCCTTCAAAGACTGCAATCATTTGATATTCATCCAATTCATCAACAGGAGTTCCTTTGATTCGGCATGCTTTTAGAAAATCTTCGGCATCTACTTCTTCCTCATTGAACAGTATTTCACGGGATTTTTCTTCAAATCGATGCTCCAGCATATAACGCTCAATATTTTGGATTGATTCTTCTGACATTTCGGATTTCATCTGATTCGAACAATCAAAACAGATGGCATATTCAAAGTCCACCCGATGATTTTTAATGACTTTTTCTATCGAATAAAACACTCCGGGCTGGAGGAATTCCCTGGAACAAAAAGCACAATTTTCAATAGGTCTGGCACTTAAATCAGAATAAAACACTTTGGGAATGGCTGGATTTCGATAGATCATTTTTGTTGATAATTTTAAATAAGCTCTAAGTAAAAGTAGCTAATTTCAAGTATGATGTACTACTTTTGTCGCAAATTTAGAGCGTATGTCAAAATTTAAATTCATCGATCAACGTGATACTCGTTCGGGCTTTGGAGCCGGTTTACTCGAAGCCGGGAGAGAAAATCCCAACATCGTTGCCCTCTGTGCGGACCTTACCGGTTCATTAAAAATGGATGCATTTGCAGAAGAATTTCCAACTCGATTTTATCAGGCTGGCATTGCCGAAGCCAATATGGTTGGAGTAGCATCCGGATTAGCCACTTCAGGAAAGGTGCCATTTACCGGTACTTTTGCCAATTTTGCTACAGGACGTGTCTATGATCAAATTCGACAAGTGGTCGCTTATTCACGTAAAAATGTGAAAATCTGTGCTTCGCATGCAGGTTTAACCTTGGGAGAAGATGGGGCTACGCATCAAATTTTAGAAGATTTAGGATTGATGAAGATGCTTCCAAACATGGTAGTTATCAATCCTTGCGATTATAATCAAACCAAGGCTGCCACACTTGCCGTAGCCGAATATGAAGGCCCTGTATATTTACGTTTTGGAAGACCTAAAGTTCCTAATTTCACTGCGCCTGACCAGGAATTTGTGATTGGAAAAGCCGTGATGCTTAACGAAGGATCTGACCTTACTATTTTTGCCACAGGCCATTTAGTATGGGAAGCTTTAATGGCTTGTGAAGCCCTCGAGAAAATGGGGATATCGGCAGAAGTTATTAATATTCATACCATTAAACCACTCGACAACGAAGCCGTATTAGCTTCAGTTTCTAAAACAAAAGCAGTAGTTACCGCCGAAGAACACCAAATGAATGGAGGACTTGGCGACTCAATTGCTCAGTTATTAGGCCGTAAACTTCCTGCACCTATCGAAATGGTAGCAGTAAATGACCGTTTTGGTGAAAGCGGAAAGCCGGCTGAGCTTATGAAAAAATATGGTCTTGTTTCTGCCGACATCGTGCAATCTGCGCTGGACGTTCTTTCGAGAAAATAAACGTTGGCATGACTTCATATTCGCAGGAGATTATCTGTCAATGCAATAGCATCACACAGGCTGAAATCCTGGAAGCTATCCGTTCTAAAAATCTTACAACGATACCCGAAATAGCCAAAGAAACCGCTGCATCAACCGGATGTGGCCGATGCAGACGAATTATCAGAATACTTTTAGAAAACGAAGCAAAGTAAAGCCTTATATATCAGGCTTTTAAAAGATATAATTTAATCCAATATACATTCCTTTCTCGCCATCTTGTTTCTCCAATGCAATACCATAATCCACTGCAATAATGAAATTTTGATTCATGGCGATTCTTAGACCGAGGCCGGTACTATAATGCATTTTATCATCTCCTGAATTAAAATAATCGTCGGCATCTCCACCTTGTGCATTAAGCAGCGCATCAATTGTATGCATTTGATCATCCGAAATATCAACCATTTGTGTAACCATTCCTGCATCTACAAAGGCATTTAATCCCAAATAAAAATTTTGTTTGATGAAACGGAATTTCACAAATTTCCAGCGCAGCTCAGCATTTGCCAGCACAAATCCATCACCCACCACACGATTCAACAAGATACCACGAAGTGTCTTACTCCCGCCTAATCCTTCGGAATTGGCACCACGAAGCATGGTTGTAACCACATTGGGTTTCAGATAAAAAGGAGCTGAACCGGCAATGGTGTTTTGACTCATCAGGCGATATGCAAAATCAAGTCGGTCTTTTAGCAAGGTGAAATACTGACGATGCGTAAAATTGAGCAAAGTATAAGGTGTCTCACTACCTAAAAATGAAGGAGCTGATTGAAGCACTAATTCAGTCCACATGCCTTTCATCGGGTGGGGCTCATTATCCCGCGTATCATAAATCAAACCTAATTTCAAATAATTATGCAGACCTCCATCGGCTTCCTCCGGAGAGATTATTCCCCATTGCTGATACAATTCAAATAATCCGGGAACCGAATCTTGCAGCGGGAGAAGGTCTTCCGTTTTTCCTTCGTTTAATTTAGCCACATTTACGGAAGCGATTTCATCATTCAACAATTGAAAACCGGCGACCCAGTATAATTTATCGGAGAAGAATTTACCCTGAAAATCAGCCAACAAACGAAATCGATTTCGTTCATGTCGATAAAACATACGGGAACGATACGATGGGTCTTCATCATCCATCCAGCCGGGATTATAAACTGCCTGAGCCCCATTAAAGCCATAAAAAGCATAGGCTTGCTCCGTGAGATAACTCACATCGGAGGTAAATCGCAAACCGGGAATGAGATACTTTGAATCATAAAAAATACGATTAATTCCGCTTCCTTTAACATAACGGCTTACCTCAAGATACAGAGAATGTCTGTAATCGGGATATTGTGAACCATCTCCGTAGAAATAGATATTCGAAAGCCCCCCATACTGAAAACCGAGGTCCGAATCGAAGGCTACCACCGGCAGCAATCCCACATTAATACCAGTTTTCACTTCTTTGGGAGTGACAGTTTCATCACTTTGAGCATACGAATTTGAAAAGATGAGGAGAAGTGTGATAAAGAGTAGATGTTTCTTCATAGTAGTATATTTGAACTAAAGTAAAGATACACTTTTTCTTACTCCAGATGCCAGCTTTCCAAATCTTTGAATCCGGCCAGAAAATCCTGAGCAGGCATGCGTTTTTTACCGGATTGTTGCAATTCTATCAGGTGAATAAAGCCATCCGAACAGGCAACTTTCATACCCGCCGGCTTCATTCTCAACAAAGTTCCGCTAGCTAAGTCATGTGGCATCAGTTCAACCCGACTCTTATACACTTTGAGAATACGCTCTTCCTGGTCGTTTTTTAATATCGTCCATGCGGCGGGAAAAGGGCTTAATCCGCGTATCAAATTATGAATTTCCATACAGGACCTGTTCCAGTTGATTTTGCAATCAGCCGGGAAGATTTTAGGCGCCGGCTTCATGCTATCCAACGATGAAGCAAGCAAATCCTGCTGTATCGTCTCAACTCGCTCATCCTGAATCAGTTTTACAGTTTTCAACACTAACTCAGCACCTTCCAGCATCATTCTATCATGCAAATTGCCAAAATCATCCTCCTCCCCAATTTCAAGCTCTTTAGTCAGCAAAATATTTCCGGTATCAATCTCTTGCTCCAGAAAAAAAGTAGTCAGACCGGTTTTGGTTTCACCATTTATAATGGCATAATTGATGGGAGCGGCACCCCGATATTGTGGTAAAAGTGATGCGTGCAGATTAAAAGTACCCAGCTCAGGCATGGCCCAGACCTTTTCGGGTAACATTCGGAACGCTACCACAATAAACAGATTTGCCCGATAGGAAGCGAGCTCGGTTAAGAACTCATCAGCCTTGAGTTTCTCGGGTTGCAAGACAGGAACCTGACGCTCCAGGCAAAACTCCTTGACCGGCGAAAAGCGAATCTGCTGTCCCCTGCCCGCTTTTTTATCAGGTGCCGTAACTGCGGCAACAACCGAATAGCCGGCATCCAGGAGTGCCTTCAAGGGAGCCGTTGCAAACTCCGGCGTTCCCATAAATACAATTCGCAAATCCTCTTTATTCATCATCCTTAAAAATTATCATACCAACTTTTACGTTTGGTAAGTTTCAAATCCTGCAACATCCCGGGTTTCACACTAATCTGAAAATTATAACTCATATAGGTGCCAAATGGAACCCAGGAGAAACGAGCCTCCCAGCAATGCAAATCCCGATAAATATCAATCGTTGTATAGGTGAACTCCTTCCGGTTGAAATCATAACCCGAATTCAGCGCAACTTTCCATTTCTCCGTTAAATTGATATCCCCTCCAAATCGAAGATTCATAGAATACGTAGATTCGTCTTGGGGCTTGGAATAATATACTTGATAATCCACCCGAAGACTCCAGGGCAAATTAAAGTTTATATAATCCCGCTCTGGGTCACCCAAAATACCTTCCTGTTCCAATACTGATTTGAGAGAATCCTCCGAATTGACTTCAAATTCCTGCAATTCCTCATCCGACTCAGGCTTGTCTTTATTCTTTTGCTTTCCACGAATCGAATAACTCAAGGAGAGGTTTGCCTGGGTTAAGCGAAAGAGTTTTCCATTCTCAACAATGCTCCAATTGGCTGTCTCCACATTCGATGAATCAAGTGCGTATGGATTCAGTGTGCCTCCAAAATTTATCTTCACATCTTTAAACAAGGACGTATTGCCTGTAAAAGTCACCGGGTCAAGCTTTTTTTCATCTTTATAAAAATCATAACGAGTCCTGAAAGTTAAATTCTCCAGCAACTTAGTTTTCTTCTCCACATCGCCCGTATCAGATTTGGAGACCGTTTTCATTTCAAAATTATTACTCAGTGAGAAACTAACCGAACCACTCGTCGAATTTTTAGCAGGCGCGCCGTATTTTGAACCATCATAAATCGAATAAGTCTTGGTTGTACTCACACTATCTTGCCCCAGTACCACCGGCCTGAAAATAAAATCATTCTCACTGCCCATGGGAGGCTTCCAGTTAGCAGTTATACTGGGAGTCATAACGTGACGGATAGCTTTAACCTTTCCCCTTTTAAAAAGATACATCCCATAAAAGGTAGGATTGAAACTAAGGCTTGCCACCGGAGAAATCGTGTGTGCGTAGGTGATCTTATGCACATAAGTTTCAACTACTTTCCCAAAGGTGGTGTCATTAACCTGATAGTTTGGGTCCCATTCCTGATATTTATAATACGGATAAAGTTTTCCAACATATCCTACGCTGGGTGAGAAATTAAAGAAGTTCCAAAACTTAAAGTTTGCGCTAAGCGGAATTTCGTGTTTAAATCCTGTTTCAAGCGAGTCGAGCAGGTTTGAATTCATAAAATTTTCTTCCAGAATTTCCAAATCACTCACAAAAGCTGATTTGTACTCTAGCTGAATATTCTCATACCAGGCGAAATTTCCGGTGCTCGTTTTTTTTCTAAAAGGATATTGCCGGTTCACATTGAATGTCAGCGAAGGAAGAGTCAAACTAACTAGTTCGGTTTGACTATTTTGGGAATGCCTTAAATCAGCGGAGAAGCTGGCAATTCCACTCCATGTCTTACTGTAGGAAATACTTGAACTTTTGGTATTCTGAAGCTTATTTTCAACCGTGGTAGTTTGGTTTTTATCAAAACTACTCGTACTAAAATTCACATTGGCAGAAAAATTCTGGCCGGGAGTGGACTTCGCATCTTGTTTGTGGCTCCATTTAACCGAGAAATCAGAGCTTTTCGTTGAATCAGTCGGATAAAAAGGTTCTTCGCCAATCACATTTCGATAATATCTGAAGTTAAATGTACCGCTAAAAGCATACATCTTTTTATAATTCGTTGCCAGTTGAGCACCCCAGGTTCCTTTCGAATAAATATCACCACGCAGCGCCAAATCGAAATAATCGCTTAAGGCAAAATAATATCCACCGTTTCGCAAGTAAAATCCACGATTCGCTTCTTCACCATATTCAGGCATTAAAATACCTGAGGAAAATTTCTTTTGATTTGGGAAAAACCCAAAAGGAAGATAAGCAGGCGTTGGGATATCTGAAATAACCAGATTCAAAGGTCCCGAGATAATTTTATCATTCGGAATTAAAATGGCACGCTTAAGGGAGATGTAAAAATGAGGGTCAGCGGCATTGCAAGTCGTGAATTTCCCTGACTCTAGACAAACATGACCATTTTCTTGTCTTTTGGTTGTTTCAGCATGCAGGAAGCCGCCTTGCTGTTCAGTGAGAAGTGTTTTGATATAACCACGCTTCGTCACGAAATTATAATACATGGTATCAGCTGTGAACATTTCATCCCCTTGCTTAAACTCGGGTCGTCCCACTTTTTGGCCGGCTGTATCCGTTAAAAAAGTAGCAAAAAGGGTTCTGGTTTCCAGATTGATGGCAATCATTCCGGCTTTAAGCTCGATATCTTCATATTTAATAAAAGCATCCCGATACAAGTAAAGAATCTGATTTTCAATATCATAAGGCATACTATCCTCTGAATGATAATCAACTATATCTTCGAGCAGACTTCTTTTTGGTTTAGATTTTGATTGAGTAGCTATAGAATCTTCCAAATTCGACTTCAATGGCATGGATAAATTCCGAACGGTGTCGGATGATGCAGCAGGAGATATAGTAAACAGCGAATCGGGCGAAGAAGGATTTACCGGAACAGTATCGGGTAAAGTCTGTGCAGTTGCTCCATTTATGCTGAAAATGAGCAACAGCAGAAAAAGCCTGAATTCCGGTTTTACTAACAAGTGAATTATACCTATTTTTGTGAATCAATTGTTTCCTATCGGAAGTATAACGGAGATTTTTTCGAAATCCTATATACGTCGATAAAACAGGGCAAAGCTAATTAAAAAATGATAAAACGGACTTTCATACTGTTTGTAGCAAGCTGGCTGCTTGTGCTGATTCAGGGATACTTTGAGCCGGTGTCTGCACAAAAGCAGTTCATTGTGGTATTAGATGCCGGTCATGGAGGCAGAGACCCCGGAACACACGGTGTTTTCTCCAAAGAAAAACATGTAGCCTTGGATATTACACTTCGGGTTGGAAAGCTGATTGAAGAAAATTTTCCCGATGTGAAAGTTATCTATACCCGAAAGACGGATGTCTTTATTGAATTACATGAGCGTGCCGCCATTGCCAATCGAAATCATGCAGATTTATTTATCTCCATTCATGTGGACGGTGTTAAAAAGACTTCAGCACATGGGACATCCACTTTCGTAATGGGATTGCATAAGAATGATGAAAATCTGGAGGTAGCAAAACGCGAAAATGGAGTTATCACGCAGGAAGAGAATTACACAACCAATTATCAAGGATTCGACCCGAATAAACCGGAATCCTATATTCGAATTTGTCTCGAGCAGAAAGCTTCGTTGGATCTAAGTTTATACATAGCGGCTTTTATTCAGGATCAGTTTCAAAATCACGCCAAGCGAATCAGCCGTGGCGTGAATCAAGCAGGATATCTGGTACTCTGGCAAGCCACCATGCCGGCTGTGCTGGTTGAAACCGGATTCCTGACAAATCCTCAGGAAGAAAAATACCTCAATTCCGAAGAAGGTAAAACACAAATTTCAACCGCTATATACCATGGATTTGCTGCTTATAAAAACCAAATTGAGAAAAAATCAAGTTTTGTAGTAAATCCTCTTCCTGATTCCCTTAAAACTAAATCAACTCCCCAACAAGATGAATTGATTTATCGAATTCAGGTTCTAAGTTCTGATAAAGCCATTAATACAAATGCTAAAAAATTCAAAAATTATACAGATATTCGGGAAATCTCAGATAACAAAGTATATCGCTATTACGTTGGAGAAGAGAAAACCTATTCAGCCATTAGTAGCTATTTAAAACTGGTACGCGAAGATTTTAAGGATGCCTTTGTGGTAGCCTTTAAAAACGGAGAAAAAATAACATTGCAAGAAGCGAAAGAAGTCGAATCTAAATTAAAAAACCTTGAAACTAAATAGAAAAACCTACATCGGGATTTTCGTTTTCGCGATTATCACCGTATTCATTTGGGGCTATAACTTCCTGAAAGGACATCGGATTTTTCAACCCCAATTATATTACTATGCCACCTATGAGAAAGTTGGCGGCTTAATTCCATCTGCAAAGGTTACACTAAAAGGCTTTAAAGTGGGACAGGTTGAACAGGTCTATTTTGATACCAGCGATTTTAAACACCTGATAGTTCAGATTTACATGACTGAAGAAATTCGGATTCCGGAAGGCTCTGTTGCTAAAATTGTAAGTGCCGACCTCATGGGAACGAAAGAAATCCAATTGGAGTTTAGCGAATCAAGTGCGATTCATGCGCCGGGAGATACCCTCACCTCAGATGTGGAAAAAGAATTGATGGATGAGGTCAATGCACAAATTGCTCCCTTAAAAATTAAAGCCGAAGAGCTTATTACCAGCTTCGATTCAGTGATTATCGGTGTTCAATCTGTCTTCACAGAAAAAACAATCGAAAACTTGAAAGAATCCTTCCGGGCATTAAGTGAATCCCTGGTTGAAATCGAAGGAATCAGCAAAGAAATTGGCCGCTTCGTGAAAGATGAAAAAGTTCATGTAAGCCATATCATAAAGAACCTGGATTCTCTCTCTACCGTGTTGAGTAATAATTCCAAAAATCTGAATAATATGCTGGCCAATCTTAGCAATCTTTCGGATTCTATTGCGGCTGCTCCTATCAAAAATACCATCGCTTTGACCGAAAAAGCCATGTTTGATGTCCAACAAATCACGCGTAAGCTAAATTCAGATTCAAGCTCTATTGGCAATTTGATTAATCAGCGCGAATTCTATAATCACCTGAATGCTTCGGTGGTAAGCCTCGACAGCTTGTTGATTGATATCAAGGCAAATCCTGACCGCTACATTCATTTTTCAGTATTTGGCAAGAAGAACGACTGATGAACGAAGAACGATTACCGGTCTTTCAAGATGTTTTGAGGGCATACCAGTGTATTTACAAACAAGTACACCGCACCCCGGTATTAAGCTCAGAGGCTATCAATTCGATGACTGGGGCAACCATTCAATTTAAATGTGAGAATTTTCAGAAAGTAGGCGCCTTTAAGTTTCGGGGAGCTTCACATGCTGTTCTATCGTTGAAAGACCATGAGCTGAAAAAAGGAGTAATTACCCATTCCTCTGGAAATCATGCTGCTGCCTTAGCTTTGGCTGCACGTATGAAAGGAATTCCTGCTTACATTGTCATGCCTGAAAATTCTCCCCAGATAAAGAAAGATGCAGTAGCCGGCTATGGCGCTCATATTATCTTTTGTCCGCCCGGATTAGAATTCCGCGAACAGTACACGCAAGAATTAATCAAGGAAACCGGCGCAAGCTTCATTCATCCCTATGATGATTTTAAAATCATTGCCGGGCAAGGCACAGCAGCCTTTGAATTTCTGAATGATGCTGCCGAATTTGACACACTAATTGTGCCGGTTGGCGGAGGAGGCTTGTTAAGTGGCTCGTTGCTTTCGGCAAAAGCCTGGGATTCTTCCATTCAGGTCATTGCGGCAGAACCCATTGGTGCTGATGATGCCTGGAAATCATTCTATTCAGGGCGGTGGCATCCTTCTGAAAACCCAAACACCATTGCTGATGGACTATTAACGTCGCTCGGAAAACTAAATTTCCGCATTATTACATCGATGCTTGACGAGGTGATGCGTGTACCGGATGAAGTGATTGTACAAGCGATGCAGCTCTTTTGGGAGCGCATGAAAATAGTAGTTGAACCATCCGGAGCGATTGGTTTAGCAGCTGTTTTAGCTAATCCGGATTATTTTCGGGGTAAACGAGTGGGTGTTATTATTTCAGGAGGAAACCTTCCTTTCAAATAAGCTTTCGCCTGGCTTCCAGTTCTTCATAAACTAAATGAAGTTCTTCCCAGCGTTCCATCACCGTTTCAAGTTCCTTTTTAATTAAACCGTATGTTTTAAAAAGCCCTTCATCGCTGATGTGCTGCGGGTTTGCCAATTGATGATCCATCTCCGATATTTGACGTTCCAGGTTCAGAATTTCGGTCTCACATTCATCCACCTTCGATTTTGCCTTCCTGATTTCTTTATCCATTTCTTTGCGCTGCTCATACGCAATTTTCTGCTCGGAAGCGGGAACTTCCTTTCCGGTATTGCCTCCGGATAATTTCCGCTCAAGCCCCTGCTGATATTCCAGCCTTTTCTTACGCATAAACTCTTCTATCCCACCGAGATACTCTCTCATCTTGCGAGCCTTGAACTCAAACACCTTGCTAACCAGACCGTTCAAGAAATAACGATCATGCGAAACAAGAATGACGGTTCCATCATATCTTGTCAGTGCTTCCTTCAAAATATCTTTCGAAATCATATCCAGGTGGTTGGTTGGCTCATCAAGCACCAGCAAGTTTACAGGTTCGAGCAACATTTTAGCCAGCGCCAGGCGAGAGCGTTCACCTCCGGATAATACTTTAACTTTTTTATCGATAGATTCCCCGCTAAACAAAAAGGAACCCAGCAAATCTCTGGTTTTCGTTCGCATATCACCGGTGGCTGCATCATCAATAATTTCAAACACCGTTTTCTCCATATCGAGATATTCATCTTGATTCTGAGCGAAATAGCCAATTTTCACTTTATCACCTAATTGCCGAAAACCTTCAAAAGGTATCTGATCCATGATAATTTTGGAAAGGGTTGATTTTCCCTCTCCATTCTTGCCGATAAAAGCTATTTTTTCTCCTTTAACCAGATGCAAATCAACTTGTTCCAGAACGACATGCTGATCGTATTTTTTCGTGATGGAACGAAGCTCTACCACTTTATTTCCGCAATGCGGTGCAGGAGGAAATTTAAAATGAATGCGAGCCATTTCAACTTCATCCACCTCGATTCGCTCAATCTTCTCAAGCTGTTTGATTCTCGATTGAACCTGAACAGCTTTGGTACTTTTATATCTGAAACGTTCTATAAAATCTTCTGTAGTTTCTATTTTCTTTTGCTGATTCCGATACGCGGCCAATTGTTGGTCTCTTCGTTCTTTGCGGAGAATTTCGAATTTCGAATAGGAAACTTTATAATCATGCATCTTCCCATTGATAAGTTCAATGGTTCGGGTTGTACAATTATCCAGAAACAAACGGTCGTGCGAAATGATAACGACGGAGCCGGGATAGGTTTTCAGGAATTCTTCCAACCATTGAATCGATTCAATATCCAGGTGATTGGTAGGCTCATCCAATAATAGCAATTCAGGTTGCTGCAGCAAGATTTTGGCAAGTTCGATACGCATTCGCCAACCACCGCTTAATTGGGAAGTAGGTTTATCAAATTCATCCCGTTCAAAACCCAAACCCGTCAAGACCTGCTCCACGTTTGAATGAACACTTTCTCCTCCCAACAACTGAAATCGCTCAGAGGCATGCTGCAAATCATCGCTTAACCGTAAATATTCTTTCGACGAATAATCTTCCCTTACGACCAGCGCATGATTTATCGAATCGATGCTATTTTTCGCAGCATTCCATTCAGCCAGTGCCGATAAGGTTTCATCATATACCGAGCAAGTATCGCTAATTGTCATTTGCTGAGGAAGATAACCAACCGTTAAAGACGACGGACGGGAAATCGAACCTTCGTCGTACTGCATTTCACCGGTAATAAGCTTCATCAGGCTTGATTTTCCGGCCCCATTTCGCCCAACCAATCCCACTCTGTCACGATTATTAATAATAAAAGTGATATCCGAGAACAAGCAAAAAGAACCAAAATATACTGAAACCTGATTGATAGAAAGCATGTATAAAATTTTGGCTCAAAGATAATATTCCCTATCATTCCTGCCACCGGGAAACAGAAGCCGAATCGAATAAAGATTAAGAAAATCCAATCGAAATCGTTTGAAATTGTTATTTAACATATATAACATGTGGAAATATTTAACTATTTCCATACTATCGAAAATGAAATCATTTATCTTTGCCAATCTTATCACAATCAGTTTAATCAAAAATAAAGTATGAAAGAATTACAATCGAAGTTGCAGGATGTGATTAAATCTCATCAGCAGGCATTTGTTAATGTTAAGCGTTCAGAATTTATTCGGGAAGCAGTAGCCAACAAAGAGTGTATCGTATCGGCCAATGGTGCATTAGCCACCTGGACACCTTCCGAATCAACCGGTCGTAGTCCTAAAGATACAGTTGTTGTAAAACGTGCAGCCAGCGAAGGAAATATTGACTGGACTTCACCAAACAACTTGCCTATCACGGAAGAAACTTTCGATATGTTATTTCAGGATGGCTTGGATTATTTGGCATCAAAAAAGAAAATTTATGTAACTGACCGGGTCATTGGTGCTGATTCAAGTTATGCTTTACCTGTAAAAGTTGCTTCTACTCACGCATTGGCTCAGGTATTTGCAGATAACATGTTTCGTCCGGTTCCTGCTGATATCGCTTCAAGTATCTATGCTGAAAAAGGCTTTTATTTAGTGCATGTTCCCTATGAAAAACTAAATCCGGAACGTTATAACGGCCGTCTCCGTCAAATGCCGAACGGCAAAGCCAGTGATTTGGTGGTTGCTATGGATTTTGACCGTGGACTGGGTGTTATAATTGGTTCCGCTTATATGGGAAGTATGAAAAAGATGCTTTTCACCGTCATGAACTATTTGCTCCCATTGGAAGGTATTCTGCCTTTGCATTGCTCTGCAAATGAAGGTTCTGATGGAAAATCTGCTTTATTGCTTGGTTTATCAGGTACCGGAAAAACCACTTTATCAGCCGACCCAACCCGTGCATTACTGGGTGATGACGAACATGGCTGGAGCGAAGAAGGGATTGCTAACTTCGAGAATGGTTGCTATGCAAAAATGATTGACATCAATCCTAAAAAAGAGCCGGATATTTTCGAAGCTGTTATGCATAACGATGATTACCTGAATCATGGTTCAATCATTGAAAATGCAATGATTTATCCAAATGGTGAATTTGATTATTATGATGATCGTTATACTCCAAACTCCCGCGCTTCCTATCCACTTAGTTACCTGAAAAATATCAAAGTTAGTTCGGTAGCCGGGCACCCAACTACTATTCTGTTCCTTACGGCTGATGCAACCGGCGTTTTGCCTCCCGTATCAAAACTGAGCCCCAATCAAGCTATGCTTTGGTTTCTGATGGGATATACCTCTAAATTAGCCGGAACTGAAACCGGTGTTAAAGAACCTCAGGCAACTTTCTCTCGTTTCTTTGGTCAGCCTTTTATGCCAAGCAAACCTGAAGTATATGCTAAAATGTTAGGTGAGAAAATGGAAAAACATAATGTTTCTGTTTACCTTATCAACACTGGTTGGAGTGGTGGCGCTTATGGTGTAGGTAGCCGTATCGACCTTCCTTTCACCCGTGCCATGGTTAATGCAGCGCTGAATGGCGACTTAAATCATGTTGAGTATGTAAAAGATGAACTTTTCCATGTTAATGTTCCAACATCAGTTCCTGGTGTTCCTACTGAAATTTTAAATCCTTCCAATACCTGGAAAGATAAAGCCGAATATACTGCTGCCGCTAAGAAACTGGCAAAACAATTCAGCGATTCATTCGATAAATCTTATGGTAGTCAAGGTATTGACCCTATTATCATCAAAGAATGTCCTGGTAAATAATTCACAATCTGATATTAAAAAAGAGGCTCAAATGAGTCTCTTTTTTTTTGCTACAAACAAAAAAGAGGCCTTGCGGGCCTCTTTTGGTTACCAAAATTAAAGATTACGGGATTTTTCAAGAATCTGATTTATCAGCTCATCGCTGGGTGAAGTTTCTAACAAGTCCAATAATTTAAATACTTCCTCATCCTCTGCGAAATCCCAGTTTAACAAATCTGACGGGTTGAAAACATATCCGGACTCAGCAAAACGAGTGTCCAAATAATAAATCAAAGTAGAAAATTCATTCATAGGCAGCTTTTAGCGTTTAAGGTTCATTTACTCTAATAACGCCTTGCCTTTAAATCTATTTTGCAGACCTTAATATTTTTTTAGTGATTATTTTAATCAGGTCAGGTTAGGACTGCTCAAACCTGCATGACAGCTGCAATTGAGCTATCAGGCCAGGGTCAGATTAATTTGATTCTCAGCCATAATCTTCCGTAGATTAATCAAAGCATACCGCATTCTGCCCAAAGCAGTGTTGATGCTGACATTGGTTTGATCGGCGATTTCCTTGAAGCTCATGCCAGCGTAATGTCTCAGCAATACAACCTCACGTTGATCTTCAGGCAGTTCGTCAATCATGCGGCGAATATCCCGTACGATTTGGTCATTCACCATGGTGTCTTCAATATTTTGATCGCACAGCTTGGCCGAGTTGAACAAATCGTATTCTGACTGATCATTGGAAACTGTTTGTAGATTTTTCTCCTTGCGGAAATGGTCAATAATCAAGTTATGGGCAATGCGAGCTACCCAGGAAACAAATTTCCCTTTATCGCTGTATCGTCCTTCTTTCAACGACAGAATAACTTTAATAAAGGTATCCTGAAAGATGTCTTCAGCCAACTGTTCATTTTTAACCATCAACATGATGTATGTAAAAATGCGTTTTTTGTGACGAGCAATAAGTTCTTCGATTGCTTGATGATTGCCTGACTCGAATTGTTGAACCAATTCGTAATCAGAATAACTAGAATTACACATAGTACCTCCTGGTGTTTAAATTAACTTAGGTAACTGTGTCTTCTATAGGCAATCCTCCGTTTTAGAATTATAGTGCAATATACAAAAAATACCCGCAGTATTTTTAGCAAATAAAAGTTATTTTTATCAAAATCTAAAATATAATTCAAACTTTTGCAGTAAATTTTTATTCATGTCCAATAATTCCTCTATTATAATAAAATCTGCCACCGTACATAACCTGAAAAACATCAGTTTAGCTATTCCACGCAACCAACTGATTGTCATAACAGGCGTGTCCGGATCAGGTAAATCATCGCTCGCTTTCGACACTTTGTACGCCGAAGGCCAACGTCGCTACGTTGAGAGTTTGTCAGCCTATGCCCGTCAATTTATGGGTCGGATTAATAAACCCGAAGTCGAATATATTAAAGGAATTCCGCCGGCGATTGCTATCGAACAAAAGGTAAATACCCGAAATCCACGCTCCACTGTAGGGACATCTACCGAAATCTATGATTATTTAAAGCTATTATTTGCCCGGATTGGCCAAACTATTTCTCCCATCAGCGGAACAGTGGTCAGGCGGCACTCGGTTAGTGATGTGGTAAATGCAGCGCTCAAAAAGCCGGCTGGTACCCGCCTTGCAATCCTGGCTCCCGCATTGGTTCCAGCCGACCGTAACCGTATTCAGTTCCTCAAAACACTGCATGAACAAGGGTTTTCGCGCATTGAGTTTGCCGAAAGCATTTATAAATTCGATGAACTATTAATGAATGAAGCGTTTCTGACCGGAACCTCAGACTTTTATCTGGTTATCGACAGGCTGAACAATGAAGATAGTAGTGAAAACCTTAGCCGGATGGCCGATTCTGTCCAAACCGCTTTTTATGAAGGACATGGAACCTGTGTGCTTCGGTATTATCAAGACAACGAATCAACCATTGAGGAGTTTTCTGATCGTTTTGAAGCAGATGGTATCCAGTTTGAAATTCCTATTCCTGATTTGTTTGGATTTAACAATCCGATGGGAGCCTGTAAACGTTGTGAAGGCTACGGAAGTGTCATTGGGATTGATGAAGAATTAGTGGTTCCCGATAAGAATTTATCTATCTATCAAGATGCGATTGCTTGCTGGAAAGGCGAAAAAATGGCCTATTTCAAGGACCAATTAATCGAAAAAGCTGCCAAATTTAAATTCCCGATTCATAAACCTTATTTTCAGCTTAGTGAAGAAGAAAAAGAGACTCTCTGGAATGGCAATCGCTATTTTGAAGGCTTGAACGACTTTTTTCAGATGTTGGAAAAGGAAAACTATAAGATTCAATATCGGGTGATGTTGTCCAGATTCCGTGGAAAAACAGTTTGTCCGGAATGCAAAGGAACCCGCCTAAAAAAAGAAGCATCCTGGGTGAAAGTTGCCGGAAAATCAATTCATGATTTAGTCTTGATGCCTGTGGCGGAACTTAAACAATTCTTCTTGACTATCCAACTATCTGATTATGACCAACAACTCTCCAAAAGGCTGCTTCTGGAGATTAATAGTCGATTAGGTTTTTTAAATGATGTTGGGTTGGGATATCTTACCTTAAACCGACTTTCATCCTCCTTATCCGGAGGAGAATCACAACGTATCAATTTGGCTACTTCGCTTGGCAGCAGCCTCGTAGGATCCTTGTACATTCTCGATGAACCCAGTATTGGTCTGCATTCCCGGGATACTGACCTGCTCATCAAAGTGCTTAAAAACCTCAAGCGCTTAGGGAATACAGTTATAGTGGTAGAGCATGATGAAGAAATTATGCGTACCGCCGACCAACTCATCGACATCGGACCTCGTGCTGGTCGTTTTGGAGGCGAAATCGTATTTCAGGGAACTCCCGATCAACTCAGTAACCCGGAAGCAAGCTTGACAGCTGCCTATCTCACAGGTCAACTACAAATTCCTTTACCGACCAGCCGAAGGAAATGGAACAATTTCATTGAGATTCACGGTGCCAGAGAAAACAATCTGAAAAACATCACCTTGAAAATCCCTTTACAAGTCATGACAGTTATTACAGGTGTCAGTGGCTCCGGGAAATCATCCCTGGTGAGAACTATTCTGTATCCGGCCTTAAAGAAAGAGTTATCCGGCTATTCCGGGTATTCCGGCAAGTTTGACTTTCTATCAGGTGATAAACATTTGATACAAGATATCGAATTCATCGACCAAAACACGATTGGACGCTCCTCCCGGTCCAATCCGGTAACCTATATGAAGGCATACGATGAAGTGCGTAAATTATTTGCCGATCAGCAATTATCCACTCAAATGGGTTTCAAACCGAGCCACTTTTCGTTTAATGTGCCGGGTGGAAGATGCGAAGAATGTCAGGGTGAAGGATTTATCGAGGTTGAAATGCAGTTTATGGCTGATATAACCCTTGAGTGTGAATCTTGTAAAGGCAAGCGATTTAAAGATGAAGTTCTGGAAGTCTTGTACCGGGGAAAAAGCATTTATGATATTCTGACTTTGAGTGTAAGCGAAGCTATTGCTTTTTTCTCCGAAGTAAAAGGTAACACTGAGGATAAAATCATTCAAAAAATTAAACCCTTGGATGATGTAGGGCTGGGTTATGTAAAACTGGGGCAATCGAGTAGCACACTCAGCGGAGGAGAAAGTCAACGTTTGAAGCTTGCTTCCTTTTTGGTGAAAGAAAATGCAGAAAAACCCATGCTTTTTATTTTTGATGAACCCACGACAGGACTGCATTTTCATGATGTAAATGTTTTATTAAAAGCATTTCAGTCACTTATTGCACGAGGTAACACTATTCTCATCATTGAACACAATGCCGATGTCATCAAAACCGCTGATTGGGTGATTGATTTAGGCCCTGAAGGTGGGAATTTAGGTGGGAATCTGGTATTTGAAGGGACCCCTGAAGACCTGATAAAGTGTCAGGAATCCTACACCGGGAAATATCTTTTTAATAAAATTAACGTCCATTAAGAGCCCATCAGCTTATATATCAATCATTTATACAAAATTTTGATTAACAATAATTAACACCGCGAGCAGAATAATCAATACATATTCCTTTACATTTGTTTCCATAAAAACTGAAGTATAATTTCAATTGATAACACAATGAAAAAAATTGCCAGTGCATTTTTAACCCTTATGATGACCATTAGTCTGATTAGCTCTGCACAAAGCTCCACCCATCAGACCGCTTACATTGAATTTGACAAAGTAGAACATGATTATGGCACCATCAAAGAAAGTGACGGACCATCAACTGCTACGTTTACATTCAAAAATACGGGCTCCTCTCCCCTGGTAATTACCGATGTGAAGCCAAGTTGTGGTTGTACGTCCCCGGAATGGAGTCGCGAACCAATTGCACCCGGAAAGACTGGTTATATCAAAGCAGCATATGATCCGGCAAATCGTCCGGGAGTATTCAATAAAACCATCAAAGTGATGAGTAATGCCGAAAATAACACCATTATACTTCGAATTAAAGGAGATGTTATTGGACGTGAAAAAGGTGTTGAAGATATGTACCCTATTGTTATGGGCAAAGTTCGTCTTGAGACCAACCACCTGGCATTTCAAAAGATATCATTTAAAGAAACCAGAACCGATACAATTGGTGTTTATAACCCGGGCGATGCAGCCGTTGGAATCTCATTTCAACGTATTCCTAAACACATCACCCTTAAAACGCTTCCAGTTAGCCTGAAACCTAAAGAAAAAGGGCTCATTATTATAACTTATAATGCACAATCCAAAGAAGACTGGGGGTTTGTAATTGACCGCATTCCAGTTGTTTTTGATAATAATTTTGACCCTAAAAACCGGGAAGAAAACCTAACCATTTCTGCCGACATTCAGGATGATTTTGGCAATATGACTGAAGCCGAACTCGCTAAAGCTCCCAAAATCGAATTTGAATCCAAAGTATTTGATTTCGGAACTTTAAAGCAAGGTGAAAATAAATCATCAACCTATAAATTTAAAAATACAGGGAAATCTGATTTGATTATTCGGAAAGTTAAAGCTAGTTGTGGATGTACCGCTGTGGCTCCGGACGATAAAATTATTCCTCCGGGCGGTGAAAGTAAAATTGATGTTACTTTCCGTTCAGCCGGCAAAAATGGTAAGCAAAACAAAACAATTACCGTCATTACCAATGACCCGACCAGTCCTGATGTCACATTAAAAGTAACGGGGGATATTACACCCAATAACTAGTACATTCTTTAAACAATGATAAAAAAAAGGCTGTTTTCGACAGCCTTTTTTTATTTTTACATCTTCAATAAACAGGCTATAAGCCATACCTGAACCTCATGGAAAAGAAAAAAGGAACCAGCAACCATCATATCGAAAACAGTGAGGAATTTCCGGGTTTGAAGGTAAATCCGGGTATTACACAAAGTGACCCTATCAACCCGGACACGGTTATGCAATTCAAATCCAGAAAAAAGAAGGTTTTGAGAGTGGAAGAATATGTCGAAGGAATTCGTTCAGGCAATCGAACAATTCTATCGCAGGCCATTACCCTTATTGAAAGTTCAAAGCCGGCTCATCAAGAAATTGCCCGGGAAATTATCAGGCGTTGCCTACCCTATACCAATTCATCCGTTCGAATAGGCATAACCGGCGTTCCCGGGGTTGGAAAAAGCACCTTTATAGAGAGTCTCGGTAACTATATTTGTTCCGAAAACCAATCAGTCGCAGTACTTGCTATTGACCCAAGTTCGGAAATTTCCGGGGGTAGTATTTTGGGAGATAAAACGCGTATGGAAACCCTGGTAAATAATCCAAGAGCCTATATTCGTCCCAGCCCATCATCCGGTTCATTGGGCGGAGTAGCCCGCAAAACGCGGGAGACCATCTATCTCTGCGAAGCTGCCGGTTTTGATGTCATCCTGATTGAAACCGTTGGAGTGGGTCAATCGGAGACAGCCGTTCATTCGATGGTTGATTTTTTCCTATTACTGATGCTCGGGGGTGCCGGAGATGAACTGCAGGGAATCAAACGGGGCATTATGGAAATGGCAGATGCCATTGCCATCACCAAAGCCGATGGAGATAATATCCTCCGAACCAAAATCGCTAAAGCTGAATACGAAAATGCTTTACACTTATTCCCTCCGGCTGCTTCCGGCTGGATCCCCAAAGTAAGTATCTGCTCTGCCTTGAAAAATACCGGGATGAATGAAATCTGGGATACTGTCCTTCAATACATTCACCAAACCCGCAAAAATGGTTTTTTCCGTCAAAAACGAATGCAACAATCTTCGTATTGGTTGCATGAAAGCATTGCCAGTCGTATTAAAGATGCCTTTTACATGCATCCCGAAATCAAAAAACGTCTGCCTTTGCTTGAGAATCAATTATTTAAAGATGAGATTAGCTCCTTTGAAGCTGCTGATGAGCTTCTGTCTATTTGGCAGAAAACTATTAGTTAAACCTGAGCGTATCCAGTCCAGTCAATAGCGCTAACCTCCGGTGAAAAACAATTCATCGAACCATAAAGAAAATCACCCAAACGAGGCTGACATCGACTGGGGTGATAGCTCTGAACTTTATGCTTGATAGTCAGATTACTAACTTGCTGAGCGGCATTTGCTCCCCATAAAAACCATTTAATTTCCGGGTTCCGTTGACTTATAAAATGAAGCACCCGTGTCGTAAATGGTTGCCAAAGTTCTATATGACTTCCCGGCTGACTAATTTGACAGGTAAAAGCAGTATTCAGCAATAACACGCCCTGATGTTCCCAATGCTTAAAAAGCTCCTGAGGTGGCAAAAGCTGGAACCCGGATTTTAACATCAAGCGTATTTCATTAAACGTATAAATCTTCCCCGTTTTTGCTTTTACCAGGGCCCTGATAATATTTTGCAACGATACATTCCGAAATGGCTGTTGCCAGGTTTGCAAATTTCCTACCTCAAAAGCACGTCCGGTTGCTACTCCTTCCTGAGGATAAGGGTCCTGACCTAAGATAATAACCCGGCAGGACGTAAGTGGCTGGGATAAAAAATGCAATATCCGCGGAATGGGAGGACATATTGGGCCGGCGGCATCTAATTGAATCTCAATTTTTTCCAGTAAATCCATGAGCCGGGGACTTAAAAAATCTTCCCAATCCTCATGAACTTGATTTGAAACCAGCTTATTCATTCCGCTCATTTATCTTTGTTGCTAAGTCTTCAAAAGTAATGACTTATCCCAAACAAGACTTTAAAATCTTCCATTTTTCGCCGTTATTTTTAACAAAGCCGGCAGCAGGAGTATGAAATTTATCAAGATTTTATTGTTAAGAATGTATTACATTTGACCCTCAAATTGTAAAAAATTAAAAGAAATGAAGAAAATTCTCCTTCTGGGAGGTGGCCTGTCCAGTTCAACCCTAATACAGTATCTTATCAATCATAGCGATTCATATGATTGGTTTCTAACGATTTGTGACATCGACATACAAAGTATTACAAACAAAACGAAAGGTCATCCTCGTACTAAAGTGATTGAATTTTCGATTGATGATACAAGCTTATTAAAAAGTCTGATTTCTGACAGCGATTTGGTAATTTCGATGCTGCCGGCGCGTTTCCATCCAATTGTGGCCAAACTATGTCTTGATGCCGGCAAAAATATGCTTACGGCCTCTTACATCTCCGATGAATTAAAAGCCATGTCGGCTGAAATTGAAAGCAAAGGGCTGATTTTTCTGAATGAAATAGGCGTTGACCCGGGTATCGACCACATGTCGGCCATGAAAGTGATTCATCGTATTCAGGGAGAAGGAGGAAAAGTAGTATCATTTAAAAGCAGCACGGGTGGTTTGGTTGCACCGGAAAGTGATAATAATCCCTGGAATTACAAATTCACATGGAACCCTCGCAATGTAGTCGTTGCGGGTCAAGGTGTTTCGCAATATATCCAAAACGGACGCTATAAATACATCCCTTACCATAAACTGTTTACTCGCGCCGAAGCCATGGAAGTGCCTGGGTTCGGTTCTTTTGAAGTCTATCCAAACCGCGATTCCCTGAAGTATCGGGAAATGTACGGCTTATCCGATATCCCAACCATGTTTCGTGGAACCATCCGCCGGCCGGGGTTTTGCGAAGCCTGGAATGTGTTTGTTCAACTGGGAATGACTAGTGATGAGTTTGCAATTCCTCATTCAAACCAACTGACTTACCGTCAATTTACAAACTCATTCCTCAAATATGACCCCATTCAGCCTGTAGAAGAAAAACTGAGTGAATATCTTGGACTACCTATGGATTCTGAAGTTATGAAACGATTGGAGTGGTTGGGCATTTTTGAAGAAACTTTGATATCAAAGGCCAATCAAACCCCTGCCCAGATTTTACAAGGTATCCTGGAAGCCAAATGGAAACTCGATCAAGAGGACATCGACATGATTGTGATGCAACATGAATTTGAGTTTGAACTTCATGGTAAAAAGAAAAAAATCATCAGCTCTATGGTCGTAAAAGGAAAAGACCAGGTACATACAGCGATGTCGATTACTGTGGGAACGCCGGTTGCCATAGCCTGTAAATTGATTCTGACCGGACAAATTGCTGCACGAGGTGTGCTGGCTCCGGTATCTCCGGCAATTTACGAACCGGTTTTAGCTGAGTTGGAAAATTTTGGAATTCATTTCACAGAAGAAGAAATCGACTTGTAGTCCTCAGTCTAAAACTTTACTTTTGTAGAAATACCTGTTGAATGAATCAGTTCGTTGTTTCTGCCAGAAAATATCGCCCGGCCAGCTTTGATACCGTTGTTGGCCAACTTTCTATCGCTGTAACTCTTAAAAATGCGATTAAGAAAAACATGCTGGCACATGCCTATTTGTTTTTTGGACCGCGCGGAGTTGGTAAAACTACCTGTGCACGAATCTTTGCCAAAACAATTAATTGCCAGCATCCGGACGAAAACATGGAAGCATGCAATCAATGTGAATCCTGTTTATCCTTCAACGAAAACCGTTCATTTAACATTCATGAACTGGATGCCGCTTCCAATAATTCGGTGGAAGATATTCGGAATCTGATTGATCAGGTTCGTATCCCGCCGCAAGTTGGTAAATACAGTACCTATATCATCGATGAGGTTCACATGCTATCGCTAAATGCTTTCAATGCTTTTTTAAAAACCCTCGAAGAGCCTCCTAAACATGCCATTTTCATTCTGGCAACCACCGAAAAACATAAAATCATCCCCACTATTTTAAGTCGTTGCCAAATCTTTGATTTCAACCGAATTGAAATAAGTGATATCGTAGGACATCTTTCAAAAATCGCTCTAAATGAAGGAGTTAAAGCTGACCCTGAAGCGCTTACCATTATTGCCCAAAAGGCTGATGGAGCTATGCGGGATGCCCTTTCCATTTATGACCAGATTGTTAGTTTTTCAGATAATGATATTACCTACGAGAAAGTCATCCAAAATCTGAATGTGCTTGATTATGAGTATTATTTCAAAATTGTGGACTCTTTCTTACAAGGAGATTATGCCTCTAACCTTATTTTGTTTGATGAAATAGTTCGGAAAGGCTTTGACGGAAATCACTTCCTGAACGGTTTGGCCCGGCATTTTAGAGATTTATTAGTATGCAAGGAGCCCTCCACCGTGAAACTGCTGGAAGTAGGAGCATCTATCAAGGAAAAATACCTACGACAAGCCAATCAAGCACCGACCTCTTTTATTTTTGATGCCCTGGAAATCTGTAATCAATTCGATATCAACTATAAAAACAGTAAGAACCAAAAACTGCATGTCGAACTTGCTTTGCTCCAGCTCACCAACCTGGTATTAAAAAAAAAAGGACCTGAGGAATCAATAAGTCTCGCTCCATCTAAGGGTGAATTGTCGCAGGAGGCCGCAGCCTCAGCACCGGCCAAACCAGAGTTAACGAAGGAAACAATTGCAACAAATCCAGCAAATCCGGAGCAATTGCAGAAGCAGGATGTTTCGGCCGCATCTACTCAAGGATTACAAAAACCACAAATTTCGGCAGCATTTACCCAGGAATTGCCTTCTTTGAGCAAAGCTCCATTATCCTCCGAAAATACGACAGCAAGCCCATCACTTGAATTAAAACCAAAAGCTGCTGTTCCTCCAAAACCAAAAACTCAGGATTCCCTTAACCTGGATTCTATTCTGAAAGAAGTTGAATCAGGTAAAACATCAAAAACAGAGAAAGTTGAAAAGGCAATGGAACCGGAAACACCATCCGAAAGCGACAATTATCCTGAACGGAACCTCCTGGATAGCGAATTAAAATCGGCCTGGACTGCCTATCTTGAAAAACTCAAATTAGACGAACCTCGTTTATATTCCTCTTTATCAGCAAACTATCCAATACTTAAATCAGAAAATCAACTCATTCTGGAAGTTGCAAATGAATCACTTTTGGAAGTGATGAATCTTAAAAAATCGGGAATTTTGCATTTCCTGAAAGATGAGCTGAAAACAAGAACTATGGCTTTGGATATCCAATTACAGGAATATGACGAATCAAAGGTAAAAGCCTACACAAGTACTGAAAAATTTCAGGTTCTAATCCATAAAAATCCCCATCTGGCAGAATTTAAAACTGCCTTAGGTCTCGATTTCGATTAATTATTGCTCACTATCTTCTTCGTCCAATTCATTAATCTGATACTTTTCAAGGAAAAGCTTTTTCTTTCTTTCGTTGGCAGGAATAACCGTCAAAGGTGGTTCACGATCCACTTCATTCCGCCTTCTTTCAGGCTTCAAGTCTTTCAAAGTAAAATTGAAAGTATCATCCGATGAAATCACAAAAAGATTATTTCGCTTATATTCAAAGAAATACCAAGCAGATGAGCCGGCTTCGAGATAGAGTGTAAACTCATTGGAAGCCCGCGTTTTGAGCATCTCAAGTTTCCCAAAAACCAGGCGGTTTAACTCAACTTTACCCATATTCCCGATGCTCAAATCACTGATTGATTCATAGGTTTTTTCAGATGAATTCCAGCGTAAGCGAACATTGGTCAGTACAATTTCCTTTTCCAGTACGTCCGGAACTTTCTTGTATGATCCGTATAAAGACAGATTCTTCATAGCCTCGGAGGCAGTTTTCTCATCCAGCAATTCATACAAGGCGCGGGTATAGACTTCATCACTCAAATCGGCCGGCTCCATATCAGCACTAGCCAAATAAGTATTTGTCATCACCTGATTCACTTCCGATGGAAGATAAAAATCCATGACCATCATTACTTCCATCTCCACTGAATCGACATTCAAATCATGATAGATTTTTCCGGCTGTATTAAATTTAACCTGACCAGCATAGATGCCTAAATCAATCTTTCCTTCCCCTTCGACCATGCACTTATCCACTGAAAATTTCAGCATATTACCCGGTAAATCAGGATTTTCAATCTTTTCCTTAGGTCCAATCTGATATTCTCTCGATTGCTTGTCGAATATAAGCACACCTTTAGCATCCAGGTTGCAGATATCTCCCTTTCCTTCCGGTTTATTGAGGAAAGAAGTATAAATGTGGGTACTGTCTTTGGTCATATAAATACCTGCAGTAATTGTATTCTTTTCGAAATCAACGAGCTCCTCCCCGACTGGAATAACCACATCCTGTGGATTAATTTCAGATTTGAAGCCGAAGTAATTTCGCGGGATTCGGGAACAGGTATGAATGAGTTGCGCACCTCCATGGAAGGTTAAAAACTCGCGCGGAGCAAGGAGTTGTACATTGCCTTTATAATTGAAATAGGGCGACAAGGTGAAATTGGCTTCTTCGGCAATAACTCCACGTGCAAAAGTTCTCAGGGAATCATCCACGCCAACCAGGTCGAAATGAATCAACTCATTTCGATTATTTTCATCTTTATAATGATAATCAGCCATAGCAGCATACTTATTTCTTGCTTCGATGGTAACTATCGCATTAAACATCAAGTGAAAACGATTAACCTGGTCTGCCAAAATCCGCGCATTTTCGAGTGTACGCATTTTAGCTGCCCGTTCGATAAACACCATTCCATCTCCGGGGAGAATCCTTGCGTCTGCCACCGGAATACTCTTAACTCCCTGACCTGTAAGCAAAAACTCCTTCAGTTTATAATTTGCAATCAAGCCAAAGAAAGCCAGCGAATCCTGAGCAGGATGTACTGAAAGGAATAAGGCGCCTTCATCATTGGCATCGGCAAGAGCATTGGCATCAAGTTGTGGATTAATCGTAGTGGAGAGATTTTTATAGGTCGAAACCATCATATCAATCTCATCAACATCCATATACCAATTAAACATATCCATAGATACCATATACTGGATAGGAGGTAAATCGATAAAAGCAGAATCATTATTAAGTTCGAAAGTTCCCTGGCGTTTTACAAAATCAACCTTCCCCTTCACATTTTCGACTCTAAAGGAGTACAAATCAGGTTCTTCGCTCTTTAAGTCAAAACTCGAATGTTGAGCTTCAAAAGCATCAGCATAGTAGGAAAAATCCTTCGAATTCATCTCAGCCTCTTCAAATTTCATATTTCCTTGTCCTTCCAGAATTTCCGGACGGAGACGTAAAGTTCCGGCCATCATTGCATTTTCATACATCTCAAAAGGAGTTTTTCCATTCTGGACATATAGTTGATTTTCATAGGGTTCCCAGTGTTGATAGGCATTTGTAGCCTTAGCATTTGGGAACTGAGGTTTACCCATTTGTTTGGCAATACTAAATTGCTGAGGGAAGGCATTCATCGAATCCGGAAAGAAAATAAAATCATCACATTGGGAAGTAGAGGTAACATATTTAAGTTCTCCATTCCCCCGTAATCCTCTGTTACTCAAATGAATCGTATTAAAATATCTTCCTTTGTTTACATAAGTTGGGAACCCTGTTTCCGGTGTTTGAGTAATAAAACCCAGGGACAAATCAGCTTGAACTTTCAAAGATTCTCTAAAAGGAGGAAAAATATTGGCTGAATAAAACTCCCCATCAAAACGAAGCGAATTAGTTGAAAAAACGTCTAGCGAATCGATACTATAGGGATCAATCATGAAATAAAAATCTTCTTTACGATATACACCGTGCTGAATAGCAGGCTTATCGTAATACACGTAGCTGGTTCGCTTGCTGTTGAAGATGGGATACTCCGGGAAACTGACACGGCCGGATTTATTGTTGGGTTTATCAATTAATAAATCGCCTGTAATATTGGCAATTACTGTTCGAACCTGATGCAATTCAGGCAAGCCTTGTGAATTGGCTCGTTCAATCCAGATTTTCAGCGAATCAATATTG
>JAIPAR010000010.1 GCA_021739985.1 Bacteroidales bacterium | reverse complement strand
CCCAGGCTGTAATCAATATGATGCTTGCTTCTCCGCTTGCACCCATTGCCTATGCTGTATTATCAATCTGGAATGACCCTCAGCCGGATGACTGGAATTATGCTTTCAATTTGAATTGGACACCAGTGACTCCCGAAGGATTTAATTTAACGATTTTCCATAATAATGATGGCGAAAGTAAATTAATCAATGCCGGAACAGGTATGGAAAACTACGGAGGAGTAGCTCGTTTTAAAACTCTTATAGATGAGTTAAGAGATGAAGTTGCCAATACTAACGGAGAATCGATAACTATTTCATCAGGGGATAATTTCCTGGCCGGACCTCAATTTAATGCTGGCTTATACCGTCAGAATGGTCCTATGTATGATGCCGTTGTGCTAGATTCCATTCAATATGATGCGATTTGCCTGGGTAATCATGATTTTGACTTTGGCCCGTCCGTGTTGGCTCGCCTGATCACGGATGTTCAAGATGCAAATACTACTTTCTTATCTTCGAATTTGAATTTCTCAGCAGAACCATCATTAAACGCACTTAAGGCCAGCGGTAAAATTGCTGATCGAAAAGTAGTTGTAAAAGATGGAAGAAAGATTGGTATTATTGGCTTAACTACACCACTGTTGGATGCTATTTCAAGCCCGGGAAATACCATCATTGAAACCAATCTTGACAGTGTGGTTCAAGCAGAAGTTAATCATCTTAAACTGATAGATTCAGTAAATATTATCGTATTAATCTCTCATTTACAAGATATTAGTGCTGATACTGCCTTGATTTCTGCTTTAACAGATGTGGATGTGGTGATAGCCGGAGGAGGAGATGAAGTCCTGGGTTCTGCGGGTGATTTGCTTACTCCTGCAGATTCGCTGGCTGGTTTTGCAGGTCCTTATCCTTTGAAAGTGACTGATGCAAATAATGATACAGTACTTGTTGTTACTACTCCCGGAGAATATCGCTATGTGGGACGACTTTCACTGACATTTGATGAGGATGGTAAATTAAGTTATCTGGATCCGGCTTCGGGAATTGTGCTGGTCGATAACAGCATTGTGCCAGATCAAGGCCTTCAGTCTAATGTAGTTGATTCTGTATCAGCCTATATAAATAGTCTCTCTTTAAATGTAATTGCTAGTTCCCAGGTGAACTTAGATGGTATTCGCAACCATGTCCGTGGTGTGGAAACAAATTTAGGAAACCTGACAGCTGATGCAATTTTATGGCAAGCTCAGCAATTGCATACCACTTACAATACTCCTTTACCAGTTGTTTCGATTCAAAATGGAGGTGGAATCAGGAATAATGCCATTATCCCTGCCGGTCCGATTGATGAGTTAGACACCTGGAATATTCTTCCATTCGATAATTTTGTTTCAATTGTTAAGGATGTAACCCCTTCTCAGTTTAAAGAGATGCTTGAAAATTGTGTTTCAGCTTCATACAATGGTGGAAATATTGGAAATGGTCGTTTTGGACAAGTTGGAGGTTTCCGTTTTGAGTATGATACTACTGCTCAATCTCTTGCCTATGATTTAAATGGAAGTTTGATAACTCCGGGTGAAAGGATTTGGAGTGCAACGCTTGATAATGGAACACCAATTATTTGGGAAGGACAGGTTTTGCCCGGAGCTCCAAATTTAACCCTGGCAACTATCAATTTCCTTGCAGCAGGAGGTGATCAATATCCTCTTTCAGGGAATGAGTCGGTTACAGTTGGAGTTACTTACCAGCAAGCTTTGTATAATTATCTTCAGTCTGGACTGAATGGGGTTATAACAGCGAACGATTATCCTGAAAATGGCGAAGGTCGTATTCTGTTCAAAGAGAATCTGGAAGATGCACCCTGGACCTATAGCATCACTGCGGACAACCATTCGGTGTATATTCCTCAAAATCTAATGGTGGAAGGGATGAACCTCGAATCGGGTGATTATATCGGAGTTTTCTTTGACTCCCTGGGAACTGATGTATGCGCCGGATTTATTCATTGGAACGGCAACTCAACGGCTTTGTCAGCCTGGGGTGCAGATTTAGGCCTGGATGGATTTGCCTTGAATGAAGCTTTCCGATGGAGAATTTTCGATAGCTCTGAAGGTATTGAATATCTTGTGCTTGCCGAGTATAACACAATAGATTTCATAGATAGCTCTAGATTTGTTGTCAATGGCTTAAGTGGTATCAATCAATTGGAAGTAGTACATGATACTCAATATGTATTGCTGAAACAAGGCTGGAGTCTGATTTCCACTTATATTGAACCATTTAACCCGGCTCCTGAAACAGTATTTGAACAGGTCGTCCTTTCCAATGCCATGAGTATTTTGAAAGATAATCAAGGAAGTGTGTATTGGCCGGCTTTTGGAGTAAATAGTATAGCTAACTTAATGATTGGACAAGGGTATAAAGTGAAAATGTATAGTGCCTGGTTATTAGCTATTAAAGGGAATCAAGTACAACCTGAATCAACGCTTGTTGGCATGCCCGCTGGATGGAATACTTTTGCTTATTTGAGAACTACTCCTGCCCCAATCAGTCAAATGTTGAACCCAATTTTGTCACAGGTTCGAATAGTTAAAAATACCGATGGCTTTTTATATTGGCCACAATATAATGTAAATCAGATTGTTGATATGATTCCAGGACAAGGTTATCATGCCTATCTTTTTAATGCTGCTTCGTTCTTTTACCCTGCAAATACTGTTTCGTATAAGTCAACGCTTTCCATTTGTCCGCAACCTGTTCATTTTGTATGTGATGTAAGAGCTGAAAAGGATATGACTTTACTGATTCCGATGGAGGCTTGGAGTAAGATTCCTGCCTTAGGGGATGAAGTGGGCGTTTTTAGTGCAAATGACGAACTTTTGGGTGCCGCTGTGTTTAACGGAAGTCATACAGCCCTGACGATTTGGGGAGATGAAGAAATGATAGGTGAAGGAAGTATCTATAAGCTTAAAGTTTGGTCTTCTGCAAATCAGCAAGAAAGTGTGATAGACAACATGGTGTTTATGGAAGGTTCCGATTGCTTCATCAGCAATGGGATAGCCATATTAAAAACACTTTCGAATGCAGGTAATTCGGAGATTTCAGTGTATCCGAATCCGGCTTCTGATATTATTTATATCCAAACAAGGATGAATGAATCCACTGAGGTGTATGCAGAACTCTATGATATTTCAGGTAGAATGGTTAAACGCCAGTTAATCAATGCCCAAACAGGTGTAAATTCATTGGATAGCCATGATTTGAATGCCGGTATCTATCAATTGAGAATAAAGGGAGGTCAGCTCGATTACGTCCGGAAAATAGTGATAAGTAAATAGTTAAATTGAATTGTTCCTTGAAAAGTCCATCGTGAGATGGACTTTTCTGTTTATTATCCTCATATTTGATGCTTTAATCAAATTGAATTTTCCGATGACCAATCGAATTGTATTATTATTTGCCTGTTTGGCTGCATTGTCTTTTTTCTCCTGCCAGCAGGATGAACCGGTCCTTCCTGAAGAGTATGAACAATATGGGACTCCATTTGCCGGAGTTCCTGCTATTGAGGATGTTGTCATGTATGAAGTGAATCTGCGTGCCTTAAATCCTCAACCTAATTTTCAAGGCCTTATTAGTCGGTTGGATTCCATTAAATCCCTGGGTGTTAATGTTATCTGGCTGATGCCCATTCACCCGATTGGTACAATTAATTCGGTGAATTCTCCCTACTCCGTAAAGAATTATAAGGAAGTGAATCCGGAGTTTGGAACATTGGAAGATTTGCGTACGCTGAGCAATGAAGCGCATGCACGTGGAATGGCTGTCATTATGGACTGGGTTGCCAATCACACAGCCTGGGACAATCCCTGGATGGAGCATCCTACCTGGTACACCCGGAATTCGGATGGAGAAGTTATTCACCCGGCCGGCACCAATTGGCTCGATGTGGCTGATTTGAATTATTCCAATGATACGATGCGTTTAGCCATGATTGATGCGATGAAATACTGGTTGTTCACAGCCAATGTGGATGGATTCCGCTGTGATTATGCCGACGGAGTTCCTTTCTCTTTTTGGAGTCAGGCCTGGACAGAAATACATGCTCTGGAAGGTCGTAATTTCATTTTGTTTGCCGAAGGTTCTCGTACGGACCATTTCACAGCCGGCTTTGATTTGAATTTTGGCTGGAATTTTTATGGTGCCTTAAAAAATGTGTATGCCGGGCAATCGGTTAGTAAGATATTTACAGCTCAAACCACTGATTATCAATCTATACCAGCTGGCAAACAATGGCTTAGATTCACCACTAATCATGATGAATCAGCCTGGGATGCTACCCCGATGACTTTATTCGATGGAGAAGCGGGTGCTCTTGCTGCTTCAGTGGTTACCATCTTTTTAGGTGGAGTTCCATTGATTTATGGCAGTCAGGAAGTGGGTACCACATCCACCGTACCTTTCTTTTCAACTTCGACCATTAATTGGAACGGGCATCCGGAGATGTTGAGCGCCTATAAGCAAATGCTGGGATTTTATTCGCAGTCGCAGGCAGCTCGTACGGGCGCTAATACAGTGTATGAAGATGAGGATATCGCAGCCTTTATGAAAGTGCTGGCAGGTGATTCGGTGCTGATTATTACTAATTTAAGAGATGCAGAAAAAACATGGAATGTCCCGGCCGGCTTGCAAGCCACTACCTGGACCAATCCTTCAAATGCCTCAGTATTAACTCTGGATGAAAACCTTAGCCTGAGTGCTTATCAATATGTAATACTTGACTAAATCGAACTTTAAACCAAATGTCTGGAAACTATTCAGATACCGGGTTGACTCAGGAAATGAATCAAGTAGTTGAAAATTAATAGGATAAACAGCTAGTCTAAACCCCGCTTGAGGGAGTATTCTTTACGAAACAGCCATTTCAGATACATCCAGGAGAGTAAGGAAATAAATACACCATATACAAATTCAGAAATCCATACAGCGGTAATATCACCCTTAATTACGGATACGATAAGATAAACAAAACCCAGATAAATGGCCAGGACTATCATTTCGATGAACAGACCGGCTTTGGTTTTCCCGGTTCCTAATAAGGTATTAAATAGCACAAAGCCGGCGGATAAGGATAAAGCGCCAAAATTAACCACATATAAAACCGGAATTGAATGTTTAATAAGTGATTGATTATCAGTATAAACAGATAATATTTCAGCAGGGAAGATAAAGCTGGCTACTAGAAATGCACTTACGCCTCCCATGCACATCAACACAATTCTCCCGGTAAGTTTAAATATTAAGTGAGCGCGCTGATTTCCAATCAGGTAGCTGGTTAGCGAGTTGGCAGCCGAAGCAAATCCCCAGATGGGAATCATCAACACAATATAAACGCTTCGAATGATATTTGAAATAGCCAGCTCCTGCTCGCCCATCTTTTCAACTAACAAGAAGAATACAAACCAAACTCCGAGGGAAAGGAAATTCTGAATCATCAAGGGATAAGAAAGTTTCAGATTGCTGTTGAAAATCTCTTTATCCGGTTTCGTAAAGTGAAAAAGCTGATAGTTGCTAACGAATTTTTTACGATAGGTGTAAACAATCAGGAAGATGAATGCGGCTACCTCTGAGATAGAGGAGGCCAAAGCAGCTCCGCTAATGCCCATCTCCGGAAAACCCAGATTTCCAAATATCAATCCGTAATCCAATACAATATTGACTCCAGCCATTACCAAAGTGCTCCAGGTTAATACTTTAGTGTCGGCAAGTCCAATATAGAATGAACGAAAGATGATTTGCCCAAAAGCAAATAATAGTCCGGGCATCCGGTAATACAGATAAGCCATCGTGGCTGTATAAACTTCTTTGCTTTCGATTAAGGGTTGTAACCAGCTATCAATGAAGAGATAAGATAGGAGCAAGATGAGCAGGCTCAATGGTAGCATGAAATAAATCGCCTGGTCCAGGATTTTTCCTACCAAACTGCGTTGTCCTTCTCCGATTTTTCGGGCTATGATAATTTGCACACCTGTTCCGAAGCCCGTTCCCAGCATAATTAGAACGAAGTAGAATATTCCACCAAGTGCAGCGGCGCCCAGCTCAATTTCTCCCACCCGCCCAATAAATGCAGTATCCGTAACATTCACAATATTTTGGGCGATACTGCCCAGAATAATGGGATAGGCTACTAACCAAATTTTGCGGTATGAAACGGACTGTGCCAGACTATGTATTTTTTAGTTCGGCAAAAGTAGAGCTTTTGTTGCTGATTTTGAGTGAAAAAGCATCCTTCGACAATTTTTATTTGATTTGATTTGACCAGGATTTTATCGATAGATTTGGCATGACTTTTGGCATGGAAATGATTGTAAATTAAACTTTTATACGATGAAGAATTTTATTCTCCTGATAATTTTCGCAGCATTCGGTCTGGGCTCCTATGCGCAATGTGCTAATCCCGAACGTGTTGATGAAAAGACTATACAGCAATTGACCAATCCTTTTCAGCTCACTTTTTTAAATCCGGTTCCTAAGAATCTGACAGATAGTACTTTGATTGAGCTGATGAAGCCTATGAAGAACTTGGTGGATTATAAAGCGATGTTGGAACATCTGGCTAAGAGTCAATCCAAAGAAGCTTTTCAATTTTTTTATGCGATGCTTTTGTTTCGGGCTGATTGTGTGGATGATATGACTCAGATGATTGAGGTGGCATCCACGGTTGTTTATTATCAGGGGGTTGAATTATTAGACCGCTATTTCCTGGATGGGAAGGTTCAAAAGCGATTTCCACCGAATGCTAATCCGGAATACCCCTATACTTATAAGGCTGAAGTTATGCGCGAAGCAGCTGCCCGCATTCCGGAGATGTACTTTTGTTTGCAGCGAAATCAGGAATTCACACGCGAACAAATGCAACGAATCATAGATGCTGCGTTTAATGAGTATATTCCATGCGAATCACCTATTCCGGTTACCAAAGACAATATCTTTGAAGTTCATAATCCCTATGAGTTCACTTTTCTGCATAAAGCTCCGCAAAACCTCACGGACTCCTGCATCCTCCGTTTTATGGTAGGTCCATTTGATGCAGATGTGAAACCGATGTTGGAACGAATGGCCGCTTCAAAATCCCATGAGACTTATTTGCTCCTGCATGCCTGTATCTGCGTAATGAATGATTATGATTTATATACCAATCAATTTCATTCGATTGCTAATCAGCTTATTATCTGGGGAGCGATGGAATGGATGAACGAATATTACTGGAATCATGCCGTTAAGAAATCGGATAACTGGTTTGTGTATCGACAAGATATTTGGGAATATAATCAAAAGCAAAACCCGGAAATGTTTTATTGTAATCAATTAACAGAGAAGGAGTTGTATGATGATTATGCGAAGGATTTGAACATGAAAAATTACGATCGGGCTATTGTGAAGATTATCAAGCAGCATTCAAATACACATAAATCGGGTTTTGTCTCCAAAATAGAAGAGGAGGTACGGCAACTTCCTTTTGTGTATGATGTGAATTGGGAAAGATGCTTTGAAAGAAACTGTATTTATCCGGCTTATTATGATTTAACGGTCAAAATGTATATCGATAATTGCCTGGTGGAACGTAATTATTCGATGAACGGTGCTGAGTTTAAATACCTGGGATTAAGTTGGAAAGGAAAACACTACTGCGGACACTCTTTCGAAACCAACGACCATAAATTAGTGGTGAAAGGGATAGCGTTTAGTCCGGGTTTTATGGATCAATCGCGGGCATATTGCTTGAAGAAAGAACAGGAAAGACAAGAAAGGCAGGAAAATCCCTAATTATTTTTTGCGAAAAATCCCGGCAATGGTTTTACCAATAACATCAATTTGCTCAACCGTTTCCAGCAACGAAGGGTTGGTAAGATCAATGGTTTCATGATCAGCTGAAGCCGATTGAATAGGATAAACCAACAAGAAATTATGCTTGTAAAAATGCTCATTTAAATGAGTAGGAATTTTGTTCATTCCTTGCTGATAGGAAATTTGGTCTTTACGACTCATTAAAATGATAATATTATCATTATCAAAGACTTCCTGACTTAGATTTAAGAATTTATCAAAACTGTCGAATTTTTTAAACTCTGCCGGAATGGGATGGTTTTTATGAATATCACGGATGATTTCGAGTGTTGAAGTTGTTGAATAAAACACAATTTGATTGCCGGTGTTCAAAGCGATATTCCATACTTTTGATATCCAAAATGAAAATCCGGGTTCGTATTCTGCATCTTTAGGGATGATAACCAAATGGCGTCGGATGGTGGAAATAGGTTGAACGGATTTATAAATATAAGTGGTGATATTTGTTTTTGCCAGAATCCCTTTCGTGAGTTTTCCCAGGAATGTATCGGATATTCCTTTCCCTTCATGAAGGCCAATCACCAGGTCTGTGATATTATGCTCTTTGATTACATTGGTAACACCGCTGATTAGGTTGAAGTCGTAGCGGAGTAAGGTTTTCATTTCAATATCAGTGGCCGATGCAACAATTTTTGCTTGTTCGAGCAGTTTAAGCGATTTCTTTTCTGTTTCAATAACTTCATTTTCGGTACTGATAATATTTAATGCATATAATCCATGCTGATTATTTTTGGATTTGATGATTGTGCTAATATTAATGAGTTCATCGAGACTTTTTGGATTACTAACCGGAATGAGAATTCGCTCCGTATTTTCGACGGGTTGAATATCTTTTTGTTCCAAAATGGAAATTCGTTGGGCACTACGTTGAGTTGCAAAGGAGGCAATGGTGCAGGTAACCAGAATCATGATGATGGTTCCATTCAGAATATCGTCATTTAATAATCGAATGGGAGAGCCATCTGCATTTTGACCAAGGATAATATTGTAACCGATAAGTACGGCAGCCAGGGTTGCTGCAGCTTGGGCGTTACTTAATCCAAAGATAATAGTACGTTCGTTTTTAGTGAATCGAAAACTTTTTTGTGTAAGCCAGGCAGCTGCAAATTTTCCAAAAGTTGCAATAACCGACATAACCAGGGCTACCAATAATGTGTTTGGATTGGAAAAAGCGCGATAATCTATCAACATTCCAACACCAATCAGGAAAAAGGGAATAAAAATCGCATTTCCCACAAAATCAACCCGATTCATCAAGGCTGATGTTCGGGGAATGAGCTTATTAAGCGCTAATCCACCCATAAATGCTCCGATAATCGCTTCAATTCCTGCCAGCATGGATAAAACGGCTCCCAGAAATACGATAACCAGCACAAAAATATATTGGGATACATTATCGCTAAATTGCTTAAAGAACCATCGGGCCAGAATTGGAAAAACAAACAGTATAATCAGGGTGAAGGCAAGAAAAGACAGACTTAATTTAATCCAGAAAAACTGATTGATTTCACCGGATGACATACCAACGATGACTGCCAGCACCAACAAGGCCAGGATGTTGGTAATCAGGGTACTTCCAACTGTAATGTTTACGGCTGTATTTTTCGTAATTCCTAACTTACTAACAATTGGGTAGGTAATTAAGGTATGGGAGGCAAACATACTGGCTAATAAAACAGAAGAGTCGAGCCGCAGGTTTAAGATATAAAGGCCGGCCAGGGTTCCAAGTATCATGGGAATAAGAAATCCATATAAACCTAAAGCTGTACTTTTCCCCATATTTTTCTTGAAATCATTCATATCTATTTCAAGTCCGGCGAGGAACATGATGTACAATAGACCTGCTGTTCCTGATAAGATGATGCTGCTGTCACGGGCAAGTAAATTAAATCCATACGGACCAATCACCACACCGGCGATAATCATTCCTAATAAATGAGGTATTTTCATCTTATCCGACAAAATCGGAATAATCAGGATAATGAGCAAAATGATGAGAAATTTCACCACCGGATCCTGAAATGGAAGTGTTAACTGTATGGCATTCAATAACATAAGTTCATCTCTTTTATGTGGTCAAGATACAAAAAAAGCCGGTTAATCCGGCTTTTTCGTGTCATTTAAGAGATGTTTTATCCAGCGCTAAACTTAAGATTGTTGATATAATCATTATTGAAGTGATCCTTCAACTGAACAAATCCTAATTGGGGAATCAGGGAAGCTCCAAATTTATGTTTTGAATCATTGGAGCCAATGCCTAAGAAGATGTTATTCGATTTTAGGGCTATTCCTCTTTCCAGTGCCGTGTACATTGTGTTTTTATACACGTTTAGTTTCGGGTCGGAGGTTTTATCCATACCAAATACGGTGGGGCAATAATCATGGCTGGTTTTGTAACACAATCCCATACTCAGCCATTTTTGATCCGGTTTGTATTTTAAGGCAAAGAATTCCCAGTTGGGATGAACAGCTGCCGCTTTAAATAATTTCAAGGGCAAAGCAAAGGTATTTACTTCGTAGGCATAAGCCTGAACATCGGTATAGAATTGATAGAATAATTCAATTTCCGCCTCAGTAAATCCACCTACCTGTATCTCAAAATCATCACGGTTTTTTAAAACTTCAGCCTTTAATTGCGAGCGTTGTTTGGTTCGTAAGCGGGCTTCCATAAATTCATCGACATTTACAGTTCCATTTAACCCGTCAATAACATTGTTGCTACTGGTTTCTGTTTTGATAAAGCCATAATCCTGAAACATTTCTACAACTTCCTGGTCATCCGTATTAAAATCACGCATGAAGAGTATGTTGGCCTTTTGTTTATCCTGTTCCAGCCACACTTCATCAAAAAGTTTAACCATAGCCCTTTTCCACTGAGGATGATTTTTCTGAATGTACATGTGGTTCCCGTTGGTAAGTAAACTTCCCATCATAAAATAACGGGAGGTAAGGAAATACGGGTCTTCTTTGCGTTTTTCCTCAATCATTTTAGATACATTGGCCGGGGCTAGCGTATCATCTTTTGATAAAGTTGCCGTGAAAAAAGTCATTAAAATAGTTTCGTCATTGATGTCGGCAATGCGATAATAGAAGAAATCCCAGTTGTCTTCCGGCAGCTCATTGTTTGAAAATACTTCTTCGAGGAATAGGAGTTGATCATAATCAAAAGAGCCCCGACCATCGAAGTAGGAATTCCAGGTTTCTTTGCCAATCTCAGCGACCGATTTAAAACGTTGAAAGTTCAGGAAATAATCCTGACTAATTGGAATGGTGGAGTAATAATCGCCAATGCGTTCTTCCATATCGGAGAACTTGCGGAAAGCTCTGAAAATATCTTTCACGGTTCGACCTTCTTCCTGCAATGCTTTGGGAAGATGATAAGCAATCGATTTGGCGAGGTTCTCAATGTCTTCCATCTTAATGTGATTCGTGACCGTAAACCTCATACCGGTGCAAGTCTCAGGGACAGCCGGAAAGACACCAATATTAGTATGGAATCCTTCACGAATCATTCGGTCAATCATGTTGTAGCCCATTTTGGTGATACCCAGCCCAACAAAGAAAATAGGACTTTTGGAAATGGATACCAGCGGAACTTTGTACTCCTGCATGATATAATTGCAAAAAGCAATTTTTTCCTGCAGTTGATTTTGAAGCTCATAAATTTCATCGCTAAGATGAATTTTGGCTGAGGCTATTGCTGCTCCAATCGTTGCGGGTTCTTGCGGTCCAGAGTAGGTTAGAGGGCCTCCCCATCGTCTGACCCGATTTCTGAGTTCGAGGTCTTTAAACAGGAAAACACCACCGCAAGAACCAAATCCTTTCGCAATAGAAGTCGCCATAATCATTTTCTGATGCAGCTCAACACGGCTCAGGGTATAGCCGGCGCCGTTTTTTCCGGCCCAACTCATTCCATGCGCGTCGTCCACATACAAATAGAGTTTTTTGTGTTTGTCCAACAAGCTTACCAGCTTTTCAGTCTGAGGCAAGTCGCCAAACATAGAGTACACACCATCGATAACGTACCAGATTTTTTCGTACTTACTTTTACTTTCCAGTACTTTTTCTTCCAGTTCATCGAGACGATTATGCCGCAGAATCGTTATGTCCGTTCCAAAATGACGTAGTTTGTAAGCCAGTTCATGCATACTGATATGCGCTTGCTGGTCGTAAATGACTAAATCATTTCTTCCGATAACGATGGGCATTACTGAATGATGTCCCATGGACACGTTAGTGGTTAGCACGATGTGTGCGTTAAATAAGGTGGAAAGAAGACTTTCCAGCTCAAGATAGTTTCCAGTGGATGCGTATAGCCTGGATGAGGCGAACAGGGCTCCATACTTCTTAACAGCTTCAATGGCAGCTTCTTTCAGACGCGGATCCAATTCCAAACCCAGGTAACCGCAGGATCCGAAATGAATCATTTTTCTGTTGTGTGCTGTAATTATTCTACCATCTAGTTGTTCATCTTCCGTATAAAACCGGCCTAAACGCTTCTGTTCTCCGATCAGACTAATCTCATTCACAGTATCAACAATTCGTTGATATTCTGACTTCTGATTCATAGTAGATTTGATTTTCAGTAAGGGTGTTTAAAAAAGATGCTATTCCAAAATTTTCACATGATAAAAATAGAATAAAAATGTTCTGAAAAAAGTAAATCATTAAAATATTTTGCGATTTTTGTTAGTGGAAACACTGACGGATATTTGGATATACTTGAAGTTGAAATTTGTTCTTTGAATAGAATTCTAATCGAAATTATTTTTACGATTGGATGAAACAAAAACGGGTGTTAAAGTGTTTATCGCTTCAACTAAGGTTAAAGAATGAAGTCCCCACTTCAATGCTATCTTTCCGATAATAATATAATAACTATCTGAAATGAAAGAGTTTACGGATGATCGATTCAGCATTCGTCTGGAAGACGGGGTTGTGTATGTAACCTGGTTTTATGATTACATTACCTATGAGTTTGTTGATGCTGGTATTAGGATTCGACAGGAGTTAACTGAAGGGAAATCGTATCCGATGCTTTCAGATATCCGATTAATAAAGTCCGGCAGCCGTGAAGCCCGGCAACGTTTATCCGACCGGGATGCCGGCGAAGGTATTACAGCAGTGGCTGTTCTTGTGAAATCTAAAACACATCGAATCTTGTATAACTTTTTCACATCCATTTATAAAGACCCGTCTCCAACCAAATTGTTTACGGATGAAGCGGAAGCCATGAAGTGGCTAAGCCAGTTTAAATAAAAACAATGCCAACAATAATCACTCCTCAGGACATTGTAAAGTACATTGTCAGAAGCCTTCGGGCTCATCACTCTATCAAGCCGGATGAAGGATGGGAAAGAACTTTATTCTCAGCTATTGATGAGTTAAATCTTCTACTTAAAAAGGAATATAAACATCGGGATCTTATTGAAGCTCAAATTGATGAGTTTAACAGTACTTTATTAGATTATGCACACCATATATATCGTTCGGAATTTGAACTAACCGAAGAGGAAGATGTTTTAAACAGCCTTGCTGTTAGTATCCAACTTCTCGGTGAAGAGCTTAATCACTCTACGATAACCAAAGGTTTTCTGGAAGATATTTTTAACTCCATGACCGATATGCTTATCGTTGTGGATGCTATCGGCTATATCAATTCAGTGAATTCAGCAACAGCCATCATTCTTAATTATGGGAAAGAAGAACTGGAGCGTGAAAATATCCGCCTCCTGCTGCCCGAGCATATGTCGTATCGGAATTTCCTGGTTGAAGCAACTAAAAAGGGCTCTTCAACCCTGACTACCAAAGATGGAACGCAACTTCCTGTTTCTATCACTATTTCTCCTTTTGTTAGAGGAGATGATCAACAAATAGGGAACGTTATCATTGCACGAGACATCTCTCCAATGATTAAGTACCAACGTGAGATAATTGAACAAAATGAAATTATTTCCAAAAAGAATGAAGAACTTCGACTGGCCATCCAAAAAATTGAGGAATCCGAGAAATTAAAAACCGCTTTCCTTCAAAATGTTTCGCATGAAATCCGGACTCCGCTCAATTCAATTATCGGTCTAACCCACGTAATTAATAATGAAGAACTTCAGGATTCGGAGAAAAAGGAAATCACTGATTTGATTGAAAAAAGTGGAAAACGACTGGTTGAAATTGTCAATAATATCCTGGATATCTCCAAAATTGAAACAGGACAATATCAACTATCCAACCTTTTCTTTTCTCTCAATGATGTAATGAAAGATCAACATCATTTCTTCTCTAAGGATGCGCTGCACAAGAAGCTGGAATTCCGCTATGAACTTGGTCTTGCCGATGGCGAAGATATGATTTATACCGACCGCTATGTGATTAATCAGGCTCTTACTAATCTGATTAACAATGCCATTAAGTTTACTGAAAAAGGAACCGTGGTTTTTGGATATGTCCGCAAATGCAAAGTGCTGGAATTCTATGTACAAGACACTGGTATAGGTATTGCACCAACCTATCATTCTATCATTTTTAATCGTTTTGCGCAAGCCGATTCAGGCCTGAAACGAAATCATGAAGGTGCCGGATTAGGCCTGTCAATCACGAAGGGCATCATTGAATTATTGGGCGGAACCATCTGGTTCGAAAGTGAGCCGAAGAAGGGTACGATGTTTCGTTTTACAATTCCTTATATGTCTTCTGCTGAAAACGCCGGGAAGGATAAGGATCTTGAAAATGAGAATAATCCACCCTGTATGGACTCAAAGTAAGCCTTTTCCAATAAAAGCTATTTACGCAGCTTTATACTTAAATAAAGTCTTTTTTATCTCGAAAGCCGTTCCTATATCGTTGAATTTTATATTTTTGCAACTTTAATTAATGATAATAAGCTGTTGTCTGATGGTTGAGATTGCTACACAGTCCCTGAAACGATTGATATTTATTGTAGTTGTGCTGTCCTATTCTGTATTCCAGGCTGCGGCGTGGGTTTCAGAAGAGGAACCAATTGATTCCTTGCAAACTGGTACTGAGCAATTAGATTCGCCAGTTAATACCGAAGAACATCCGGCTGAACATGCAGATGAGCATAACGGAAAATTTGAACCCGGTAAATTTATCATGGACCATATCGGCGATTCATATGATTGGCACATTGCTACCTTTGGTGAAAAACATTTCTCTATCCCGCTCCCCGTCATTCTTTATACCTCCGAAAAAGGACTAACTGTTTTTATGTCCTCCGCTTTTCATCATGGACATGAATCTCACAATGATTTCTATATTTCAAGTAGTGAAAAATATAAAGGTAAAATCGTTTATCTAAACGAAGCAAACGAAGAAGTCAGACCGCTGGATATCTCATTAACCAAGAATGTAACCGGCTTGTTGATTAGCATGATTATATTGGTATGGGTTTTCCTGTCAGTTGCAAAGTCTTATCGGAAACGAGAAGGAAAAGCGCCAACCGGCTTGCAAAACTTACTGGAACCTCTGATTTTATTCATACGCGATGATGTGGCTCGTTCTTCAATCGGCGAAAAACATTACATGCGATTCATGCCTTATTTACTGACCGTATTTTGGCTGATTTTTCTGAATAATGTATTGGGTCTGGTTCCGATTTTCCCTGGAGGCGCTAATGTCACCGGAAATATTGCTGTAACCCTGGTCTTTGCGGTTATTACGTTTGCAATTACTTCTTTTAGTGGAAAAGCTGCCTATTGGGGTCACGTTTTTTGGCCTCCGGTTCCACATGCGCTTAAAATACTGATGATACCGATTGAGATTATTGGCGTTTTTATTAAGCCTTTTGTTCTGATGGTGCGGCTTTTTGCCAATATTACCGCAGGACATATTATTGCACTCGGCTTCTTTAGTTTGATTTTTATTTTCGGAGGAATTCATGTTGGGGCAGGGTATGGAGTTTCAATTGTGACCCTGATTTTCACTGTCTTTATGACTATGCTTGAATTGCTTGTTGCTTTTATTCAAGCTTATGTTTTTACTTTCCTTTCGGCTCTTTATTTCGGTATGGCAGTCGAAGAACATCATCATTAATAAGTATTGTTTCATTTAATAACAACTATTATGTTTTCAATTTCAAGTATTTTAGTTCTGTTAGCAGACATCGCCATTGCTAAAATGGGTGCAGGTATCGGTGCAGGTATTGCTGTAATCGGCGCTGGTTTAGGTATTGGTAATATCGGTGGTCGCGCTATGGAAGCTATTGCTCGTCAACCCGAAGCTGTTGGTGATATCCGTTCTAATATGGTATTAGCCGCTGCGTTGGTTGAAGGTGCTGCTTTCTTCGCAATCGTTGTTTGTTTGCTTATCTTATTTGTTTAAGAATGATTATCGGTTCCTGCGGTTGGCAGGAACCGGTTTTTTTAAAGATGAACCAATTAAAAAATTAGATATATGGGTTTAGTTAATCCCGATTTTGGACTCTTATTTTGGACACTGATATCATTTTCAATCGTGTTGTTTATACTGGGCAAATTTGCCTGGAAACCAATTCTGAAATCCTTGAAAGACCGGGAAGTAAGTATTGAAAGTGCTTTGAAGTCTGCCGAAGATGCAAAAATGGAAATGCACAAGTTGCAAGCTGATAATGAAAAAATTATCCTGGAAGCAAAATCCCAGCGGGACATTCTCATTCGGGAAGCGCGTGAGGTTAAGGAAACCATTATCCGCGAAGCGAAAACAGAAGCAGGAGCTGAAGCATCCAAACTTATTAAAAATGCACGCGAAGCCATTGAAAATCAAAAGGCTGCTGCTATTACGGATATTAAAAATCAAGTAACCGAATTGTCGATTGATATCGCTAAGAAGATTCTTGAAAGAGAGCTTTCCAGTCCTGAAGAGCAAAAGAAGTTTATTGCCTCTTTATTGAAACAAGTTAACCCGAATTAATAAGCGCAAACCGCTGAGATATGAATGAAAGTAAAATTGCTGTACGCTACGCCAAAGCTCTGTTCATGACAGCCGTTGAAAGTAACAGGCTTGAGCAGCAAACTCGGGATGTTCGGTTTTTGAATGCTTTTCTGAAAGAAACTTCTGAGTTCAATTGGTTGATTAACAGCCCGGTGATTCCAACTTCCAAAAAAACATCCATCTTTGAAAAGATGTTCGAAAAAGCGCTGGATGCCGCCACCATGGGTTTCCTTCACTTGCTGCTGACTAATAATAGGGAAGCTTATATTCCGGCCATTTGCAGAAACTATATGGATATCTATCGGGCAAGCAAAGGCATTCAATCGGCTCATTTTCAAACTGCAGCACCTGTTGATGAAAATACCCTGATTCAAGTGAAAAGTATTGCTGAAAAGTATTTTAATACGGTCGTTGAAATGTTTCCCGAAGTTAAACCTGAATTGCTCGGAGGTTTTGTCCTTCGTGTTGGAGATAAACAACTCGATTCAAGCGCCTCCTTTAAGCTTGAAAAAATCCGCCGTGGTCTTATCAGTACCGATTTTGAAGTAAAATATTAATAGAATAAATTCATAACTATATATGGCAGATATTAAACCTTCAGAAGTTTCTGAAATTTTAAAACAGCAATTAAAAGGAATTCAAACACAAGCCGAACTGGAAGAAGTTGGTTCTGTTCTTCAGGTTGGTGACGGTATTGCCCGCGTGTACGGACTTACCCATGTTCAGTCAAATGAGCTTGTTGAGTTTAGCAATGGGGTGCTTGGAATTGTTTTAAACCTGGAAGAAGACAACGTTGGGGTTGTATTGATGGGGAAATCCGACAGCATTAAAGAAGGTGACCTGGTGAAACGTACCCGTACCATCGCATCCATTAAAGTGGGCGAAGGCTTGCTGGGACGTGTTATCAATACCATCGGAGAACCTATCGACGGCAAAGGCCCAATTCAGGGAGAACGTTACGAAATGCCTTTGGAACGTAAAGCTCCCGGCGTAATTTATCGTCAACCGGTTAATGAACCGCTACAAACGGGGATTAAGGCAATTGATGCTATGATTCCAATCGGCCGCGGTCAACGTGAGCTGATTATTGGCGACCGTCAAACTGGAAAAACAGCTATTGCCATTGATACTATTATCAATCAAAAAGAATTTTACGAACGAGGCGAAACCGTGTATTGCATTTATGTGGCTGTGGGTCAGAAAGGCTCAACAGTTGCAAATATTGCCCGAATTCTGGAAGAAAACGGTGCAATGCCTTATACTTGTATCGTTTCTGCTACTGCTTCTGAACCGGCTGCTCTGCAATTTTATGCTCCTTATGCCGGGGCTTCTATCGGAGAGTTTTTCCGGGATACTGGACGTGCTGCCCTGATTATTTATGATGATTTGTCGAAACAAGCTGTTTCCTATCGTGAAGTTTCGTTGTTGCTTCGTCGCCCCCCGGGACGGGAAGCCTATCCGGGTGATGTTTTTTATCTGCATAGTCGTTTGCTCGAACGTGCCGCTAAAGTCATTAATTCAGACGAAATCGCCCGTCAAATGAACGATATTCCTGACTCAATCCGCCATTTGGTAAAAGGAGGAGGCTCATTAACAGCACTTCCAATTATCGAAACCCAGGCCGGTGACGTTTCAGCTTATATCCCAACAAATGTGATTTCAATTACAGATGGTCAGATTTTCCTTGAAAGTAACTTGTTTAACTCAGGGGTTCGTCCGGCTATTAACGTAGGTATCTCGGTATCTCGCGTGGGTGGTAATGCTCAAATTAAATCGATGAAAAAAGTTGCCGGAACTTTGAAACTGGATCAGGCTCAGTATCGCGAGTTGGAAGCATTTTCCAAATTTGGTTCCGACCTCGATGCAGCCACCAAAGCGGTTCTCGACAAAGGTGCCCGCAACGTAGAAATCCTTAAACAAGGTCAGTATTCACCTATGTCGGTTGAAAAGCAGGTAGCCATTATTTATCTGGGAACGAAAGGTTTATTGCAAGCTGTTCCTGTACGTAAAGTGCGTGAATTTGAAACCAATTATCTGCAATACCTGGAATCTAAACACATCAATGTGCTTGCTGAACTGAAAGCCGGTAAACTGACAGACGAAGGCATGGCCATCATGGAAAAAGTTGCACGCGACCTGTCAAATACTTATTAATCAACAAATAGCCTGAAGCATGGCGAGTTTAAAAGAAATACGTGTCAGAATTACATCGGTTACCTCAACGCGGCAGATTACCAGCGCGATGAAGATGGTATCGGCGGCACGCTTACGAAAAGCACAGGATGCCATCATTCAAATGAGGCCCTATGCCAATAAGCTGCATGATATCTTGTCCGATTTATCTGCCAATATGGATCAAAATGATGATAATCCTTACGGCCAGCAACGTAACCCTGAACGGGTTTTAATCGTGGCTGTAAGTTCAAACCGGGGGCTTTGCGGAGGTTTTAACTCTGCCGTGGCCAAAAGGATTATGAACTTGCTCGAATCGGATTATGCCCAACAATATCAGGCCGGAAAAGTTGATATTATTACCTTTGGTAAAAAAGCCGGCGATTTGCTGCGCTTCCGGAAAATTGCTATCAAAGAAATGCATCCGGAAATCTATGAAGATTTATCCTTTGAACATGTGGCCACCTTTGCAACAGTTCTGATGGAAAAATTCCTTTCCAACGAATACGACCGCATCGACCTGGTTTATAATCAGTTTAAAAACGCTGCTTCTCAGGTTCTGACCCATGAACAATTCCTTCCCGTTAGACTGAAAGATAAGTCTGTTAAGGCTAATAAACAGAAAAAGAATGATTATATCTTCGAACCAAGTAAGGATTTTATTGTTAATGAATTGATTCCTAAATCATTGCGGATTCAGTTTTACAAAGCAGTTCTCGATTCAAACGCCGCTGAACATGGTGCCCGTATGACTGCTATGCACAAAGCAACCGATAATGCTTCAGACATGATTCGTGAGCTTAAATTGCATTACAACAAAGCTCGTCAGGCTGCTATTACCAATGAGATTTTGGAAGTCGTCGGAGGAGCTGATGCTTTAGGCTAATCCACATAAAAATTGAAAGAGGAATCCCGCAATTGCGGGATTTTTTTTTGCCAAGTATGTACTAATCATTGCCAGGTATAAAAGATAATTTGATGATTAGTGCTTTTTTACCACTTTCCAATTCTACGATTGTATCTTGCAGATGAATCCGGCTTCGATACCTCCCCACGTAGTATCGCACGATGGACTGAAACTGTCGAGGGTTTCGGAACAGGGCCGGATTCACCACTCCAATAGGAAATGGAATGCCGGAAATTTCCTTTCCTGTGAGGGTTTTGAAAATAGTCAGGATTGCCGGACTGATGAAAAATAGATGAAATTGTTGCCGGAATTTTCCTTCCCTGTGAGGGTTTTGAAAATAGTCAGGATTGCCGGACTGATGAAAAATAGATGAAATTGTTGCCGGAATTTCTTTATTTTACTTTTTTTTGAGACTTTGTTAGGTAAGTTCAATGGATATTTTTGTGAAGTATGCAGAAATAGAGAAAATATTCCTAAATATGAAAAAAAAGCAGATATTCTCATATGGATACTTGATTATCAGGAGGATATCTTCTATATTCGAGTAACAGAATTCGTTGGAAGAGAATTCTAATTTCATACCAGGGAAAACTGCGAATTTTGGAGCTTTGTTATTACCATTGTTTATAGTTGTAAATCCTTAAGGGTATGGAGAAGTTGTACAATGTGTTAATTATTGGAGAAAAAAGCGGGGTTTATGCTAGTATTATAAATATTAAGAAGAAACACCCCAGCCTTCCCATCCAACATATTAAATATGTAGCAAATCAGGAAGATTGTGAGGCCGCTTGCCAAAGTTTTGAGCCGGATATTATCTTTATAAATCCAATTATTTATGAATTGATGCATTCGGAATGTCTGGAAAATTGTAAGCGAGGGAATCCTGATATTATCTTCTATTCCAATCAATCAGAATATGCTTTACAAGCGATTAAGATGCAGGCTCAGGATTTTCTGCTCGAGCCGCTGCAGGAGCCGGAGGTCTTGTACTCCATCTCTCGGATTATTACCAGACGACAAGTCGCTTCGATTCAGGAAGGTCAGTTTAAACAGCAGCAAAGTACGCTCCAGTATCAGGAAAAACGGATTCGAGTTGTAACTCGTGATAGTATTGAGTTTGTGTTGGTCAAGGAAATTGAATGCCTGGAAGCTGATGGCAGCTACTCTATCATCTATCTATATAACCGTGATAAGAAGATACTCATTTCCAAACGATTAAAGGAGATATTGGATGAGATTGATAATGAGCGATTTATGCGTGTGCATAATTCCTGGATTATCAATATCAATTATGTCGATAAATTTATTAGTAAGGATAGTATTGTGGTTACCAAGAAGGGAAAAATGATTCCGGTTTCCCGTCGTAACAAAGATGAATTGCTCTATCGGATTAGTAAATATTTTGATTAATAGGATATTTAACGCTTTTCTCCGACAATCTGATAAGTACGGACTTTGATTGGAACGAATTTTTACGCTTTTTTCCGTCAATCTGATAAGTTAGGACTTTAATTGGAACGAATTTTTACGCTTTTCTCTGACATTCTGATAAGTACGGGCTTCGATTGGAACGAATTTTCACGGTTTTCTCCGACAATCTGATAAGTTAGGACTTTAATTGGAACGAATTTTTACGCTTTTCTCTGACATTCTGATAAGTACGGGCTTCGATTGGAACGAATTTTCACGGTTTTCTCCGACAATCTGATAAGTAAGTACTTTGATTGGAACGAATTTTCACGCTTTTCTCCGACAATCTGATAAGTAAGGACTTCGATTGGAACGAATTTTCACGCTTTTCTTCTCCCTTGTTTTGTTGCCGGATTAAATGAACGCCTGCAATTACAATAAAAATGGTTTTCTGTTGATTTGGCAGGAAAGGGTTGTTTCTTCAATCCTTCTTACTGTTGTGATTTTTCATTGGGATGAAATTAAAAGAAAGCCTGGGATTACAATAAAAATGGTTTTCTGTTGATTTGGCAGGAAAGGGTTGTTTCTTCAATCCTTCTTACTGTTGTGATTTTTCATTGGGATGAAATTAAAAGAAAGCCTGGGATTACAGTAAAAATGGTTTTCTGTTGATTTGGCTGGAAAGGGTAGTTTCTTCAATCCTTTCTCCAGTTGTGATTTTTCATTAGGATGAAATTAAAAGAAAGCCTGGGATTACAATAAAATTGGTTTTTTGTTGATTTGGCAGGAGGGTTGTTTGTTCAATCCTTTCTCCAGTTGTGATTTTTCATTGGGATGAAATTAAAAGAAAGCCTGGGATTACAGTAAAAATGGTTTTCTGTTGATTTGGCTGGAAAGGGTAGTTTGTTCAATCCTTTCTCCAGTTGTGATTTTTCATTGGGATGAAATTAAAAGAAAGCCTGGGATTACAATAGCGATGGTTTTTTGTTGATTTGGCTGGAAAGGGTAGTTTCTTCAATCCTTTCTCCAGTTGTGATTTTTCATTGGGATGAAGAATGAATGGAATATCTATTAGGTTGATATTCAGGGATGAAATGGAAATTTTGGGGATGTATAGGTTGATTGGGGATGAATAGGAAGATTGGAGATGTATAGGATGGATTGGGGATGATAATGAACGAGGAATGAAGTTTTGGACTGTAAGTGGTTGATTTTGGATGAAAGTGTAATTTGTTTTCTATTTTTTTTGAATGAATATTGGATGAGAAAACATCGCCGGAAGGTAAGATTTTGGTAGTTCTTTTTGTTCGGAGCCTTGGAAGGTTGAACCTGAATATCGTATCTTTGACGGTTTGTAGCAGAGGGAATAGACAAGGTGAAAAAAGAATTCTCTATCATATTACTCAATCATGCCAAATTTGGCTGGAGTGCCGGAGCTTATCTTACCGTTCCTGACAGCTCGGGTGGATATCGGCATGTAACCGAGCGTATAACTCCGGGAGGTGAAAGCTATTCTGCTCTTTTACCTATTGAAAAACAGCTGGTTACATTGTGTGACTCCATTAGTGATGAGAAAATTCTGGAACGTTTCGGGAAGAAGAAAGTTGGATATGCTGAATTTTATAAAAAAATAGACCCGGGCTTATTGAATCATCATATTCTTCCGTTTATCAGTCGAAAAATTCATCAAATCCTTCAAATCTGCCTCCAGGAAAAATTACCTTTGTATAAGTCTGATTACCGACCCAAGAAGGTTTTTCAACATGATATCCTTAGCTATTCATCCTCTTCAGCGCGGACGATTTTCAATTTTATCCGCAATCAAGATGAATTATACTATTACTTGAGTGTAAAAGTGGGAGAGGAAGAATTTAAGCTTTTCCGCTCTTCGGCCGTTTTATTGCTCCAGTTTCCCTGTTATCTTTTAATAGGGAACCGGGTCCTGTATTTCGAAGAAATTGACGGAAAGAAACTTCAGCCATTCTTCGAAAAACAACATATTGTCATTCCTCCATCTGCCGTCCGAAAGTATCTCGAATCCTTTGTATATAACGCTTTGGTGAATTATGATGTTCGTACGATAGGTTTCCAGGTGAAGGATTTGAATCTGGCGCCTACTCCTGTTTTAACCGGTGAAGTAGGGGTCTTTCATGAGTATATTTTTCGACTTCAGTTTGAATATGCGGAAGAGGTGGCGTTTGCTTCTGCTGCGAAGGAGCAATCAAAAGTAGTCTTCTACTGGAATGAAGGTGAGTATTTTTTTACGCGTTATCACCGAAATACCCCGAAAGAGAAAAAATACATGAAAGCTCTTGAAAATGAGGGGCTTAACTTGTATAAGGAAGGATATTACATCCTCCCGGAAGGTCAAAGTCTGGATAGGGTTTTACGATGGCTTAGTTCCAACCCGGAGCGTTTAACTCAACATGGTATTCGGCTGGAGCAGCACTTTGGGGCGAAGAAATATCAGCTTGAGGAATGCTCTATTGAGCTGGATTGGGAAGCAAATAGCCATAAACTGGATTGGTTTGATTTGAAAGGCCAGGTTAGGTTTGGTTCTTTTTCGTTTTCCATGCTGGCGCTAAGACCTTATATCGCCCGGGGGATTCGTGAATTCCCGCTGCCCGACGGAACTGTTGGTTTGATTCCGGAAGAATGGTTTTTGAGTCTAGAACCTGTATTTGCTCATAGTATTGACTCCGGGAATGGCTTGAGTATCCGAAAGCATTATTTTAATTTGGTACGGCAGGCGTCCAGTCAGAAATCAGGATTAATTCTCGCGAAAAGTGATCAAATGGAGACGTTGTCGGAGATTCCGTCCTGCGAATTGCCTAAAGCGGTTCGGGCTTCGCTAAGACCTTATCAGGCTGAAGGATATAATTGGATGATGTATTTGCACCATCATCAATTTGGTGGCTGCCTGGCTGATGATATGGGGCTGGGAAAAACACTCCAAACACTGACCTTGCTTCAAAAATTATATCAAAGCGATGGCCCTGTGACTCAGGTTCAATCCCCTATTGTTCAGACATATCCGGGCAAGCAGCTTTCCCTTTTTGAGGAACCTCCACTTATAATTTCAGAGCCTGAACGAAAAGCAAAAGCTACAAAAGCTGACCAGCCAGATTATTCTTCGGCAGATCAGCCCAATACTTCGCTACCGGCCAGCTTAATCGTTGTCCCTACTTCATTGATTCATAATTGGCATAATGAGATAAAAAAGTTTACTCCATCCTTACGTGTAATGTTGTTTGTGGGAGCAAAACGCACTAAATCCAAATTAACATATAAGCAATTCGATACACATGCTTTGATAATTACCTCGTATGGCACCTTGCGAAACGACATCGAGGTACTTAAAAATTATGCCTGGAATTATGTGATTTTAGATGAAAGTCAAACAATCAAAAATCCGGAATCAAAAATATATCAGGCGGTTATGGAGCTTCAGCCGGCCCATCGGTTGGTTTTAACGGGCACTCCTATCGAAAATAGTTTGAAGGATTTATGGGCTCAAATGAATTTCCTGAACCCCGGATTACTTGGAAATCTTGAGTTTTTTAAAAAGCAGTATATCCAACCGGTCGAAGCGGGAGCGAATCTTAAACAAGCTGAAAAATTAAAGACCCTGACACGTCCTTTTATTTTACGTCGAACCAAAGAAGAAGTAGCATCCGATTTGCCGGATTTAACGCAATTGGTTCGCTATTGTGAGATGGTCCCTGAACAAAAAGAATTGTATCAGACGTACAAAAATCAGCTTAGGAATAGTTTGCTTCAGGCGATTGAGACACAGGGAATGAGTAAGAGCGGCATGCTAATTTTGCGGGGAATTCAGCAACTTCGTCAATTGGCTAATCATCCGGTGATGATTGAATCGGATTATAATCAAGGTTCCGGGAAATTGGATCAAGTGATTGAAACACTGGAGAATTTACGCGAAGAAAAGCATAAAGTATTGATATTCAGTAATTTTGTTAAGCACCTGGATATCTTGAAACAGAATTTTGTTGAACGCGAATGGAGCTATTCGTATCTGACCGGAGCTAGTACAGGTCGGGAACAAATCATTGAAGAATTTCAGCAGGATGAAAAGCGTTTGTTTTTTCTTATATCGATGAAAGCTGGCGGTGTTGGTTTAAATCTTACTCAGGCTGATTATATTTTGATTCTAGACCCCTGGTGGAATCCGGCCGTGGAAATGCAGGCTGTGAGCCGTGCGCATCGAATTGGTCAGCAGAAAAAGGTGTTTGTGTATCGATTTATCAGTGAAGATAGTATCGAGGAAAAAATTCAGGTTTTGCAGGAACGAAAACGCGGACTGGCCGATCAGTTTATCAATTCAAATAATCCAATTATGGGATTCAAGCTCGAAGATATCAGAGAGCTTTTTGAATAACATTACCCTCATGTAAGTGAATAGGCTTATAATGAATTCGTTTTATGGGATTCAAGCTCGAAGATATCAGAGAGCTTTTTGAATAACATTACCCTCATGTAAGTGATTAGGCTTATAATAAATTCGTTGGATAAGGAAAATCAGGGTAACTATAGTAGTTCGGGAATAAGACTTTCAGGAAATGGGAGAATGTGGAATATATAGATTATCGGGTAACGTAAATCCAGGCTTCCGGATGAATTTGTTTCCGATAGGTAGCGATTGCATTCTCAGCCTCTTGCATGGTTTTGAATGATGCGCATGAAACGCGGTAACGACCATTTTCACCTTTTAAAATGCGGGATTTATACCCTTTGGCAATAAGCTTTTGCTGATTTGCCTGAGCTCCTTTCTCTCCCGGCCAGGATGCAGCGATGATAAAATACCGGTGGTTGTCCTGTTGTTGATACTGCTCTTTTAATGATTTTACTTCCAGCATAGCTTGTTCAAGTTGGCTAAGAGCAGGATGCACGAAAGCGGAGGTGCTACTTAGGCTTGTCGATGTTCCTTCACTTGATTCAGTCGTTGCAAAGAAAAAAGGTTCCAGTCCGAACGTGCTACTAAGCTGATCGGAATGTTTTTGCATCTGGAAAGGAGCAATGGTAAGAGCTAGAGCAAGCGGAATGTATAAAAGGCTGTTTTTCAATACTTTTCGAGTACCCTGACTAAGTCCTTTTGGAGGATTAAGTGCATGGATTTTGGGGTAATGAAACGAGCTAAGACCGTATGCAGCCGGGAAAATGGATTCATTCTCAAAGGATTTGAAAACCACGCTTTTATCCGCATGTAAATAGAAGACTCCAATTCCCGGGAAGGTAAATTCCTTTTCTGCTTCCAGGATGAATTCAATCTTTTTTACAAGCTCGGCAAGTTGACGGGAAGCTTCTGAATAGCTGATGCTGTTTGATTGGGCAAGCTGATGAGCAAGTAGCCCATCGCTTTGTCGTAAACTTCGGTTGAAAGAAATTTCGCGCCGGGGAGCTGTAAAATAATCCCGTTTTAAATCGACAAGTGCCGGCTTATTATTGGCGATGAATGCCCCAAAAGATGGAAGAATCACACAGTCGTGCTGTGCGAGCAACTGGCTGATATGCAAGCTGATATTTCTTTCCATATTGATTAAATTGCGGAATTGGCTCCGGTAACAAATGTAATCTTTTCGGGAGACAGAATCCAAGTAAACATGAAAAAAAATATAAACCGGAACTAAATTAGGCGAACGACTTTACCTGGAAGGACTTGCAGGATTCCGGCGAACTCAAGCTGAAGCAAAAGAGCATTTAATAAGGAGACAGGTAAAGCGACTTGAGATGCCAGCGTATCTACTTGTTGATCATTTTGTTCCCGGAGCGCAGCAATAATTTGTTGCTCTTCAGGCCGAAGTTCATGAAAGAGTTTGGTTTGGATGATATGTTTTTTGGGATGTGTCTGCCAGCCCATGGCTTTGACTAAATCATCCGCTGAGCGCAGAAGCATGGCTTTGTTTTCGGCGATTAGTGCATTGCATCCAAGCGACATATCATCCTTAACCCGGCCCGGCATCGCAAAGACATCGCGATTATAGGAATTGGCAATATCAGCCGTAATCAGTGAACCCCCTTTGGCTCCGGATTCAATCACAATCGTTGCATCGGCCAACCCGGCAATGATTCGGTTGCGCTTCACAAAGTTCTGAGGGTCAGGATTGGTGAGGGAGAGAAATTCGCTAACCAGAGCCCCTTGCTGAATAATTTGCCCGGATGTTTCCCGGTGTTCAGGAGGATATAGTCTGTCAAGACCGTGGGCCAGTACTGCCAGCGTGTTAAAACCTGCTTTCAGGCTGGCTTTATGAGCAATAATGTCGATACCAAAAGCCAGTCCGCTAACAATGTGGATAGATTGGCCAAGAGCCTGCAGGTTGGCAATTAGCTCGTTGGTAAATTGCCGGCCATTGGCGGTGGGTTTGCGGGTTCCAACGATGCTGATTATTTTTTGATGATTAAAATCTACTTTTCCTTTATAAAAGATAAGAATGGGTCCGTCTTCACATTCTTTAAGCCGGTATGGAAACTCCGAATCCTGAAAGTAAAGCGCATTTATCTGATTCTTTTCCATGAAGCGAATTTCTTCCTCCGCCCGAATCAGCGCTGCGTTTCCGGTAATTTGTCTGGCAATATACCTGCCAATTCCAGGGATTTTTTCCAGAACTCCTGCCTTTTCTTGAAAAACTGCTTCAGCGCTACCGGTATAGGCTATAAGTTTTCGGGCGTGTGCAGTGCCAATTTTCGGTATCAGTCCGATTCCAATCTGATATAGTAAATTTTCGGGTTTCACATGTGAATTTTGAAGTATGATAAACGATTTATAATAAATGATGTAAGATTTCTGTCGGTTTAGAAGGCATATTTAAGATTTGCAATCAAGATTTGACGTGTTGTGATATACATTCGATGTTTTGATTCAAGATTTGATGTTTTTTAATGCACATTCGATGTTTTGATTCAAGATTTGATGTGTTGTGATATACATTCGATGTTTTGATCCAAGATTTGATGTTTTTTGATATGCATTCGATGTTAGAGATCATGGCTTGACCTTGTGTGATATGTGTGTAACTTTTTGGGTTTGACAATACGAGTCTAAATATTTTTTACCGTGAAAGGTAGTGGGGAAATTTTGAAAGTGCCTTACCAACTATGAAGTCAAACCTGCCAGGTATGAACTAATTCGACATCTTTCGCAAGTTGTTAAGTCCACAGGTTCATCAATCAGGAGGAAGGAGGAAGGAGGAAGGAGGAACGACCTTCGGTCTAGAGGAAAGAGGAAGGAGGAACGAAGAAAGAAGAAATACGACTGCGTTGAAAAAAATCAATTGAGCGTAGCGGAATCCCGAGAGCGAAGCGATTTCGGGACGATTAAACAAATAAACGAATCAACAAATCAACATTTTTTGGGCGTTCCCCTTCGGGTCGGGCTTTCCGCTCCAAGTCCTCGCGAGCGCATCCGTGTAATCCGTTCAAATCCGTGAAATCCTTCTTCCTCGCGCCTCTTTCCTACTCGTAGGAGTGGCTCGCTGCGGGCTTTCCACTGCAATCCCTAACGCACGCTGAGGTTAAGGTTAAGGGTGCGGTTTAATCCTGAAAGCTTTCGGGGCGCGCTAATGGTTAATGGTGAATGATTAATGATTAATGGTGAATGATTAATGGTTAATGATTTATGACTAATGGTTTTGTCGGGCCCGCCTTTTCTGATATTTCGGACGATGCTGATCCCCTAACAGAGGGTTTTCTCCCGGCTCGTTAAATAATCACTAAAAAACTG
>JAIPAR010000009.1 GCA_021739985.1 Bacteroidales bacterium | reverse complement strand
CGGGCCCTGTATTTTTGTTGTAAATACTGGGTGTATGCATTAAACCGCCGGGAATGTCCCCAGGGGAACTTATTCATCGGACTATTTTACGGTTTTCACGTTTACGGCTTGAGGCCCATTGGGGCCTTTAGTGAGCGTATAAACTACCTCTTCATTTTCATAGAGGCCCAGGAAAGCACTATACAATCCTGATTTATGAACAAAAATTTCTTTACCATCCTGTGATAAAATGAAACCATATCCTTTGTTCTCATTATACCACTTAACTTTACCTTTCTCCACAGTAAATCAATTAAAATTAAACAATTAGTTAATAATTCAGTTTTTTTTTGAAACATCCGGTAGCACATTCCGGGAATTCTAGGGGTTTCAGAGAAACAATTTATTTCTCATCCCCATAATTTCCTGAGCGGCAAAAGTAGTGATTTCTATTAGTTTACCAAGTATTTGTAAAACATATCTCACATACATGCTGAAACAGTGATTTTCAGCTACTTTCTTTTCGATTTTAGCAACACAGCCATAGTTCCTCCACCAATCACAAGGAGAGCTGCAAGCATTGCCTGGAAGGACAGAATCCGGCCTTCCATCCAACTCACTTCAAAATAGCTGATCCCAGCCATTAATATCATGGTAATAATTGGATTCATGGTGATAATAACAGATACTTTATTGGTATCCGCATATTGTAAAGCCAGAGCTAGCGTTCCATAGGCAATCAAAGTGTTCAGGCCTAAGGAAATTAGCAAAATCCATTGCCAGAAACTCAATACAGCCAGGGATGAAAAATCGACGAAAGGGGCGTAAAAAAGCATGGGCAGTCCAAAAATGAACATATTCATTTTCATGGCGGGGATGGTTGGAAGTAATTGTTTTTGAAAGATAGCATAGGCTGTCCATGCAATCGCAGCAAGGAGAATCCACCACACACCTTTATTAAAAAGTCCGGGGTTAGCGATGAATTCCTTAAGATTTTCGGCATAAAACAGGAATAATCCAATGGCAGCAATCACAAATCCTAAAGCCTGCCATTTGTTGATTTTTTCCTTAAACAGAAAAAATCCGGCTGCGCCCAGTAAGACAGGTCCTATCTGAATAAGCACCTGGGAAACATTCGGATCGGTATATACAACGCCGTACATGAAACCGATATAATTAACCCCCAGCAAAACAGCTGCAGCTATCAGTTTAACTGGCGGCTTCCATAAAATCTGAAGGCTGGAGGGAGATTGTATCAGAAAATACCCAAATAAAAAAATGAAGGCAACCCCAAAGCGAAACCATACTATATCAACAGACGAAACAAAGGTGGATGCCACTTTTAGCCCAATGGCTAAAAAGCCCCAACACAATGCTGTAATCCCTGCATAAATCAAACCTTTCCATTGCTTGCTCATCCTATTTCCTTCATTCTTGAGGCGACAAATGTAGAAACAAATTTGATACATGCTATTCAGCATATTTTTAAATCATATCAATTTGATATTCAATTTATTACAGAAGATAATCCCCATAAAAAAGCAGGATGCAAATTTGGGGGCAAACATCGGCGGATTTTTTTAAACTATATTTGGCAAACTATAAAGCTGAACGATATTTTAATCAAACAGAATATAAATTACTAATCATCATGAGTAAAGGACTTTCACATTACATTGAGGCTGGGAAACGCTCTGCCGTATGGCATGCTAACTATTTGGAAAACATGAAAAAGTGCCGCTTCGATACGATCGCCGTTCATGGCGTGTATTCGATGCAGGAAGCACTCGATTTTAACCAGGGCTCAACGATTGAGCCAATCTATATGTCCACTTCACAGGCATATCGTGATTCCGACGAAATGGAAGCTGCTTTGAGCTATCAAATTCCAACCTGGTGCTATTCACGGATTGCCAATCCAAGTATGTACTATCTAGAAGGGGTATTAGCCCTTTTAGAAACCTACGAAACCGGAATCGATGCCGGCTGCTGTGCTACATCCTCCGGTATGTCAGCCATCCTTTCGGCAGTTGAACCTTTCCTGGTGGTTGATCCTAAAAAACCAGGTCAAAAGTTGAATTTCGTGGCCACCTCCCAAGTGTATGGCGGTACCTATCAACAGTTTAATATTCGAAAAGATGAAGAACGTGCAATCGAATGGCGCAAAGTGATTCATTCAAACGATATGGCTGAATGGGTATCATTAATTGATGAAAATACCCGATTTTTATATGGTGAGCTGCCCAGCAATCCGGGTCTGGCTTTCTTTGATATCGCCAAAGTGGCTGAAATTGCTCATAAACACGGGCTTCCTTTGATTGTTGATGCTACCGTTGCCACTCCGGCTTTGATGCGTCCGCTGGCTCATGGAGCAGATATCGTTATCCACTCGGTTACCAAAACAATGGCTACCAGCGGATTCGGAATTATCGGCGCAGTTATTGCCAAAAAGAACCTGACTTCGAATATCGATAATGAAGGAATGAAAGCCGATTTCGCAGCCTATATCAAAACCTTACCAAATCGTGATAATGGTCCGAATATCTCCCCGATGAATGCCATGATGGCTATCAACGATATTCGTACCTTACGTTCACGCATCGATCAGGCCAGCCAAACTACCATGAAAATTGCCCGTTTCCTCGAGAAACATCCGCATATTGAAAAAGTAGAATATCTCGGACTTGAAACTCACCCACTTTATCCATTGGCTTCCAAATACTTATTCCTGGTAGATTCTGATAAAGACGGTGAAAAAGTAAATCGTTACGGTCACCTGATGTCATTCTGTGTAAAAGGTGGAGCAGAGGCAGCCCGCAAGGTATTTGATGCATTTACACGGATTTATCGTGCAACCGACCTGGGTCGTGTAAAATCAATTGCAACGATTCCAGCCATTTCAACCCATTCTCAACAAGGAGAAGAAGGTCGGAAACTGGCCAATATTCCGGCTAACCTTATCCGCTTAAATGTAGGGATGGAACATGCCGATGATATTATTGCTGATTTGAGCCAGGCTCTCGACACTTTAGATGGAAAAGTAATTGTTCACAGCTCTCCGGAGTTTTCTGCCGGTGGCGCCTCTTCTGCCAAACTTGGATAAACCTATGAACCCTATCACTTTTTATTCGACCAATCTTAAAACCCCGGGAGTTTACTTCCGTGAAGCGCTTCTAAAAGGTTTGGCCGGCGATAAAGGTCTTTTCATGCCGGAACAAATTCCGACTTTTACGAAAGATGAAATTGCGGCCTTTTCCTCGAAGCCTTATTTCGAAATTGCTTTTGAAGTGCTTCACCGTTTTTTAGTCGGCGAGATTGACCCGGAAGTTTTGTATGCACTTTGCAAAGATGCTTACAATTTCGAGGTGCCTTTGGAGCCGGTGACTGCCAGCCAATTTATCATGCGACTTGATCAGGGGCCAACTGCCTCATTCAAAGATTTCGCCGCAAGGATGATGGGACGGCTGATGAATCATTACCTGAAACAAGACCAGCGGAAACTGCTGATACTGACCGCCACTTCAGGCGATACAGGCAGCGCTATTGCCAATGCTTTTTATGGACTTGACAGTATTCAGGTGCTGGTTCTATTTCCAGAAGGGGAAGTCACCAATCGGCAGCGGAAACAAATGACAACCCTCGGTAAGAATGTGAAAACCATCGAATTAAAAGGAAAATTTGATGATTGTCAAGCCCTGGTAAAAGAAGCATTTTCTGACCCTGAGCTGAATTACCTGGATTTATCTTCTGCCAATTCAATTAACATCGGAAGATTAGTTCCACAGATTGTATATTACTTCTATTCCTTCAGTCGATTACGGAAAGGACAGCCCGATGACAGTATCATTTTCTCGGTTCCTTCAGGTAACTTTGGCGATATGATGGGTGGCGTTCTGGCTTTGAAAATGGGTCTTCCGGTTCGCAAATTTGTCATTGCAACCAATGATAATGATGAATTTACCACTTTTTGGCAAGATGGAACCTATTCAAAAATTGAACCTTCCCGAAACTGTCTATCCAGCGCGATGAATGTGGGGCACCCAAGCAATCTGGCACGACTGGTTGCCTTATATGGAGGAGTTATGGATGAAAAAGGAAACATCCATCAACAACCTGATATGGAGCTGATGCGAAAGGAAATTTTTGCTTCTTCGGTTAGCGATGCAGAAACCCGGGAGACTATCATTGCAACCTGGAAACAACATCAGGTGATGCTTGAGCCTCATGGAAGTGTCGGTTGGAAAGGATTAATGAATTATCTAAACGAGCATCCGGAAGACGCCCATCAGCTTTGTGTTTCTCTCGAGACGGCCCATCCTGCTAAATTCCCGGAAGAAATCCTGAAACTTCTCCAAATCGACCCTGAACTTCCCGAGAGTTTGAAAGGAATTGAACATCTTCCTGAATCATTCGACAAATTAAATAATGATTATCAGGCATTTAAACAATATTTAACAACCAATTATCATTAAATAAAAATTACTGCATGTATATATTGTGTTCCGACCTGGAAGGAGTCTGGGTTCCCGAAGTATGGATTAATGTTGCCAAGAAAACCGGAATTGAAGAATTGAAGCTCACCACACGCGATATTCAGGATTATAATGTTCTGATGAAGAGGCGTTTACGGATTTTGGAAGAACATAAACTCACGCTGAAAGATATTCAGGATGTAATTGCAACGATTGAGCCCATGGAAGGGGCTTTCGAATTTCTTACCTGGCTACGGACCAAGATGCAAGTGATTATTGTTTCAGATACTTTCCGGGAATTTGCTGACCCTTTAATGGCTCAGTTAGGCCGACCTACTTTATTGTGTCATCATCTCACGACCGATGAACGTGGAATGATTGTAGATTATAATTTGCGGCAGCCGGATCCAAAACGGAAAGTTGTTGAGGCGCTGCATTCACTCGAGTATCAGGTGGTTGCCATGGGTGACAGCTACAATGATACCAGTATGCTCATGGCCGCCGATCAGGGAATCTTATATCGTCCACCACAAAATGTAATCGACGAATTTCCACAATTCCCGGTCATCACGAATTATGAAGATTTACGGAAAAAACTTGAAAACTATTTCTAAACTTACCGAAAGGATACAGAAGTATCCTTTTTTTTTGCTCCATTCGTTTCAATCATCTCACCATTTGGATCTAATAAAAACATCTTAAACCGCCCGCTTTACATGGTAAAGGAGAGCAATTTAAGATGATTTTATTTTTCGGAGAACTAATTACTTAGCTATCTGAATTTCTTTTATTAGATGTGAATCACTTCGCCATAAGCAGCGGCAGCGGCTTCCATAATTGCTTCCGACATAGTTGGGTGCGGATGAATTGCTTTAATCATCTCATGGCCGGTTGTTTCGAGTTTACGTGCAACTACCAGTTCAGCTACCATTTCGGTCACATTAGCACCAATCAGGTGGCCACCCAGCAGTTCGCCATATTTAGCATCAAAAATCAATTTCACAAAACCGTCTTTGGCGCCGGCTGCACTCGCTTTCCCGGAAGCTGTAAAAGGAAACTTACCTACTTTAATTTCATATCCAGCTTCGATAGCTTTCTTTTCAGTCATTCCGACTGAAGCAACCTCAGGATTCGTATAAGTACATCCGGGAATATTGGAATAATCGATTGGTTCAACATGCATGCCGGCAATTTTCTCCACACAAGTAATTCCTTCAGCAGAAGCCACATGCGCTAAAGCCGGGCCATGAACGATATCACCAATGGCATACACACCCGGCAGATTCGTACGGTAAAAATCATCTACCTTTATCTTCCCATTTTCAAGTTGAATACCCATCTCTTCGATGCCAATATTCTCTAAATTAGGTGTGATACCCACTGCTGAAAGCACAATCTCGGCTTCATGAATTTCAATTCCCTTTTTAGTCTTGATACTAACTTTACACAATTCACCGGACGCATCTACCGATTCAACGGATGCACTTGTAAGCACGTTCATTTTCATCTTTTTAAAGGAACGAGCCAGCGTTTTGGAAACTTCTTCATCTTCCAGGGGAACGATTTCCGGCATAAATTCAACCAGAGTAACTTGCGTTCCAATAGATTGATAAAAATAAGCGAACTCTGAGCCGATAGCGCCAGAACCTACAACCACCATCGATTTAGGTAGTGCCGGTAAGGTCATAGCCTGACGGTAACCAATAATTTTCTTACCATCCTGTGGAAGATTTGGCAATTCACGCGAACGAGCACCTGTAGCCAGAATGATATGCGAAGCGGTAATTTGCTTTTGCCCATCCTCACCGATTACTTCAACTCTATGGTCTGCAACTAATTTAGCAGTACCTTTTATCACTTCAATTTTATTCTTCCCCATCAAGAACTGAATCCCTTTGCTCATACCGGCAGCGACCTCTCTACTTCTTTGAATCATTTTAGGAAAATCTGCCGAAGCAGTCCCAGCTATACTAACTCCATAATCTGCCGCATGAGTCAGGTATTCAAACACTTGCGCACTTTTTAACAATGATTTAGTGGGAATACAACCCCAGTTCAGACAAATTCCACCTAATTCAGCTCTTTCAACCACAGCGGTTTTAAAACCCAATTGGGAAGAACGAATAGCAGTTACATAACCGCCTGGACCCGAACCAATTACAAGAACATCAAAATCCATAATATGTATAGTTAAAATTTCATTTCTTTCTTAAACCCTCATTTTCAGCCTAATCGGGGTATAATCTATTTTAGAATGATTAAATTGGAATTTCGAGTAACATCCATTTACATAAGCATAATTATACCTAAACTCCTTTCAAATTTTTACAATGTTTACTAACAAGCAATTCCTTGCTTTGTTTGCCTCTTATTGTAAAAGTTGAAGCAAAGATAGCTCTTCTTTAGTCCAATTATAGGTTGGATTCTCCCTGAGCGATGGTAAGTCAGCTGCATCAGGTAAGTGCCCAATTGAATCTTTTATCATTATAAAACGCTCATTACCAATCACATCATCCAAGGCACTCAACCATAAATCGTGCGATAATTCAGGAAAATTCTGAATCAGAAACGACCTATTTTTTAAATAAGCATCTACATCTTCGCCTACCCCGAACTTTCGATAGCCCGGAGCGCGCATGACAGCGCCATTACTGAAATTAAATTCCTCGTAGCTATCCGACAATAGCTTAAATTCGGTAAGCCACTCATAACGAGAAGAATAGAAAGCATTTGGTTTTTCTTTTGAGTTCAATAAAAGAGCAGAATCCTGTAAAGCCTCTTGCCAACTATTTGCAACACGCTGGTGAATAGTATCGAAATTCCAGGTATTAACTGATCGCATAGACATAATAGCTCCATCGATGCTAGCTGAACTAAGACCAACTTTCAATTTCAGCGTATCAAGATTTGGAGGAAAATAAACGAAAGCCAATAGGTCATTACCGGAATAACTTTTCATGTGGTCCATTTCCCATCTATCTTCCATCCGGATACGAATTCCTGAAAAAGGACTTGAAAACCGAATGACAAAGAATATACGCTCGGAGCTTCCAACTTTTCGAGAAAGGATAAAGCCAAGGAGGGTATTCATGTTTTCCTGCATCAGATAAATAGAAGTGCTATCATCATTCCGGGTAAAAAATCCAGGGTCCAGTAAGAGATTAGCATTAGTATTTAGAGGGAAAATGATCCGATACATAGCAGCCTGCTCCAGGCTTAGAATTTCCACCTCCAACTCTTCCTGAGAACCGACCTGTAGCAGGCCTGGTTCAGGGAATTCCTTGTGAATAATCGGTTGACTGTAAAGATTATCTGCAAATTCACGTATTGGAATTTGACTAAAGAAATCTATTTCATGGGAAATCGGAAGAAGTAAAAAATCGCCTAAATAGGAGGATTGAGCTGTATGAGAAAAACCTCCGAGCAAGTCTCCTTCAAGAACTAAAGGTTGAACCTGAAGCATCCCACCAGGAAATTGTGCCCCTTTTTCAAGGTTTTCGGCTGAAATATATCGAGCCGGGTCTGAATTATTCAACAGCATACAGGATTGAAATTGCAAGGAAAGGATGCCGGCAAGGCTTATTCCCAGCCATAAAAAAAAGGGATTCTTCATCATCAGTATTAATTATTAAAACAATTCCTTCCAAACCAGAGCGCTTGCACCCACAATGGCTGCATCACCGGCTGGTAATCCAGAAAGCAGAATTTCCACTTTTTGTTTAAAGATGGGTAAAAGATTATCTTCAAAATATTTTTTTAAAGGCACAAAGAGGATGTCGCCGGCTGCCGTTGGGCCACCAAACAAGAAAATAGCCTTTGGGCTTGAAAAAGCAACTGCGTTAGCAAGTGCCAACCCCAGAATACGTCCGGTATAATCAAAGACCTCAAGAGCCAGCTTATCCCCGGCCATAGCGGCATCTGCCACATGTTTTGAGTTTAATTCTTCGGGTGGAATCGAGCATAAAGTACTTTGAAAAGTATTTTGCGCAATTAACTTCAGAGCAGTTTTCTTCATGCCCGGAGCTGAGCAATAAGCCTCAAGGCAACCATTTCGACCACAGCCACATAGGCGCCCATTTTCTTTAATAATCACATGCCCCAATTCTCCGGCAAATCCATCATGACCATACACCAGTTCCCCATTCACTACAATACCACTACCCACCCCGGTTCCCAGGGTAATCATGATAAAATCCCGAATATTTTTGGCAGATCCATAAACCATTTCACCGATGGCAGCAGCGTTCGCGTCATTGGTCAATACAGCCGGGAGTCCAAATTTCTGTTGAAATAAATCTGCAACATGAATAATCCCCTTCCATCTTAAATTAGGAGCATATTCAATGGTTCCATGGTAGAAATTACCATTGGGAGCTCCAATGCCTACACCAATTATTTCAAATTCTCCCTTATATGTTTGAATAACGTGCTGAATTTCAACATATAAATCAGAAAGGAAATCTTCAAAGAATTCTCTATCCTGAGAGGGGATAGAACCTTTTGCCAATACTTCACCTTGACGGTTAACGAACCCAAAGGTGGTATTTGTTCCACCTATATCAATTCCAATAGCTACTTTTTCCATATCATAATCCTAAAGAATCAACAAATATGGGAATAAAACGCATCAGAAATGTAAGCCTACATTAAAATAAATATAAGGTACGTCCGAATTTACCAGATAATTATCCTGACGATAGTTAAGGGATACGAAATAATTTGAATCCAATGTGTATTGGAGACCTCCAATTAGATAATAAGTTTCCCGGGTTGAATTCAAATTTCCATAATCAATACGACCCAACAAGCTTAACGATTGATTAAGCTGATAACTACCAAAAACTGATAACAGTTTACGGTTGTAATTTTCAATGAATGAGGCATTTTGTGCATACACAGCTTCAATCCCAATCATCCAGGGTTTAATTTTGTATCCTGCAAAAACAAGCAAATTCATTTTATCAGCATTTAACAAACCAGGTGTAACCGTTTCATAATCAACGTATCCCATAAGCTGAATTCCTTCTTTGGGTGCATATTCTGCTTTTACAAGATATAAATAATTACCGTCATCATCCTGATTGCGGAATGGACCCTCCCCGTTTAAGATAGAAGCTGTGACCTTTATACTTTTTTTAGGCTGATAAATTAAAGCCATCCCAAAATCGGCAGGCATTCCGAAACCGAATCGTTCCTGAGCGGTTACATCCAGAAAACGCATCCCCCACCATTTATCCTGAGTAAGAAGATATTGCGTACTCAGCAATTGCCCAACCAACAAACTAAAGCCCGGGCGAAAATTCCATTTTATCTGGCACATTTTAAGATAGGCCGTATATTTACTTCCTTCGAAATAACCACTTACTCCACTGGAATCGGTATATTTAAAATTCGTTGTACGAGTCACATCGTACATAATTCCAATGGAAATTTTTGGATTCAGGGTGTATTCGTAGCCTAAAATCCCGGCACGCACATTAAACGCACTTTTGGGTCGAACAGCATCATCAAATGAATAATAAAACTGCGTATAGGCTCTCCCAAAAAACTTGCCTTCGCCCAGTTTGGTTGCCAATTGAGCCTGAGCAGGCATACTGAGCCCTGCCAGTAGAGTTAAAAGGAAAACCACAGGCAGACGCATAGTCGAAGTTAGTGATTGTAATTGCATTAGCTAGCATTTAAAAAACGTGCAAAAGTAAGTATTCAGCCGGAGCTTACCTACTCGATTTCAATCCCGCAATGTGTTTCAGGACATGAAATAGTTATAAAAGAGCAAATACCTGTTGCAAAATAGTTGGGAATTTACCCAATGAGTGGATTAATGCGTAGTTTTGCAAAAAAACTTAACAGTATGGTCGTAAAACTGATTGTGATAGCCTTATACGCAGCTATGATTGTGTATATTGGAATGATAGGCCTGAAAAAAACCAAATCCTTCAATGATTTTGTGTTAGGAGGAGGAAATGTTGGCCCCTGGATGTCAGCATTATCGTATGGAACAGCCTATTTCTCGGCTGTCCTTTTCATTGGATTTGCAGGCAAAGTAGGATGGCAGTTTGGCTACTCCGGATTATGGATCGGGCTTTTTAATGGAATTATCGGCGTATTTTTAGTTTGGAAGGTCGTTGGGTGGAGAATTCGAAAAATCTCTGCAGAATATCAGGTAGGAACGATGAGTGAGCTGCTCGAAAAGCGGTATAATAGTCCTGCTCTCAAGCTTATTGCTTCGATTGTAATCTTCATTTTCATGATTCCTTATTCGGCCGCCGTTTTCATGGGATTATCCTATTTATTTACTACCACGTTTGGAATTGACTATGAAGTTATCCTGATTTTCATGGGTGTCTTTACAGCATTATATGTCATCATGGGTGGTTATCAATCCATGGCCTTAATCGATATGATTTTCGGAATCATCATGACTATCGGGGTTACCGTATTATATTTCAGTACAGTCCATAAGGGAGGAGGCATTTCGGCAATAACTGAAAGTCTGAATGCAATCAGTCCTACATTGACTGCTCCCATTGGAAAACCTGGATTTTGGCCCTTATTTTCGCTAATATTTCTGACGTCCGTGGCACCTTTCGCCATGCCTCAACTGGTAGCCAAATTTTATGCTATCAAAGATGAACGCTCCGTGAAAATTGGCACCTGGGCATCCACTTTCTTTGCATTATTAATTGGTGGAGTTGCTTACTTCATTGGCTCCACGACCCATGTTTTTCTAACTCCGGAAGCCACTCCCAATGCATTCATTGACGGTCAACCTAATTTTGACCGACTGATGCCGGAATTACTAACGAACGTGATTCCGGAATCGCTATCTATAATTATTTTATTACTGATTTTATCCGCCTCCATGTCAACCCTGGCCTCCTTAGTCCTAATATCCAGTTCCTCCTTTTCGAAAGATTTCTGGGCGGGCTTTGTAAATAAGAAAATGAATGATAAATCGCTCGTTTCGATGATGCGATGGATGAGCGCCGGGTTCATTTTACTGGCTGTTTTGCTTGCCTGGGTTGAAATCGATGTGATTGTTGAGATTCTGGGAATTAGCTGGGGTGCCTTAGGTTCATTCTTTCTCGGACCGTTTATTTGGGGGATATTCTCATCAAAAGTTAATAAATACGGAGCATATGCCTCAGCTATCCTTGGTTTAGGCACCACATTAGCTCTTTATTTCTATGGATTATCCATCGAAGGAGCCAAAGATTGGTATTTTACATCACCAGGCGCAGGCTCAGTTGGTATGATGATAAGCCTGTTAATTAACCCACTTGTAAGTTCAATCGTAAAGCCATCAAGCTAAGCTTTTTTGTTAAATAACATGATGGTTGGAATCCAAATTTGTATATATTTGAACGTCCAGATTTAATGAATGTCAACTTATATTCGTCATACTATTCAAAGTATAAACCGCTACAGAAACATCAAGAGCCGGGATACTTTTCTGTTGCGATAAACTTCGCAACTGATTATTAATCACTGTTCTAAATCATTCATTATGGAATTACCATTTGCTGAATCCTATAAAATTAAAGTAGTTGAGCCTATCCGGAAAAGCACCCGGGAGCAAAGGCTTGCCTGGATCAAAGAGGCTAAATACAATTTATTCAATTTGCGGAGCGAACATGTCTTTATTGATTTACTGACAGACTCCGGTACCGGCGCCATGAGCCATTTTCAATGGGCTGAAATGATGCTGGGAGATGAAAGCTATGCCGGAGCATCTTCCTATTACAAAATGAAAGATGCTATCAGCGAGTTGCTGGGCTTCGATTATTTCCTGCCCACCCATCAGGGTCGTGCTGCTGAAAACGTGCTTTTCTCTGTGCTTGTGAAGGAAGGAAATATTGTTCCCGGAAACTCCCATTTCGACACCACTAAAGGACATATCGAGTTTCGTAAAGCTTCTGCCCTGGATTGCACCATTGATGAAGCATTCGATATTCACAATCCTCATCCTTTCAAAGGAAATGTTGATTTGAATAAACTCGAAGCTGCTCTTCAAAAAGATGGCGACCGAATTCCTTTCATCATTATAACTGTTACCTGCAATACATCAGGTGGCCAACCGGTAAGCATGCAAAACCTGCGCGACATTTCCAATCTCGCAAAGAAATACAACAAAATTACCGTTTTTGACTCTGCCCGTTTTGCAGAGAATGCTTATTTCATCAAAACCCGGGAAGCCGGCTACGAGAACAAATCCATTCGCGAAATCGTGAAGGAAATGTTTAGCTATGCAGATGCGATGACTATGAGCGCTAAGAAAGATGCTATCGTCAATATGGGTGGGTTCATCGCTATGCGCGACCAGCAGCTATTCCGGGATGCTACCGTTTTCAATATCATCTTCGAAGGTTACATCACCTACGGTGGAATGTCAGGTCGCGATATGAACGCTCTGGCAGCCGGCCTTTACGAAAATACCGAATTCGAAGTACTCGAAACACGTATTGAGCAAGTTGCCTATCTCGGCAAACGCCTTACTGAGTTTGGCATCGAGGTGCAACAACCTTACGGTGGACATGCCATTTTTGTGGATGCCAAATCCTTTCTCCCTCACGTTGCCAAAGAACAATTTATTGCTCAAACCTTGGCCGTAGAATTATATATCGAAAGTGGCGTTCGTGGTGTTGAAATCGGAACTTTACTTGCCGACCGTGACCCGATTACAAGGGAAAACCGATATCCGGAGCTGGAAATGGTACGTTTGGCTATTCCCCGGCGGACTTACACCAATAATCACATGGATGTAGTTGCAATTGCGTTGAAAAATGTTTGGGACCGACGCGATTCAATCCGTACAGGATATTCTCTGCTTTACGAAGCACCTATCATGAGGCACTTTACGGTAGAGCTTCAAAAAATCTGATGCACTTATTTGACTAAACTTTTATATCGGCGCACTGTCTCTTCTAAACCAAGATACAGTGCGTCGGCTATTAAAGCATGTCCGATTGACACCTCCAATAAGCCGGGAATCTGATCCACAAAAAATCGCAAATTCTCCAAATTCAAATCATGGCCGGCATTAATGCCTAATCCCAGCTCATTAGCCAGGCGGGCAGCGGTCACAAAATCATGAATCGCCAACTCACGGTTTTCCGGAAAATTACTGGCATAAGGTTCCGTGTAAAGCTCTATTCGATTAGTACCGGTTTCTTTCGCATATTGCATATTAACCGGATTTGTATCAACAAAAATAGAAGTACGAATACCAAAAGCTTGTAAATCAGCAATTACATCCTGCAAAAAATGAAGATGTGTAAAAGTATCCCAACCGGCATTTGAAGTCAAAGCCTCGGGTGGATCCGGAACCAAAGTAACTTGATCAGGCTTAACTGCTTTAACCAGTTTCAGAAAACTATCCGATGGATATCCCTCAATATTAAGCTCCGTGTAAACAATATCTTTCAACGCATAAACATCGCTGTAACGGATGTGTCGCTCATCAGGACGCGGGTGAACCGTAATACCTTCGGCACCAAATTTCTGAATTCGAATAGCCGCCTGATTCACGTCTGGAATATTTCCTCCGCGGGCATTGCGAAGCGTCGCAATTTTATTGATGTTTACACTTAATTTAGTCATGATAATAAAATTTGCCGCAAAAGTAACGAATCCTTCCATGATAGTGAAGAATCCTATAAATAATCAGGCCTTGCATACTATATTTTGAAAGTATTTGTTTTAGATTTGTGTCAAGATGACCAGGTCATCATTTATCAATAATGAGCCCTAATATGCACCATTTTTAAATTGTCCGGCGATAGGAAATAATTGAAAAAATCAGGTAGATAAACAAAGATGATGATTGCAAAGCACCTTATATCAACTGTCATTCCTTCGGTAAAAACTTCTGATACCGGACGAGAGGCGCTTCAGTTGATGGAATTTTACCGGATTTCCCATCTGCCAATTGTGAATCATCTCGATTTTCTGGGACTAATTTCCGAAACGGATATCTATGACCAAAACCGTCCGGATGAAGCTATCGGAAGCTACCAATTGTCTCTGTTTAGTCCATTTGCCTACGAGGAACAACATATCTATGAGATCATTGCTCTTGCCTCCCAATTGAAGCTTAGTGTCATTCCTGTTTTAAGTGAAACCAAAGAATACCTGGGATGTATTACCCAATTCGATTTGGTACAACAGTTTTCCAAACTTGCAGCAGTGGGACAAGCCGGAACAGTTATCGTTCTGGAAATGGTTCCCGTGGATTATAGTCTGGCTCATATTAGCCGGATTATTGAAAACGATGATGTGAAAATTTTAAGTTGTTACGTGCATACACCGGAAGGTTCTAATAAATTGCATGTAACCATTAAACTAAACACTACTAATTCAGGCCCTGTAATTGCCACGCTCGAACGATTCAATTATCAAATCATTCAATTATTTAATGAGGATAATGAATTGAATGATGTATTGGAACATCGCTATGCTGAATTCATGAAGTACCTGAATATGTAACACTTACCGAAGCCCATTAGCATGAAAATCGCCATTTACGGTAATTCATTTACCGACGTATTTAAGGAGATATTGGACGAAATAGCCCGGGTTTTTAATGAAATGGGCATTGAAGCTGCATTGCACGAACGATTGGCAAATCATCTGCAATCTATTGGGTGGGAACCTTTTAATCAATCCTCCATATTCTCTCACCCCGAGAATTTTCCGGTTGATTCCCAATTTCTGATTTCCATTGGCGGAGATGGCTCCTTTCTGGAAACTATTCAATTTGTGAAAAATCATCACACTCCTTTGATTGGAATTAACAGTGGGAGGCTTGGTTTTTTGGCTGATATTTCGAAAAAAGATGTCCGGTCGGCTTTACTTGAAGTGCTACATCAAGCCTATAAAATAGAAAATCGTGTATTGATTCAATTAAAAGATAAAGGCCAATCACCCGAATTTCCCAATTATGCCCTGAATGATATTTGCATTCATAAACTGGATAACTCAGCTATGATCACCATTCATGTTTATCTGGGCGATGAATATCTGAATTCTTACTGGGCTGATGGATTAATTATCTCAACCCCAACAGGTTCTACTGCCTACAATCTCAGCGCAGGTGGTCCAATCGTTTTGCATGATTCAAAAAGTTTGATTTTAACGCCCATCGCTCCACACACCTTAACAGTCAGACCCTTAGTAATACCGAATCATTCGGATTTAAGGCTTCAGGTAGAAGGACGGAGCGATGAATATATGGTCTCGCTGGACCACCGCTCCTATCGGATGCCTATGGAAAGTCCGGTTTCAATAGGTCTTGCAGATTTCACAATCCGCTTAATCAAACCACAGAATCATAGCTTTTTAAAGACCTTACGTGAAAAACTAGCCTGGGGTAGCGACATGCGAAATTAAGTTTTCAATACTAATACAGAATATGTACTTTTAGCCGTTTTTAATCGAATGTAATTTAATTGTTTCAAATCCTTAGATGAAGAATCGTATTTTATTGATAGTCATAATTTTAATCACAAGCAGCTTCTCCTCATTCGGTCAAGCTCGCGGTGATTTGGCTCTCTTTATCGGACAGTCTTACTATCTCGGCGATATCAACCATGTAACTCAATTTCAAAACATGGGAACCTCATTCGGTGGATTTTATCGTCACAATTACAACCTCCGCTATTCGCTTCGTGGAAATCTATATGTGAGTAAGTTAAGAGCTTCCGACAGCGATTCCTGGCTGGCATTCAACCGATTACGAAATCAAACCTTCAGCATGGATATCCTGGATGCAGGACTAATGGCTGAATTTAATTTCTTACCATACATAACCACAAGTTATAAATATCGGTTCGCTCCTTATGTGACAGCTGGTCTGGGTATGATGATACCCCTTAGTAAGAGTGAAACAAAAAGCACAATGACAATTCCTTTTGGGCTTGGGTTGAAATACAATTTAGGTGATAAGTTTTCGATTGGCATCGAATGGGTGATTCGTAAAACTTTTTCGGATGAATTAGATGGGATAGTGGCCAATACAGACAATCCTCTCACCGTTGAATTCATGACGAATCAAAAAGCAGAAGCATTCAGACAAACATCCACGATTTACCGAAATGATTATTACGTAATTACGGGATTGTTTTTGAGTTATAAAATAGTGTATAAGAGCATGAAATGCCCGGCATACAACGAAGCTAAAACGTACGAATAATGACAAGCATCAAGGATACCATCCAAAAAGACCGATTGCCCCGCCACATAGCCATCATCATGGATGGAAATGGCCGTTGGGCAAAAGAAAAAAAGCGCCCCCGTGTTTTTGGCCACAAAAAAGGCACTGAAACAGTTCGGAAAATCGTAGAAGCGGGTGTTGAAGCAGGAATAGAATATATGACTCTCTACACTTTTTCGAAAGATAATTGGAAAAGATCGGAAAGTGAAGTTAATTCACTCATGGCTTTATTGCTCACGAATCTAATTTCCGAACGAAAAACACTAATGAATAATAATGTGCGTTTATTAGCCATTGGAGATATTGATAACTTGTCGGATTCTGTAAAAAATAAATTACTGGAAACTATAGCACTTACCAGAGATAATACAGGCATGCAACTGGTGCTGGCCTTGAGCTACAGCTCGCGATTCGAAATGCTGAGCGCAATCAGAAAAATTGCACAAAAGATTGAGAACAAAGAGCTTACAAGCAGCCAAATTGACGAAAAACTGTTTTCTTCGCACCTTTACACCCATGCCATTCCTGATCCTGAGTTACTGATTCGCACTAGTGGCGAACTCAGAATTTCTGATTTCCTGCTCTGGCAAATCGCCTATAGTGAACTGTATTTTACCAAAAAATTCTGGCCGGATTTCCAAAAAGAAGATTTCTTCGAAGCGATTGTTGAATATCAAAACCGTGAACGACGCTTCGGAAAAACCAGTGACCAACTTAAACATGAGCCAACGAATGCCTAGAAATTCTTTCTTCCTGATTCTCCTCCTGATTTTCCTTTCCTGGATGCCAGTGAGCGGACAATTTACTCTTGGAAGCAAAAACACTTCTCTTAGTTACGAAACCCCTAAAGAATACGAAATTGGTGGGATAACAGTCTCCGGCGTCAAATATCTTGACCAGGATGTGCTGATTCAAATCACCGGACTAACCGTTGGTGAAAAACTTCGTGTTCCAGGTGAAAAACTTACTGATGCAGTTAAAAAACTTTGGAATCAAGGGCTGTTTTCTGATGTGGTGCTTAGTGCAACCAAAATCCAGGGCGACCTTATCTTTCTAAATTTTCATTTTCAGGAAAGACCGCGTCTATCTAAATTTAAATTTACCGGCGTCAAAAAACATGAAGCTGATGAATTAAAAGATGATTACGTGAAACTCGTAAAAGGAGGTCAAGTTACTGACAATCTTATCAATAGCACGATTTATGCTATAAAAAATTATTATATCGATAAAGGGTATTATTTCTGTGATGTTTCTATCATTCAAACGGATGACACGACTTTGCTCAATAATGTGATTTTGGATATTGTAATTGATACCAAGAAACGGTCCAGAATCTCCACGATTGATATTGATGGAAATCAGGTTCTGACTGATTTCAAGTTTAAATGGGCTATGAAAGAAACCAAAGAAAATCGCTGGTACAATCTGTTCAAACCATCCAAATACATCGAATCCAATATTAAGGAAGATAAAAATTCCATCCTTGCCAAGTATAATTCACTCGGATATCGTGATGCAAAAATTTTGAAAGACTCCATGTATGTGAATCCTGACAGTTTACTTACTTTATATATGAAAGTAGAAGAAGGAAATCAATATTTCTTCCGCAATATTAGCTGGAGTGGCAATACCAAATATACCAACGAAGCTTTATCTCAGATTCTGGATATTAAGAAAGGAGATATTTATGACCAAAGTCTCCTGGATGAAAAAATCTACATGGAAGAACGGGGTATTTTCAGTCTCTATCAGGATAATGGTTATCTCTTCTCTTCGGTAACTCCGGTTGAGATTCAGGTAGAGAATGATAGTATCGATATCGAAATGCAGATATACGAAGGGAAACAAGCTACCATCAATAAAATTATTATCTCCGGAAATACGAAAACGAATGAGCATGTGATCCGCCGTGAAATTCGAACCCAACCCGGACAATTATACAACCGCTCAGATATCATCCGGACACACCGGGAATTAGCTCAATTAGGCTATTTTAATCCGGAAAACATTGGAGTTAACCCGGTTCCAAATCCTATGGACGGTACCGTTGACATCGAATATACGCTGGAAGAAAAACCATCCGACCAAATTGAACTAAGTGGAGGTTGGGGATATGGCCAAATTGTGGGAACTTTTGGATTGAAATTCTCCAATTTCTCCACCAAGAATATGTTCAAGAAATCAGCATGGTCACCACTTCCATCTGGTGATGGTCAGCAACTTAGCTTAAGAGCCCAAAGTAATGGATTGTATTATCAATCCTACAACATGAGTTTTGTTGAACCCTGGCTGGGTGGTAAAAAACCTACCACTTTCACCGTTTCCATCTATAACACCTTATCTTCCGACGGAAGCGAATCAGACGATCCTGATCGAAAATTTATTTCTACAACGGGGGCAGCCATTGGTTTAGGGAAAAGATTAAAATGGCCGGATGATTTCTTCATTTTATACAATGAATTAAGTTACCAGCATTATGAACTGAGTCAATGGAGTTATTTCATTTTTGAAGATGGGATTGCGAACAACCTGAATATTTCAACCGAAATTTCACGTAACTCAGTCGATCAAAACATATATCCGCGACGGGGCAGTACATTTTCACTAAAGCTGCAAATTACTCCTCCTTACTCCCTTATCAATGGGAAAGATTATGCTAGCCTGGAAGATGCCGAAAAGTTCAAATGGATTGAATATCACAAATGGTCATTCAAAGCCAGTTGGTTCTCCCGAATTGTCGGTGACCTGGTCTTGAACACGAAAATAAATTATGGATTTTTAGGATATTACAATAAAGATGCACGCTCTCCATTTGAAGGGTATTATATGGGTGGTGACGGTCTTTCCGGATATAGTTATTATGGCCGGGAAACCATTGCTATGCGCGGATATGACAATGGTTCCATGACCCCGGAAGCCGGTGGAAATATCTACAATAAATATACCCTGGAGCTCCGTTATCCCATCTCTTTAAATCCCCAGGCTACCTTTTATGCTTTAGCATTTTTGGAAGGCGGAAATTGTTGGTACGATTTTCGTGACTTCAATCCTTTTGAAATTAAACGCTCAGCCGGAGTTGGAATGCGAATCTTTTTGCCCATGTTTGGGATGTTAGGAGTTGATTGGGGATATGGATTTGATGATCTGCCCGAATCACCCGGATCAAACGGAAGCCAGTTCCATTTTGTCATCGGACAGCAGTATTAATTTCAATCGTAACTAATTAATTTTAAAATACTTGTATTATGAAAAATGCAGCACTAACCCTGGTGGCTATTTTATTTAGCCTGAGTATGTTCGCTCAAAAGTATGCTTTTGTAGATTCCGAATACATACTCTCGAATATCCCAACCTACGCCTCTGCACAGGATCAGCTGGATCAATTATCCTTGCAGTATCAAAAAGAAATTGAAGACTTGTACGCTGAGATTGATAAGATGTACAAAGAATTTCAGGCTGAGAAAGTTTTATTGACTGAAGAAATGAAAGCTAAGCGAGAAAATGACATCATCAATAAAGAAAAAGCAGCTAAAGACCTGCAAAAAAAATATTTTGGAAAAGAAGGAATGCTGTATAAAAAACGGCAGGATTTGATTAAACCTATCCAGGATGAAATCTTCAATGCCGTGAAAGCACTCGCAGAAGAAGGTAATTATGCCTTGATTTTCGATTCATCAGCCAGCGGTGTTAGTATGTTATATACCGATCCTAAGTATGATAAATCGGATGAAGTTTTAAGCAGACTGGGCTACAAAAACTAATCTTGGTAAACAGAAAAATTTATATTTGCAAAAAATTTAACAATGAACCACACACGAAAAATCGCCTTACTCTTTGTTGCACTGGTAAGCCTTACCACAGCCCTTACTGCTCAGAACCTGAAATTCGGACATATTAATTCTGCCGAACTTCTCGCTATCATGCCTGAAAAAGTACAAGCTCAGAAAGATTTACAAACTTTTGCCAGTGAACTGGAAGACCAATTGGGTTTAATGAACGCAGAACTGGAAACGAAATATGCTGATTACATGAAGAACGAAGCTTCTTATAATGCAGCGGTTAAAACTTCCAAACAAAAGGAATTAACCGACCTGCAAGCACGTATTCAGGAATTTCAATCCCTGGCTCAGCAAAATTATCAAACGAAAGAAGCTGAACTCTTTCAACCTATTATTGATAAGGCGAATAAAGCCGTGCAGGAAGTCGGAAAAGAAAATGGTTTCATTTACATTTTCGACATCAGCACAGGTACTGTGGTTTATTTCTCCGAAGGCAGTGTTGATATCATGCCTTTAGTAAAGACTAAATTAGGTATCACGGATACCAAATAAGTGAACCACTCATGAATATTAGGAAGCCATCTTCGGATGGCTTTTTTGTTTGTGTTAATTCTATTCGATACTTTTGAACTCAAATTTTGAGTGATGATACAAAATCAACCCATTGGAGTTTTTGATTCCGGAGTAGGAGGTCTTACAGTTGCCCATGCCATTCGTAATCTGCTCCCTCAGGAATCCCTGATTTATTTTGGGGATACAGCCCACCTTCCCTACGGGGATAAATCTCCGGAGTCTATTCGGCATTATTCGGAGAAAATAGCGGGCTTTTTACTCGATAAAGGAGCCAAAGTCATCCTGATTGCCTGCAATACGGCCTCAGCTTTAGCCTATGAACATGTACAGGAATTTGTTGGTAACCGAGCGAAGGTATTCAATGTAATTGACCCGGTGGTTGAATCATTGGCGGGTCTTCCAAACCTTCATAAACTTGGAATTATTGGAACGAAAGGAACCATTCTTTCTAATTCCTATCCTCAAAAAATCAGCATGCAATACGATGATATTGAGGTAATTTCCCTGGCCACTCCCCTATTTGCGCCCATGATTGAAGAAGGATTTATTTTTGATGATATATCGAATGCGGTGATTCGTTCCTATCTTTCATACCCTGCTTTCGAATCCATGGATACCCTGATTTTGGGCTGTACCCACTATCCGATTATCAAAAATCAAATTCGGAAATTTTTCAACTTCAAGGTTCGCGTGATAGACTCAGGCCAAATTGTAGCCCATCAAATCAAAGACCATTTACTCGAATCCGGCCTGGCAAGCACTGCAGGAAAAGCTGAGCATCAATTCTTTGTATCAGATTATACGGAAATGTTTGAGAAAATATCTGAAATGTTTTTTGAAGAAAAAATCACCCTCCAGCTAAACAACATCTGGAAATAGCAATCAGGCATTTCGTACTCCTATTCATCGTTACCGGAATCCTAGTGTACTGAAATTCAAGCTTTCATCCGGATGGTTGCACAATATTTTCCTCTCATCCTATGTTTAATAACAAGAGAAAAATAGGCTGTAAAGCATTTTTACAGACAGACAATTCGAAAAAAAAGGTTGTATTTTTCTGCTTGATAATTAGGGCATTTATTTACTGTAATTACGAAGTGCCCAAAATTGCACAAACTGTTTTAAAATTTTGTACAAATGAAGATTATAGTACTTGGCGCAGGGCTGGTGGGTGGTCCGATTGCAATAGACTTAGCACAGGATTCAGAATTTGATGTTACCGTAGCCGATATTAATCCGGCTAAATTTACAACCTTGCCAACAAACCTGGGAATCAAAACTATCCAGCAAGACTTATCCAATCCGGAACAAGTTAAGGAACTTGTTAAAGATTATGATTTTGTGGTGAGTGCTGTGCCCGGATTTTTAGGCTACAGGACCTTGAAAGCTACCATTGAAGCCAAAAAGAATGTGGTTGACATTGCTTTTATGCCGGAAGATCCTTCCGACCTGGATGCAATTGCTTACGATAATAATGTAGTTGCCATCGTTGATTGTGGCGTCGCTCCCGGAATGAGTAATATTTTAATGGGATATGCTCACCATCAACTAAATGAAACTCTTGATGCTATTATATATTGCGGTGGACTTCCGGAGAAAAGAAGCTGGCCATGGGAATATAAAGCTGTCTTCTCCCCTATTGACGTGGTGGAAGAATATACCCGTCCCGTGCGCTTAATTGCAGATGGAGAAGAAATTATCAAGCCTCCACTATGTGACCTGGAACAAATAGATTTTCCGGGAATTGGCACTTTAGAAGCTTTCCTTTCAGATGGACTGCGTAGCTTGGTTTACACCATTAAAGCTCGTAACCTTCAGGAAAAAACCTTGCGTTATCCGGGGCATATCGAGAAGATTAAAGTATTAAAAGCCTCCGGATTTTTAGAGAAAGAAGAAATCACCGTCAATGGGAATCGAATTAAAGCGATTGATTTCACCACCGATTTACTATTCAAAAACTGGAAACTTGATATCAATGAGCATGATTTCACCCTGATGAAAATTATTGTTGAGGGGATTAAAGATCATAAGCGGGTGAAATACACTTTCGAAATGCTCGACCGCTACGATGAAGCCACTAAAACGCACTCCATGGCCCGAACCACAGGATACACAGCAACCAGCGTTATTCGTCTTCTCAAAAGAGGAATCTTTAAAGAAAAAGGATTAATCTTCCCGGAATTCTTGGGAATGGATGAGAATTTCGTTCTCGCCTTAATTGACGAATTGAAAAAGAAAAATATTCATTATACCATGAAAATGGAGGAGAAATAATTCACGCTCTTCCAACCGAATCTAATTACTGCCCATGAAATGCTCGCTTACGAAAAGTGTCATTCATGGGCAGTTTTCGTTTCTTTATCCCGGCAATTGCCGGGATAATTTGAGAATCAGCATCCTTTCATTATCTTTGAAACAGCTCAAGAATCACATTAAATGATTGAAATTCAGGATATTCATAAAAAATTCGGACACGTTCATGTCTTAAAAGGCATCAACGAAACCATACAATCCTCTGAAATTGTATCGATTGTGGGTCCAAGTGGAGCCGGAAAAACTACACTCCTGCATTTAATTGGCACGTTGAGTAAACCGGATCAGGGCAAAATTTTAATCGACGGAGTCAATATCTTCCAATTAAATGATAAAGAGCTATCCGCATTTCGTAACCGTAAACTCGGCTTTGTCTTCCAATTTCATCAACTCCTTCCGGAATTTACTGCCCTTGAAAACGCTTGCATTCCCGCTTTCATTGCCGGGAAAAGCCGTAAAGAAGCAGCTGTGCGCGCCGAAGAATTATTGAGCTACCTGGGATTAGCCGACCGAATGCATCATAAACCCACTGAGCTTTCAGGCGGAGAACAGCAAAGGGTTGCTATTGCACGTGCCCTGATAAATTCGCCATCCTTACTATTAGCCGATGAGCCTTCCGGCAATCTGGATGTTCAAAACAAACAAGAATTACATCATTTATTTTTCAGCCTTCGCGAAACATTCAAAATCACCATCGTAGTGGTGACGCATGATACAGGCCTTGCTGATATGGCGGACCGAAAAATAATTCTTCAGGATGGAAAAATTTTAGCCTAAAAAACAAGTTTAGCACTATACTTGCTTTAGCAAAGAATCAATTTACTTTAACCAAAACCCAATCGCTATGAGAACACTCAGTTTTCTATTGATTTTATTGCTCTCTTTTCCGGCTTTCGCCAACGACACGCTCAAAGTTAGCAGCAACATCGACCGTGTTACGCTTTACTATTCAGGAGCTCAAATCGAACGCTCTGTAAAGGTTAAACTACTGCAAGGCAATCAATTGGTGCTAATTAAAAACCTTCCTTATCAGCTGGATGAGAAAAGTTTGCAGATTCAATTAAGTCAGGACATTAAATTGCTTAGCGTGAAGCGCGAACAATACGAACCTGATTTTAATCGGATGGACGAAGAAAAACGCATCCTGGAACAGCGAGACTCCCTGGAACGTGAAATCCGAATCATCAACCAAAAAATTCAGGTGCAACGCCAGATTGAACGATTGATTTTATCGAATCAGAATTTCAAAAACAAAGAAGGAGCTGTCCAACTGGCTGATGTAAAGGCTGCTGCTGAATTCTATGATGTAAAACTGAATTCATGCAAAGATTTAATTTTCTCTTATACCCTTAAAATAAGCCAGATCAAAGAGAAAATCGATGCCTTAACCGTTGATATCACGAAGCTTCAAAGCAAAATGAAGCACTACTATAGCGATATCATTGTGCAATTAGAAAGTCCCAAAATTCAAACCTCCGAAATTAAACTATCTTATTTAACCCAATTTGCAGGATGGAAACCTACCTACGATTTTAGGGTTGAAGAAATTGGCAAACCACTTTCAATCATTTATCGGGCAGATGTGTTTCAATCGACCGGTGAGGACTGGAATCCGGAGTCCATCACCTTATCTTCCGGGAATCCCCGTCAGGGAGGGAATAAACCGGAGTTAGCCGTTTGGAATATTTTCCAGCCACAACCAGTTCCTTATAATTCGACTTATAATCCGGATAATAATGGCCGGATTTCAGGAAAAATCTATGATATTGAAGATGGAAAATCCCTGAAAGGAGCATTTGTACTGTTGTATTTAAATAACCAACTCCTACAAGTCTGTGAAACGGGAGAGGATGGTATGTATCAAATAAACCCCTTACAAGCAGGGTATTACACGATGGAAGTACAACACCTTGGTTACAACCAGAGTGGACGGGTTGGTATTCAAATTTATAAAGACCAACATTATAAATATCCGGTAGCTTTACGAAAAGCTTATAGTCATATAATCAACGAAGTAAGTATTGAATCCGAAATTGTAAGTGTTCCGGTTGTAACAAACCAAGGAGCGGTTAATTATGCCGTTGATGATGCTGCCTATTATAGCAACATTGAAATGAGCTATGCACCTTCGGGTTCAGCTACCATGAAAATGCCTACCGCTATGTATGAAGCAGATATGCTACGTATTGACAAGGTTGAGCTAGCAAAAGCAAAATCTATTCAGGAAATCAATTTTGTAAGCAATATTGTTAAACCCACTGCGGCCAATTTGGAATATACCATCAAAGAAAAGATATCGATTCCAGCCGATGGAAATCCGAATAAGCTGAAAATCAAAGAAGTGAAAGTTGACGTTGATTTTGTATATCATGCTGTTCCTCAATTAGATCCAGATGCATTCCTGACGGCGAATATAACCGAATGGGAACAATTAAACCTGCTCAATGGTAAAGCTCAGATTTTTTACGAAGGCACATTCATTGCTGAAAGTTATATCGACGTGCTGCAAACCTCCGATACTCTTGAACTTTCTCTGGGACGTGATAAAAACATCGTCATCGAAAGAGTGGAAAATAAAAAGTTATCCAACAAGAGTTTCATCGGCGGTATGACCAAGGATAATATTATTTGGCATTTGACCGTGCGAAATAATAGGGGCATTCCGGTTAATCTGGTTATCGAAGAACAAATACCGGTATCAACCAATAAAGATATTGAGATTCTGCTGACTCGTCCAACCGGAGGAGTGTTAGATAAAAACACCGGTTTTATCACCTGGAAACATACGATTGAAGCGAATAAAACGATTGAATACGAATACGAATACATGGTGAAATACCCGGAAACCGTCAAAATCAATTATTAATTCCTTCGAATCTGAACATTCAGTTCAGCGTAATTATCATTCAAAATAAAAAAGAGGCTGCATCCAACTCGATGCAGCCTCTTTCATTTTTAAATCTTGTACAAATTATGGATTGAAAGGATTAACCCAACAAATCGAAATAATTAGGAAGGATTTTTCTTGAGCGAAATAGCTAACTCATTCAATTGGTCAGGGTGAATAGCAGATGGTGAATCAATCATCACATCGCGACCCGAATTATTTTTAGGGAAAGCAATCACGTCTCTAATCGTATCATTTCCAGCGAGCATAGCGACAAAGCGGTCGAAGCCGAAAGCGACACCACCGTGAGGCGGAGCACCATATTTAAATGCACTCATCAGGAATCCGAACTGAGCTTCTGCATCCTCAGGTGAGAAACCCAGAATCCCAAACATCTGTTGTTGAAGTTTATCATCAAAAATCCGAATTGAACCACCTCCAACTTCTACCCCATTGATAACCAAATCATAGGCATTTGCGCGGATGGCTCCCGGATTGGTTTCCAACAAATGAATATCTTCTTTTTTAGGTGATGTAAAAGGATGATGCATGGCGTAGAAACGTTGAGTTTCATCATCAAACTCCAATAAAGGGAAATCAACTACCCAAAGTGGTGAGAATACATTTTTATCTCTCAAACCCAAACGTGAACCCATCTCGAGGCGCAATTCGGAAAGTTGAGGTAAGGTTTTCTTTTTAGGACCCGCCAAAATCAGCATTAAGTCACCTGGTTTTGCATCGAATGCTTCCGCCCATTTTTTCAAATCAGATTCCTCATAGAATTTATCCACCGAGGACTTAAACGTTCCATCCTCATTATAACGTGCATAAACCAAACCTTTGGCACCAATTTGAGAACGTTGAACAAATTTAGTCAGCTCATCAAGTTCTTTGCGGGTATATCCGGCACAACCGGAAGCACAAATACCAGCGATATATTCAGCATCATTAAACACAACGAAATCCTTCTGTTTGGCAAGATTGGTAATCTCGACGAATTTCATACCAAATCGCAAATCCGGTTTATCGTTTCCATAATTCTCCATCGCATCAGCAAAGGTCATCCGTGGAAATTCCTGTAAATCAATATTTTTAATGATTTTAAAAAGGTGACGAGTTAAACCTTCGAAGGTATTCAGGATATCTTCCTGCTCAACGAAAGCCATTTCACAATCAATCTGGGTAAACTCCGGTTGACGGTCGGCACGTAAATCTTCATCGCGGAAGCATTTTACAATTTGGAAATAGCGATCATATCCCGAAACCATCAAAAGCTGTTTAAATAACTGAGGGCTTTGAGGTAAGGCATAAAATTGATGAGGGTTCATACGAGAAGGTACCACAAAATCACGGGCTCCTTCAGGCGTTGAGCGAATCAAAACAGGAGTTTCAACTTCAATAAAAGCTTGATTATCAAGATATTTACGAACTTCCTGAGCCATACGATGGCGAAGCAATAAATTCTCTTTCAGAGGATTACGCCTTAAATCAAGGTAACGATAACGCATTCTCAGCTCATCGCCTCCATCACTTTCATCTTCAATGGTAAAAGGAGGAACCTCCGATTTATTTAAAACAGCCAGACTTTTAACCGGTATTTCCACCTCACCGGTAGGCATATTCGCATTTTTATTGCTACGTTCCTGCACCTGACCCAAAATCTGAATCACATATTCGCGACCAAGTTTCCGCGCCTGTTCGCACAAAGCGGCATTCGATTCCATATCAAAAACCAATTGAGTAATGCCATAACGGTCCCTCAAATCGATAAAAGTCATCCCCCCAAAATTACGAATACGCTGAATCCAGCCACTCAATGTAACCTCTTGATTTACATGCTCAATTCTTAATTCACCGCAAGTATGTGTTCTGTACATAATTTCTATCTTTATAAATTCCTGCGAAAATACGAGAAAATCTTAAAAATGCTTAAACCACCTAATAAAAAGACCTTCGGAATTAGTCAATTAAATAGTTGGATGTAATTTTGAATGCAGAAATTATTCAACAAGGAAACGAGCAGATATATCATTAACCCTAAAACGATCTCCAATGAAAAAACTCAGTCAACAGATGCTGGTTCTATTTGTTCTGATGGCATCAAGCCTGGCAGGCAGTTATGCCCAGGGATATACAATCAAATTAACTATCAAAGATTTAGGTAATAAAGAAATTTATCTGGGACATTTTTTTGCTGATAAAACCTATGTAAAGGATACTGTTCAAACCAGCCCAAGCGGGTATGCCGAATTTAAAGGTGATAAGATGCTTGAACCTGGTATCTATTTTATTGTGCTTCCCACCAAGACCATTGCCTGGGAATTTTTAATGACTACCGATGATCAGGATTTTGAGATGAAAACCGATACGAGCGATTACATTGGAAATCTAAGGGTTACAGGGCATGATCAAAACACTAAATATGTTGCATTCAATGCTTTTATGCGTGATCGAACGAAAGAGATGAGCAAGTATCAGGAGGCGATTAAAGCAGATGATGAGGCAAAAAAAGAGCAGGTAAAAAAAGACATTGAAGCTTTGCAACTGGCAGTTCAAGCTTATTGGGACAAAAGCATCAGTGAAAACCCAGGAACTTTATTTGCCAATATCATTAGGGCGCAAAAATATCCGGAAGTTCCTGAATTTGAAGTAGATCCGGCAATTATCAATAAAGATTCTGTCTTACAGATTTACCGCTATTATTATTCGAAAAATCATTGGTTCGACAATATTGCCTTTGATGATGCCGGCCTGCTGCGTACCAGCTTTGTGTATAATAAGTTGCAAACCTTTTTCACCCAAATGGTCTTAGATCCTGATACCGTCATTGCTGAAGGTGACAAAATCATTAAAAAAGCAGAACCCAATCCTGATATGTTTCGCTATCTAGTAGAATACATGCTCAATTTGAATTATGAAACTAAACGCATGGGCATGGATAAAGTGCTGGTGCATGTTGGTGAAGAATATTACTTATCCGGCCGTGCCTCCTGGGTTGATAGTGCTCGTTTGGAAAAAATTAAGGAACGTGTGATTAAAACCCGACCCAATATTCTCGGTACTCAAGCTAAAGACATGAAAATGGTTACGGTAGATAATAAAATCATCAATTTGTTCTCTATCAAAGCGGATTATATCGTTGTAGCATTTTGGGAACCCGGATGTGGTCATTGCAAAAAAACAATACCCGTTTTGCATGATATTTACACGGATTTAAAATGGAATAAAAATAAAAGCATTGAGGTAATGGCAATCTTTACTCAGGTAAAGGAATTTGATGAATGGCAAAGTTTTCTCGAAGAAAAAGGAATGACTGACTGGATTAATGCAT
>JAIPAR010000008.1 GCA_021739985.1 Bacteroidales bacterium | reverse complement strand
CCTCCTAATATAATAGGGAGGACACCATTATTAATAAGTTCAGCACAGATAATTTTGATAGCGAAATAAGTATCCTGCAGTGATTGTCCCGCCCGTAGATTTCCCATATCTACAACGAGAACGGAAAGTTGAGGTGAAAAGAGCTGGTATAGTTGTTTACGGATGAAGTCTGGCGCTAAATGGGCATGAATAGCAAGAGTTCCGCGATTTTCCGGGATTCCTAGTAAAGCAATCTTAAGTGAACTCGGCGGGCTGGTGGTGGCCAATTGATTGCGATGAATCATTGCCCGCCCAAAAGAGCCGGATTGGAAATTGCTCGATTCCGTAAAAGTGGAATCCAAGGGCTCGAAAAACTCTTGAATTAGTTCGTATATCGGGTTCACTTAAAATAATTTTGCTCCCAAAGATAATGGCTTCGGTCAAACCCGCATAGGATATAAAGCTAAATAGACTTATTCTATACAGATGAACTTTTGATGCTGGTTTAAATTATTTTTTTCGCTTTTTCGCTGGTTTTCCGGTTTCAAGCATGATTTTCCGACAGTCTTCAATCGTCAGCTTATTAATGTCGGTATTTTTAGGAAGTTTAAAGTTATCCTTTCCGTGTTTGATATATGGACCCCAACGACCTTCGCGCACGATTAGCAGAGGATCTTCGGTAAAGGTTTTGAGCACACTGTTTGCTTCCGCCACACGTTTCTCATCGATTAACTGAATAGCCCTCTGAATTTCAATGGTATAAGGGTCATCTTCTTTTTTAAGTGAATAAAATGCACTGCCATGTTTCAAATAGGGTCCGAAGCGACCATTTGATACTAATATTTCGGTGTTTTCGTAAAGACCTAATTTTCTCGGTAGTTTAAAAAGAGTCAGAGCCTCTTCAAGTGTAATCGTGTCGATAGATTGGTCACTTCGGAGTGGTGAGTAAAGTGCCTTTTCGTTGGTTTCCTTATTGTTTTCACCGATTTGAGCCATTGGGCCAAATCTTCCGATACGTACGGAGACTTCTTTACCGGTAGCCGGGTCAATACCCAACATGCGCATTCCATTGCCAATTTGAGCGGAATCTCCGGTTACCTTAATTTGCTCCAGGAAAGGGGAGTAAAAGTCACCAATCATTTTATTCCAAATCAATTTTCCGTCAGCAATTTCATCAAAGTCTTTTTCAACGGAAGCGGTGAAATTATAATCCATGATTTCTTTGAAGTTGTCCATCAGAAAATCGTTGACAACAATACCTATATCAGTAGGGAATAATTTACTTTTCTCGCTGCCAGTAATTTCTTCGCGAGTTTCGATAATTAAGCCTTTTTTGGGTTTAAGAGCCAGGTAAGCATATTCACGGGTGGTTCCAGGCTTATCTTCTTTAACAACATAGCCCCGGTTTTGGATTGTGGTAATGGTGGGAGCGTAAGTGGAAGGTCGCCCGATTCCAAGTTCTTCGAGTTTCTTTACTAAGGCAGCTTCGGTATAACGAGCTGGTTTGAGTGAAAAACGTTCGACTGCTTCAATTAATTGATATTCAAGCAAGTCATTTGTTTTTAAAGAAGGAAGAATTCCTTCACCGCCAGCTTTAGAGGTATCATTTTCATCGTCAGTAGATTCCATATAGGCTTTCAGGAATCCATCAAACAAAATTACTTCACCTGTTGCCAGAAACAAATTAGGGTTTGTCGAGATAGCAATGGTGATGGTGGTTTTTTCCAGCAGGGCATCACTCATTTGAGAGGCCAGTGTTCTTTTGCGAATCAAGTCATACAGTCGTTGTTCGTTTCGACCTCCGGTGGCAGTTGGATTATCAATATAGGTTGGACGAATTGCCTCGTGAGCTTCTTGTGCTCCTTTGGATTTGGTTTGATATTGTCTCGTATGGACATATTTATCGCCATACTCTTCTATTATGGTGGCTTTGGTTGTATGCAAGGCCAACTGAGAAAGATTGACGGAGTCAGTACGCATATAAGTTATTTGGCCGGACTCATAAAGTTTCTGAGCGATGGACATGGTTTGGCTAACCGAGAAACCTAATTTACGGGCGGCTTCTTGTTGCAATGTGGAGGTTGTAAAAGGAGGTGCGGGAGATTTTCTGCCGGGTTTGGTTTGAATGTCGCTGATTTGAAATGAAGCTTGCTGGCAGGCATTCAGGAAATTTTCTGCATCTTGAGCAGTTTTAAACCGATGATTTAGTTCAGCTTTCAGTTTCTTGGTTTTATCATCCCGGAGGAGAAATTCAGCGATCACTTTAAAATAGGCATCTGCTCTAAAATTATTAACTTCCCTTTCTCGTTCAACGAGCAAACGAACCGCAACGGATTGGACTCTGCCGGCGGATAAATTGGGTTTCACTTTTTTCCAAAGCAGGGGAGATAGTTGAAACCCTACCAGACGGTCGAGTACCCGGCGGGCTTGTTGAGCATTCACCAGATTGATATCCACAGTCCGTGGATTCTTCACGGCTTCCAGGATGGCATTTTTTGTAATCTCATGGAAGACAATACGTTTAGTTTTTGAGATATTTAAATCCAGGGTTTGTTGTAAATGCCAGGCTATTGCTTCTCCTTCGCGGTCTTCATCGGAAGCCAGCCAAACGGTTTCCGCATTTTTGCTCAGTTTCTTTAATTCAGCAACAATTTTCTTTTTATCAGCTGAAACTTCATATTGAGGTTCAAAACCATTCTCAATTTCAATCCCGAGATTTTTCTTGACTAAATCCCGTATATGTCCAAAACTGGATTTAACAGTATATTCTTTACCCAAAAACTTCTCAATGGTTTTAGCTTTTGCGGGGGACTCAACAATAACCAGGTTCTTTTCACTCATAGGTACTCAGACAGATTTGGTTTAAAAATTTTGCGCAAAGTAAGATAATTCTATGGAACACTTCCAAATTTTATATGAATAGAAGGATTATTTTACCGGAATGAAGGTTGAATCTATCGTTGGAAATCTTTTCATCCTTCTAATCTTGAAGTTACATAGGAAAATGTATGAATGTGTAAATATATAGATATTTAGATTTATTTTAATTAATTTATAAATTGTTGATAATTTGGGGCTTGTGGAACAGTGTGTTTGCAAATGTATCAAACTTATTAGGATGTGCTGTTGTAAAGCATATTCTACTACTTCAAATCAGGTAATTTTGCACGCAGAAACATGTCAAAGTTGATTTTCATGTTTTTAGATATAGCTGTGAAACATTCAAGATTTTAATTATGAGAATTGTAAAGTCAATGGGCTGCCCGCTTTGTACGGCCGGGGTCTTGGTAATCTTGTATTTATTTATGAGTTCCTGTTCTTCAAAGCCCGGTCAACCTGGAACGGACCCTGTTCCCTTAAATCCATTGGAAGGCAGAGTTTTGCCGCATTTAGATCATAGTGTGTATTATCCCGATTCAATTAAATCACCTCAGGAAGTAACCCAATCTTGTCTTGAATGCCATCCAAACAGTGCCAAAGAAGTGATGCAAACTCCTCATTGGACATGGACAAGCGGCAATGTTGTCAGAAATGGTAAAACCATCCAGTTAGGGAAAAAGAACCAGATTAATAATTTTTGCATTAGCGTAGTTGGTAACTGGATTTCTTGTTCGGCTTGCCATGCCGGTTATGGATGGGACAGTCCTGATTTTGACTTTACAAAGGAAGAAAACGTGGATTGTTTGGTATGCCATGATGGGACAGGAACATATACAAAAGGGAAGAAAGGTTTACCAAATAAAAATGTGGATTTACAAGCTGTTGCTTCAAGTGTTCGACGTCCGGGACGTGAGAATTGCGGTTCCTGCCATTTTAGTGGTGGGGGTGGCATGGGCGTTAAACACGGTGACCTTGATGAAACACTGCTTAATGCAAATCCGGAATTGGATTATCATATGGGGAAACTTAATTTCCAATGCATTGATTGTCATACAACACACAAACATGCTATTTCGGGGAAATTAAATAACACCTATTCAGATGATACACCGGTTAATCGTTTTAGTTGCGAAAAATGTCATACCGATGCGCCTCACAAAGACCATCGTATCAATGAACATATTTCCAAAGTAGCTTGTCAAACCTGTCATGTCCCTGCATTTGCACGAAAAATGCCTACCAAGATGACCTGGGACTGGTCGAAAGCGGGTGATTCCAGTCGTGTTGATAGTCCGCATGAATATTTAAAGATAAAAGGAGAATTCCATTATGAAGAAGGAGTTGTCCCTTCGTATGCCTGGTATAATGGGAAAATGGATCGTTATATTATTGGAGACCAGTTGGATAAAGAGGCCGAGCATCATATTAACCGCCCTTTAGGTTCACGGTCTGATAGTACTGCGAAAATTTGGCCATTTAAAATCCATCATGCTAAACAACCGTATGATCCGATTAATAATATTCTCATTCCGCCCATAACAAGTGGGGAAGGAGGTTATTGGTCAAACTTTGATTGGGAATTTGCGCTTCGTAAAGGGGCTGAAATGAATGGGTTACCGTTTAGCGGCACCTATGATTTTGCACCTACGAAGATGTACTGGCCGATAACCCATATGGTAACAACAACAGAGAATGCATTAAGCTGTAAAGATTGCCACGGACCGGAAGGTCGTCTGGATTGGAAAGCCTTAGGTTATGCGAAAGATCCGGTTGGAGGGCCTCAAAATTAAAATCAATAAAACTTGCGAGTTATGAAAAACAAACCAAACCCTGTATCGAATCCATACTTTGCCGGAGTAATTCTGGGCATCGTATTGTTTGCAGCTTATGCCTTAACGCAAAGCGGACTGGGAGCCTCCGGGGCTATTTCCCGTATTCATGTTGCAATTACCAAAATCTTTTGGTCCACCCATATCGATCAGATTGGAACTTTTGCATCGATGGGTGCCGGAGAAAAGAATCCATTAGATCATGCCAGTGTATTTCTTTTGTTAGGAACTTTTTTAGGTGGGATGGTTTCTGCCTGGTGGAATGGCCGGATGAAAGTAGAAGTGTTCAAAGGATCCCGAATTACAAATACGCAACGATTGATTTTTGCTTTACTTGGCGGAGCAATCATGGGATATGGGGCTCGATTTGCCAGAGGATGTACTTCCGGACAGGCATTATCAGGAGGCGCTGTACTCTCAGTCGGAAGCTGGGCATTTATGTTTAGTGTTTTTATTGGAGGCTATGCTGTAGCCTATTTTGTACGTCGTCTTTGGCTTGATTAATAAAAATAAGGAGGAAATATTATGTTACCAGTTGATGTTTTAGCAGATTTTGGAAAAGTGGGAGGTTATCTCATTTTCGTCCTTATTGGTGCTGGTTTTGGTGTATCTCTGGAGTTGGCCGGGTTTGGCGATTCCCGCCGGTTGGCTGCTCAATTCTATTTAAAGGATATGACCGTTCTGAAAACGATGTTCACCGGAATTATTGTCGCCTGTTTACTAATCTTCTTATCTTCTGCTCTTGGAATTCTTGACTTTGCTCAACTAAATGTCAATCAGACCTTTTTATGGCCGGGTATTGTTGGAGGACTCATCATGGGAGTTGGTTTTATTATTGGAGGGTATTGCCCGGGAACGTCCCTAATTGCAACAGCCAGTTTTAAACTGGATGGTTTGTTCTTTGTAATCGGGGCAATTGTTGGAGCCGGTTTATTTGGTGAAAGCCTTCCTTTATTTGATGATTTCTGGAATTCATCTTTTTCAGATCGATACTTGCTTTCCGACTGGCTGGGGCTATCACTTGGGGCTACTGTTTTTGCAGTTACCCTCCTTGCTGTTGCATTCTTTTATGGTGCGGAGAAGATTGAGGAGTTTTTCCGTACGAAAGATACCGGAGAGGCATTTTCCTGGAAGATTTCCAAACGCGCCTATCAGGTTGGTGCTGCCGCTCTTATTGTAATATCATTAGTTATTTGGTTTATAGGTCAACCCGACCCAATTCGAAAATGGGAATTGATGAAAGAGCAATACGAACCTCAACTTGTTTCAGGTGAAGTTAATGTTAGTCCGCTGGAATATGTAAAAACGAATCACGAAGCTTCAATCAAATTGGTTACATTAGATTTAAGACCTTCTGAAGAGTATAAAGCATTCCGTTTGAATGGTTCAGAAAATATTACCATGGACGATGTTTTGAATGCTGAGTTTGCTTCTCAGTTGGTCAAGCTGCCGGTTCAGGGCGTAGTTGTGCTGGTTTCAAATGATAAGTCCGAAGCTGAAAAAGCCTGGCAATATCTTAAAGTTCAAGGAGTTGCAAATCTTTATATTCTGGATAATGGTCTGAATGACTGGAATAAGCTGTTTGGGGATAAATCGGTTCATGGTCATCCGGTGGATTTATCAGCTCCTCCTGCAGAAATTCTGGAACAATTCCCGGAAAATGCCTATGTCCCGAAAATTAAAATGAGCACTAAGAAACATGCCGGTGGTCTTTGCGGATAATTTTTAATCAATTTTACAAGAAACGTATGAAAGTATCAGTCACAAGTATAAAATGGTTTGTTTGCTTCCTGCTCATCGGAATATCCGTTCAAGCTCAAAATCAAACTATTTCAACCCAATCCAATCAGGATTGTATGACTTGCCATAAAGATCATATCTCGGTCGAGGGGTATAATGCTTCGGTTCACCAAACGCTCACCTGTATTGCCTGCCATGTTAAAGAGGAAGGACAAACAGTTCATGCCATAAAACCGGGAGAGATAGCCTGTACCTATACCTTTAAAGCAATGGATTGTGCCAGCTGCCATAGCGATCAGGTAAAAGATCATGCTTTGAGTATTCACAATTCGGAACGACTTGCAATTTCATGTGCAAAATGCCATGCCGATATTCACACGATTAAATCGATAAAAAATGATAAACTGGCGACCTCAAAGCTGTGCAGTTCTTGCCACGAAAAGGAAACCGGTTATTTCACTTCGGTTCACTATAAAGCATTAAGCGAAGGGAATAATGATGCACCGGGTTGTATCGATTGTCATGGAACGCATACTATTGAACAAATTGACAATAAGGCACAAGGAAGAGCATTTCACACCCAGGCTTGCATGAAATGTCATGCGGATGAAAAGATGATGGAGCATAGTGAAGTTACAACTATTGCGCCTGAAACGTATTTCGAAAGTTATCATGGGAAAAGTGTTCGGTTGGGATATCCTGAAAAAGTAGCCGGCTGCGCTGATTGTCATGGTTCACATAACATCCTTCCCAAAGAAGACGAAAATTCAATGGTTCATGCTTCCAATCTTACAAATACATGTAAGCAGTGTCACACCAATGCCAGTGATAATTTTGCGAAGTTTATTCCACATGCTGATCCGTATGATAAAGAGAAAAATCCTGCCCTTTTTTGGGTTACCATGTTTATGAATGCTCTGATGATTGGAACTTTCATTTTCTTCTGGGTACATTCACTGTTGTGGGCTTTCAGAGGTTTTGTCGAAAAGAAACAATTAAAAAATGCTGAGTTTTTCTCGAAATCGAAAGGGAAGGATGCAAAACATCCGGTGATTAAACCAAAAGTTTATCGACGCTTTAAAACAGTCCATATTGTATTGCACATATTTGTCGTCACCAGCTTCCTGGGCCTTGCCATTACCGGTTTACCTCTGAAATTTAACAATACCAACTGGGGAAAACATTTAATGGATTTTCTGGGAGGAGTCACAGTTGCCGGTCTCATTCATCGGATTAGTGCAATCATCACTTTTGGTTACTTATTTATTACGGTTGTGATGAGTATCCGCTTCCTGTTCTCCAAAAAAGAATCAAAAGAACCTTTTATGCGTCGATTATTCGGGCCGGATTCTTTATTCCCCAATATGAAAGATGCACGGGATATCCGCGATATGTTCAAGTGGTTCTTCTTCCGTGGCCCTAAGCCTCGCTTTGATCGTTGGACTTATTGGGAGAAATTTGATTTTTTGGCTGTTTTCTGGGGGGTAGCTGTTATCGGCTCCAGCGGTATTTTACTTTGGAAACCTGAACTTTTGGGACAATACTGGCCAGGCTGGTTATTTAATATTGCAACGATTGTTCACTCTGATGAAGCTCTATTGGCTGTTGGCTTTATTTTCACGATTCACTTCTTTAATACCCACATGAGAGCCGAGAAATTTCCTATGGACTTCGTTATTTTTAATGGTCAGGTTACGGAAGAAGAGATGGTTCACGAACGAGGTGAACAGTGGGAAAGATACCAAAAGCAAGGAATGCCGGAAGATTTTGAAGTACATAAGCCAAGTTCACTTTTCTGGGATATCGCCCTTCGATTGTTTGGATTATTCGCCTTACTAACCGGTGTAATTTTGGCGCTATTAATTATTTACACATTTATTTCCTAGGTGTAGATTTATTCACATAGCTAAGTTTTAATGAAATCCGGGGTTTTTTCGTAAGTTTGAACCCCGGATTTTTTTATGGGAAAGCAGGAGTTAGCTTGAATTAGTATGAGATATTTACAGAAGATATGGATGGGATTGCTGGCTGTTATGCTGGTTTTTAGTTTTCTGGAGACATCCTGTTCCAGACAAACAGATACTTTAGATAACTCCCAAATCATTCCCGCCGATACACTTATATTGATTCTAACCGATATTCATTTGGCGGATGCCTTTATGTCAGTGAAGCGTACCGAGAAACTTAACTTTAGCCGGGGAGATTTATACCGCTCAGTACTTGAATCCCATCACATTCCTCAGGCTCGCTTCGATTCTACCATTCATTATTATACCAACCACATTGAAGAATATGAGGCTGTTTACGAAGTGATTATGCAAAATATCTCCCAAAAGGAAACAGAAGCCCATCAGCAACAAACGCTGGAAAGAAAAGAACTCAGAGATTCGTTGACCTTGCAAAAAGATACTGTTAAACTTGAAGAGTTAAATGAACTTCCAGCTATTCAAGAAGATACTGTGAGATTGAATAAGTCGATTAATGAAATAGGAACCGATACAGGGGTGGTATCCGAAAAAGAGTTTATCCAGCGTGCCAGAGAAAAGCGGAATCAGAATGAGGAAAAACGCTTAAGAGCGAAAAAAGCCCCTCGTTTGTAGATATCCTAAATTATTCCACAGGAAATCGTTCCAACAGTAGATTCATCACCCAATTGAGAGATTCTTCAATTGTTAACTCAGAGTTGTCAAGCACAATAGCATCCGGAGCTTGTCGCAAGGGACTTTCATCCCTGGTTTGATCGATAAAATCCCTGTAATGGATGTTTTTTTGTACGGATTCCAGTTTAATATCAGAGCCTTTTTCCTTCATCTCCATAAATCTTCGTTGGGCTCTCACTTCTTCATTGGCAGTCATAAATATTTTCAATTCAGCTTCAGGAAAGACTACGGTACCGATATCTCTTCCATCCATAACAATGCGTTTGTTTTTGCTCATTTTGCGCTGAAGACTTACCAGATTTTCCCGAACCATTTTGGATTTACTGATAATTGAAACAGAATCAGATACTTCGATATCTCTGATTTCTTCTTCAACATTTTCATTGTTTATGTAGATTTCTTGCCTCAGTTTACTTGAATTATAAGCGAATTTGATGGTTAATCCCTGCAGAAGGATATTAAGCCGGAGTTCATCAATTTCAATTCCATCAACAATGTTTTCACGAATAGCAGCTAGTGTAACTGCACGATACATAGCTCCACTATCGATATAGGTGAAATTGAGCTTCCTGGCAAGTTGCCTTGCCAAGGTGCTTTTTCCGCAGGAAGAATGCCCATCGATGGCAATAATGATATGAGGTGAAAACTTTTTAGGTGACATACTCAGAAAAGATTAGCTTCAAAAATGATTTTACCGATATTCAGATAAATCAGAGCACTCATAATATCGTTGATGGTTGTTATAAAAGGTCCGGTTGCTAAAGCAGGGTCAACATTCACTTTGTTCAAAAATAAGGGAATCATGGTACCAAATAATGAGGCAAATAAGATGACCGACATTAGGGAGAGACTAACAGCTACCGTTAAATCCATGGAGGAATCCGAAAGCATATTATACCCAAATAGGAGAGAGGCTGTGATGATTCCGTTCATCAGGCCAACCATCAATTCTTTCATTAATTTTTTTGGAGTACTTTCCAGTCCTAATGTATTCGATGCAAGCCCCTGCACGATAATGGAAGAGGATTGAATACCTACGTTTCCAGCCATGGAAGCAATCAAGGGGATGAAGAAAATCAGCTGCGGATATAGGCCCAGTTCACCCTCAAATAATTCAAGCACGCGGGAGCCAAAGACTCCTCCAACGAGGCCAATTAACAACCAGGGCAATCTTGCACGGGTCAAAGGCCAGATTTTATCCGAGGATTCCACATCCGATGTGATACCGGAAATCATTTGGTAGTCTTTTTCAGCTGCTTCACGAATCACATCAACAACATCATCAATTGTAATTCTTCCAACCAAACGACCAATACTATCCACAACAGGCAGAGCTACCAAGTCGTATTTTTCCATGATATTAGCAACTGTCTCGGCATCGGCATCTGTTTTGACAGACTTTACATCTCTGTCGATTAACTCCAGGATGGGTTGGTTCCAATCATTTAATATGAGTGTTTTTAGAGAGATGATTCCTCGAAGTACATTATCAGAATCAGTTACATACACAAAATAGATTTCTTCAACATCTTCTGCGTTTTCACGAATTTCTTCGATACAATGGCCCACATTCCAGTCTTCTTCGACCCGAATGAACTCTTTGGCCATCAATCCACCGGCACTATCCTCATCGTAGTTTAATAAATCTACAATGTCGCCTGCCTGCTCAAGGTCTTTTATCTTAGAGAGAATTTCTTCCTGCCGGTGCTCGGGTAAATCACCAATGATATCGGCAGCATCATCGGAATCCATTTCATTGATGAATTGTTCGACGATTTCCTCAGCAGGAATATTTTCAAGAAATTCCTCCCGCTCATCATCTTCCAACTCAACCAGAACATCTCCAGCGGTTTCTTTATCAAGCAAAAACAATAAATAACGAACTTGCTCGACTTCCAATTCATCATATAAGGCAGCAAAATCAGAAGAGTGAAAATCTTTGACGAGTTCAAGTATTTGTGCAGCATCTTGATTATCAATCAAATCAATTAATAACTCAATAAACTCACGGGTGATTATCGTTTGTTCCATGACCCTCCTCCTCTTTATCGGTAATTACTTTTGTTGGTCTGCCACCAGGCCGGTCAGAAAAATAAAATCCTCGACGCTGAGTTGTTCAGGCCTTTTATTGAAGATTTCATTTTCGGTTTGCAAATCTACAAATTTACTTCGTAAGGAATTTCGCAATGTTTTTCTTCTTTGTCCAAAGGATGCTTTTACAACTGAAAAAAACAGTTTTTCATCGCAGGGAATGGATTGCCTGTTATTGCGTGAAAAACGAATCACAGCGGATTTGACTTTGGGTGGAGGCGTGAAAACTTGCTCGTTCACGGTAAATAAATATTCTATTCGGTAATAAGTTTGAAGTAAGACAGAAAGAATACCATAGCTTTTGCTTCCCGGAGGTGAGCTAAGCCTTTCGGCTACTTCCTTTTGAATCATGCAAACCACTTCGGGAATACGATCTCGATGCTCGAGCACTTTAAAGAAAATTTGACTGGAGATATTGTAAGGAAAATTTCCGATGATTTGAAAACTGCCCTGCATGAGTTTATCAAGCGGGAAACGAAGAAAATCACCTTCCACCAACTTCCCTTCAAGCTGAGGATATTGCTCTTTTAAAAAAGTAACACTTTCTGTATCAATTTCAATGAGAAATAATTTATCCCCGAGCAAGGGTAACAGGATTTGAGTAAGTACGCCCGTTCCAGGTCCTATTTCCAGGGTAGGAAGGTTAAAATTACTCAGTGAGTGAACGATTTTTGAGGCAATATTCTTATCGTGTAAGAAGTGTTGCCCCAGGTGTTTTTTTGCTTTTACCATCGGGTGCAAATTAAGAAAATAGATGATGTAAAACAGTCGTCCACCTAAAGATTTTTATCACAGCAAATGCTTAGATTTGTGAGATTAATTTTTACTGAACAGATATGGGACTTACATTAATTGAAAAGATTTTAGCCAATCATTCGAACAAAACAGAGGTCAGACCGGGAGAAATTGTGGATGTATTTATTGATGCCCGGGCAGCCAGAGATTTTGGGGGTGCCAATGTGGTTAAAAATCTGGTTGACAGGAATCTGGAGCTTGCAGATCCCAGTCGTACTTATTTTACTTTTGATTGCAATCCAACAGGTTCGGATCAAAAGTATGCCGTCAATCAGCATATCTGTCGTAAATATGCCCGTGAAATGGGCGTTAAAGTTTACGATATTGATCAAGGTATCGGAACTCATATTTTAATTCATGAAGGCTTGGCTTTTTCGGGCTCTACTGCCGTTACAACTGATTCACATGCCAATATTTTAGGTGCTGTGGGTGCTTTTGGCCAGGGAATGGGCGATGTGGATATTGTCGCTGCATGGAATAAAGGTAAAACATGGTTTAAAGTTCCTGAAAGTGTGAAGATAACATTGACTGGGAAACGACCTGTCGGCCTTACTGCCAAGGATATCGTTTTAAATTTATTGGAGCGTTTTGGAGCTAATTCTTTGTTAGGATATAGCATCGAACTATATGGAGAGGCTATCGACGAATTAAATTTGGATGAGCGAATTACTATTGCCTCGATGGCCACTGAGATGGGGGCAATTATTTTATTCCTGACTCCCAATGAAGAAGTATTAAATTATTCATCTGAAAAAGCAGGGCGCAAGCTTGAACTTGTTAAAGCCGATGAAGATGCTACATACAGCATTTCTTATGAATTAGATATTCAGGAGTTTACTCAAAGAGTTTCGATACCTGGGAAACCGCATGATACTCGCTCCCTGACTGAGCTTAACAAAGTTAAAATTGATTCTGCATTTATTGGTTCCTGCACCAATGGTCGAATGGAAGATTTACGGGCAGCGGCTGCTATTTTGAAAGATAAGAAAGTGGCTCCCGGAGTAGTTCTAAAGATTGTTCCTGCTACCAACGAAGTATGGCAACAAGCGCTGGATGAAGGATTAATCCAAACTTTTAAAGCTGCCGGCGCTTTGGTAAGCAATGCAGGTTGTGCCGGTTGCGCTGCCGGTCAGGTTGGGCAAAATGGTCCCGGTGAAATTACTATCAGCACTGGAAATCGCAATTTCCCGGGTAAACAAGGAAAAGGAGAGGTTTATCTGGCTTCGCCGGCTACCGTTGCTGCCTCAGCCGTAGCTGGATTTATTACTAGTTACACCGAAATTCCTGCTGAACCTGCTCTCTTCGAATCGCCCACTCATAAACCCTCATTTACCGAATCAACACACCATGCAGTTGCCGCAGAGGTAAAACCTACGCGAGTTCGGGGTCGTGCCTGGCTAATTGAAGAAGATAATATTGATACGGATATGATTTTTCACAATCGCTATCTTACCATCACAAATCTGGCCGAAATGGGGCAATATACTTTTGATAATTTAAAAGGATATGAAGATTTTGCGAAGAAAGCAAAACCTGGCGACCTGGTTGTTGTGGGTAAAAATTTTGGTAGCGGAAGCAGCCGGCAGCAAGCTGTCGATTGCTTTATTTCGCTTGGTATTCAGGCAATTTTAGCCGAATCTTTCGGTGCTATATATGAACGTAATGCAATCAACGCAGCCATGCCTATTTTGACATACCAATCACTTGAAACAGTGAATCTTCAAAATGGCGATGAAATAGAAGTTGATTTCCTTACGGGAGAACTTGTTAATCTTTCCAAACGCAAGTCTATGCTGATAGATGGATTTTCTGAAGTGCAATCAGAAATCTATCAGCAAGGCGGTTTATTTTGATTTTTTTTCCAACGGTTTACTTCCCCCCACCGTTTATAAAAAAAATACTACTATTTGGAAAAGAATTCAGTTCCATTATGAACACTTTTGTTAGATTTGCAGAAGTTGCCGGTGTAATGGGTTGGGAAGGTTTTATCCATTGCAGTCCTTTTTAATACACTGATTATTAAATATTAAGTGTTCTTTGTGTTGATGTACGTGATGAGTGCACCCCACCGGACATTTTGCCGGAAGTAAGTCTTTCGGCTCCTGATATTGAAAAAAATATCAAAAAATATATATATGTCTAAACAAACGTTCATTGAAAAATCGTTAGGAGCTGTTTCCGGGAGCATTGTTTTCCGGCGCCCGGATATCGTGCTTAGCCATGATAATTCGGCCAGTATCCGAAAAACCTTTGAGAAAATGGGAGGCACAAAGATTCTGGATCCATCGCAATTGTTAATTGTTCTGGACCATAATGCACCTCCTACGAATGCAAAACTTGCAACCGATTATCAATACATTAGGTCGTTTGCAGCTGAAGAAGGGATACAAAATTTTTACGATGCCGGAAAAGGTATCTGTCATCAAATTTTATCCTATCATGCAAAACCGGGAATGATTGTGGTTGGTAGTGACAGTCATACTTGTACAGCAGGAGCTTTTAACGCACTTGCCGTTGGGATTGACCGTACAGAAACCGCCGGTCTGTGGAAAAGGGGAGAAACCTGGTTCAGAGTTCCTGATTCAATTAAAATAACACTGACAGGACAACTGAATGAAGGTGTCTATGCGAAAGATTTAAGCTTATGGATTATTGGTATGATTGGTTCCGATGGGGCTAATTATATGTCAATCGAATATCATGGAGAAGGAGTCAAAACTCTAAGTATTTCCGAGCGAATGACTATTGCAAACCTGGCTTCTGAAATGGGTGCCAAAAATGCAGTATTCCCGGCTGATGAGGTTTTGGCTGCATTCTATGGAGAAGAATCATTGCATGGAATCTGGGCAGATGAAGGTGCTTATTATGCCAACGAAATTGAGATTGATTTATCCGAAGTTTTCCCGGTTGTAGCTGCTCCGCATCATGTGGACAATGTGAAAGCATTATCTGAAGTGACAGGCATTGAAGTTCATCAGGGCTTAATCGGAACATGTACGAATGGCCGACTGGATGATATCGCCATTGCAGCTTCAGTGCTGAAAGGTAAAAAGGTTAAACCCGGCTTCCAGCTTTTAGTTGCCCCGGCATCTCAGGAGATTTACCTGCAGGCAATTCAAGCCGGATATATTACGGATTTAATTGAAGCAGGAGCTGTTATCCTTGGTGCTTCCTGTGGACCTTGCCTAGGAACAGGACAAGGTATTCCGGCTGATAATACTGTTGTATTAAGTACAGCTAATCGAAATTTCCTGGGTCGAATGGGAAATAAAAATTCAGCAATTTATCTTGCCTCTCCCGCATGTGTGGCTCATTCGGCTATTACCGGGAAAATTACCGATCCCCGCCCGGTTGCTCAGTCAAACAAATATCCTTTTGCATCAGCCCAAAGTTCTACGCTAGAAATTCCTGCCGATGAAGTCCGAAAAATCAATGGTGTATGGAATTACGCAGATGCCGATAATCTGAATACCGACCAAATGTTTGCCGGAAATCTTACCTACAATATTTTAAGCTCTGATGGTGCTGCAATCATGCCTCATTTGTTCGAAGGCTTTGATGTGAATTTCCCCAAGTTGATTGCCGAAGGAGATGTTATTGTGGCTGGCGATAATTTCGGTTGTGGAAGTTCTCGTGAACATCCGGCCGTTGGCTTAGCTCATGCTAATGTAAAAGCAGTCATCGTTAAATCGGTTAACCGAATTTTCTATCGCTCTGCTATTAATCAAGGTCTCGCCTTAATCGTTCATCCGGAAGTTGTCGAACATTATCGACCGGGTGATTCCGTAACTATACTTTTTGAAGATGGTATCATTCTGTTGAATGATAAAAAATTTCATTTTGCTGCCCTTCCTGATAAACTGATGAAGATTATCACCCGTAAAGGATTAGTAAACTGGATACTTTCCGAAGCATAAAAATATCTGATTGACAGGAGTTTATCTCTCCTTGTCATGGGATATTTATCGTGTTTTGGGAATATTATGTACCTATAACAGTTTACTAACATGGAAAAAAATTGGAAGATCCGCCAAAGCGGCTCAAAAATACAGGTTCAACAGCTTTCGCAAGCTTTAAACATTCATGAGGTCTTGGCTAGTTTGCTGATTCAACGGGGTATAAAAACCATCTTGGATGCACAAGCGTTCTTTGAACCGAAACTTGAAAATCTGCACGATCCATTTTTGATGAAAGATATGGATAAAGCAATTTCCCGACTTAATAAGGCAATTAAAAATCAGGAAAAAATATTGGTATATGGTGATTATGATGTGGATGGTACCACATCGGTAGCACTCGTATATTCATTTCTGCGAGATATTTATATTGAATCAAAGTTGGATTATTATATTCCTGACCGCTATTCGCAAGGCTATGGTATTTCGGTTCAGGGGGTTGAATATGCAGCTGATAACAATTTCACGCTCGTAATTGCTTTGGATTGTGGTATCAAAGCGGTGGAAAAAGTACAAATGGCAAAAAAGCGGGGGGTTGATTTTATTATCTGCGACCATCATACAGCAGGTGATGTTATTCCGGATGCAGTAGCAGTGCTTGATCCCAAACGGAATGATTGTGATTATCCGTTTAAACATCTTTCCGGATGCGGAGTTGGGTTTAAAATGCTTCAGGCTTATATTGCTGACAACAAGATTCCGGCTTATACTCTTGAGCCCTATTTAGATTTGCTTTGTGTGAGCATAGCCTCAGATATTGTTCCGATTGTTGGGGAAAATCGGATTCTGGCTCATTTTGGACTACAGCAGTTAATTCATAATCCAAGCCCTGGCTTAAAATCGATTCTTCAGGTAAGTAATTTGGATAACAAAAGCATAACTATCAGTGATATTGTATTTAAAATAGGACCTCGCATCAATGCAGCCGGCAGGATGGAAAGCGGCCGAAAATCAGTCGATTTATTGATATCCAGAGCCGAGGAGAATTCCTTTCAAATCATGAATGAATTGAATACATTTAATGATGAGCGAAAGAATTTAGACCGAAATATCACAACCGAGGCATTAGACTTTCTCGAATTTAATCAGGATTTTGCTTCCCGAAAAACAACGGTATTATATAAGCCTGACTGGCATAAGGGAGTAATCGGTATTGTGGCTTCGCGCCTCATTGAAACCTATTATCGCCCCACTGTGATTTTGACTGAATCGAATGGCATGGCTACCGGCTCGGCACGTACTGTTGAGGGATATGATATCTACCAGGCCATAGAATCTTGTTCTGATTTGCTGGAAAATTTTGGAGGGCACACATATGCAGCCGGCTTAACCATGAAGATTGAAAATGTCCCGGAATTTATACGACGATTTGAAGCATTTGTAGAACGAACCATTAAGCTAGAGCAATTGACTCCAATTATTGAAGTGGATGCAATTATCAATTTAAGTGATATTACTGCTGATTTTTATAAAGATTTGAAGCGTTTTGCTCCATTTGGACCTGAAAATATGCTGCCGGTGTTTGTAACGCGCAACCTAACTGATTATGGAACAGGCCGGGTGGTAGGAAAAAACGCCGACCACATGAAACTCGAACTGATGCAAAATGATAGCTCAAGTTTGCGAATGCCCGCTATTGGCTTTAATATGTCAGAGTTTTTCGAGATAATTGCTCAACGAATTCCTTTCAACTTATGTTATTCAATTGTTGAAAATGAGTTTAGAGGAAGAACTAGCCTGCAATTGATGATGCGAGATATTAAAATTGCCTAAATCAAATCGCAGGCATCAACAGGCATCCAATGTTTGTCTTTACCTTCCCATTTGATACTACAACCTATGGGATTTGTAATTGGTTTACTGACAGGGATTCCTGATGTGAGTTCATGTAATGTGCGGTTTAAGTCATCAATTGAATGTTTTGTGTGGTCTTTGGGATGATCTATGGCTCTCCCTGTGTAAACTAATTCCCGTGCTGCATTGAATACGAAAAAATGAGGAGTACGTAAAGCCCCATATGCAAGGGCAACTTCCTGTGTATCATCATGAAGATAAATCCATGGGAAATCATTTTCTTCCATTCGTATTACCATATTCTCAAAGCTGTCTTCGAGATAGGTGTTTTTGGAGTTTGAATTGATTGCAACAAATTGAACTCCTTTCGGGAGAAATTCAAGCGCTGTTTTGCGGGTATGTTCATCACTTCCAATTACATAGGGACAGTGGTTGCAAGTGAAAAACAGAACCAAAAAAGGATTTTTTAAATCTGCCAATGAATAATTTTTCCCATCAGTTGCCGGTAATTCAAAGGGGATGGCCTGACGGCCAATCTCAAGGGTAAATGCCATAGCTTATTTGTTATTTTCAGTCGTAATGATTAAATCAAATTCTTCGAGTCCAATGCCATCCAATTCATCGTATTTAACAATTATTTGGTGGAAATTGCCAGCAATAAAATTGGTAAGATTAGGTGCTACCGCATAGAAAACGATTTTGTCTTTGGTATTGTTCAATACAAAATTGCAAATATCGGATTCAATTTGTCCATTACTATCTGTTGAATCTGAAAAATCCCGGACAATCTCTTGCCCATTACAAGCTATCGAGGTAATAGTAAAGTTTACATATTCATTTTCAACCGGAATCCCGGTGGTTGAAGCTATCGTAATCGTTGCTTTTGAATTGATTACTTTCTGACTGGCTGCTGTTGCATCACAAGGATCAGGATCTTCAGAATTGCAAGCTGAAAGAATGAGCAGTGAAGCGAAAAGTGTCAAAAAAATCCATTTATAATTCATGATTTCTAGTTTTAAAGATTAAAATGCATTCTTGTTAGTTTGCGCCTAAATTAGGAAATAAAAAAAGACCAGCTTAAATGGCTGGTCTTTTTTTAGTTTTATCTTTTTCGTTTATTAAACTCTGTGATGTAATGATCCAGTGCCATGGACATGGATGGGGCTTCAGGAGTTGGTGCAAAAATATCTACCCGTAATCCTGCTTTTTCTGCCGCTTGCTTTGTGCTTTCTCCAAATACGGCAACTTTCATTTCCCCTTGGGAGAACCCATCATAATTATCGAAAATAGATTTTACGCCGGCTGGAGTAAAGATGGCACATACATCGTAGTTCGTCTCATTCACTTCAATCTGGCCATCAAAATCACAGCTAACAGTGTGATAAAGAATCATTTGTGAAAATGGTATTCCGGCTTCTTCAATAGCAGCTGAAATAGTTTCTTGAGGAGAATCAGATAGACAAAGCAATATTTTCCCTCCGGAATGCTTGCTTTGAATAATTTGAACTAAATCTTCAATCGTTTTTTGCCCAAAGAAAATTTTCCGTTTCCGATACACTATATACACCTGCAGATACAGAGCGATACTTTCGGATGTACAAAAATATTTCATTGTATCGGGAACGACAGTACGTGTTTCTTCACAAATCCGGAAGAAATGATCAATAGCTATTTTACTTGTGAACACTATGGCAGTATGGTCTAGAATTCGGATTCTAGACTCCCGGTATTCCCGTGAAGAAACCCCTTCTATCTTGAAGAATTTGAAAAAATCGATTTTCAAGCCATGTCTTTCTGCTAATTCGGCATAAGGATTCTTCCCTGCTTCAGGTTTTGGTTGTGAAACCAGAATACGCTTAATTTTTTCCAACGTCAAAATATTTATAGGGTGAATACTTTGTTTAGATTTTTTCTAACTTTATCGATAACCTGTATTCAAAATTCAGCGTGCAAAGGTATAATTTTTTTTAGTGGTCATCAAATAGTCAATCAAATTGTTAATAATAAAACCATATACCCGCAATCGATTGAAATAGGTTGATTATCAGATAAGAAAGTATCTGTAGCCTTAATGAGATATGTATAATCCGGACACATCACATGAGACTAAGTATGTAAGGAAGAACTAAAATTATCATAAGATGAAAAAGAGTAAAGATGATTTGCGGGGTATCTTTTTAGATGATGTACCCTTATTTAGTAACCCGGTGGAATGGTTACAAAGTTGGATTGATGAAGCTGAAGCCGCCGAAATTCATGATGCAAACGCCATGGTGCTTGTAACCGTTGATAATCTGGGAAAACCCGGAGCCCGTGTCGTGTTGCTTAAAGAAATCATAAACGATGACCTGGTTTTTTATACCAATTATACGAGCCGAAAAGCACACGACCTCATGGTGTCTGATAGGGTTGCTGTCGTTTTTCATTGGCGTGACCTGGATAGGCAAATCAGAGTCGAAGGAGTTGCCTCTTTGCTATCTCCGGAGTTATCCGATAAGTATTTTGATAGCCGGCCTGAAGGGAGCAAAATTGGAGCCTGGGCTTCTCCACAAAGCAAATCTATCCCAAATCGTGCCTACCTGGAAACAATCCGAACTAATTTTGAGAAAGAATTTGCAGGGAAAGAAATTCCTCGCCCATCCTATTGGGGTGGATACCGAATTTATATCGAAAACATTGAGTTCTGGAAAGGTCGTGATGACAGGCTCCACGACCGTATTCAGTTTTTCAGAGCCATCCATGGCTGGAATTATCGCCGGTTAGCGCCTTAATTAAACAATAACTCGTCTTACAGCATCGATAATTGTTCCATCAACCCATTTGATGACAGCAATAACTTCTTCACCCAGATTTGGTTTTTCAGGAATTCCACAAATTTGTTCGGCTTCTTCCTTTAACTCCTGAATTGTTCGAATAGGAAGTCCGCTGTTCCTGGTTGCCTCTATTAAATCGGTTCTGAGCGGATTAATTGCTATTCCACGTTCCGTTACAATCACATCAATGAGCTCTCCGGGCCCGCAAAGGGTTGTAACTTCATCCCGAATAACCGGAATCCGGTCACGGAAAAGGGGAACCGGAATGATTACGGTTTTGCTGAACAGGCAATTTTGCCAGCCTCCAATTCCATGAAGCAGGTATCCATCGGAATGGGTAACTACGTTCCCATTGAAGTTAACATCGATTTCGGTTGCGCCCAGGATAACCACATCCACAATGCCGGCGAAATTACCTTTGCTGTGATAATTATAGCTTGTAAAAGGGCTGGTCCAGACATGACCTTTGTTTTCGGCCATTGAACGTACTCCATCAAGATCGAAAGTCTGACCATCCAGAATGTAATCCACCAGGCCTTCTTCCAGCATAGAAACCAGGTATTTATTGCTTCCACCACGAGCGAATCTGGCTTTAATCCCTTTTTCACGCATGATTTTGCGGAAATATTCACCCACAGCGAGCGAGGTGCCACCTGCCCCTGCCTGGAATGAAAAGCCAGGTTGAATGATGCCGGCGGCTTCGCAGAAACGGGCCGTCAATTCAGCCAGCAAAAGCCGGTCAGGGCTGCTGGTGATTTGGGTAGTTCCGGAAATAATCTTTTCAGGTATTCCAACTTGTTCCATCTCCACTGTAAAGTCCACATTATTTCCTTGAATTTGCCAGGGAACACAGGGGAATGGAACCATATTATCTGTTACAACAATGACTCTATCTGCATATTCAGAATCTGCCAGTGCAAAGCCCAGCAGACCGCTGGCGGATTTCCCGTAAACACCATTTGCATTTCCGAAAGAATCTGCTGATGATGCACCAATAACAGCTATATCAATGTGAACTTCTCCATCCTGGACCGATTGGTATCGGCCGCCATGCGAACGAAGTACAGCCATCTTCTTCATTTTACCTACAGAGGCAAATCTTCCGAGAGGACCATTCATGCTTCCTTCGATATGAGAGATAGTCCCATCTTCCAAATATTGAATTAGATGTTCGTGGCAAGGGAAGGATGCTGATGGAAACCATCGCAAATCTTTAATACCTAATTCTTTAGCGATATCAAAGATTTGGTTGGCTAATAAATCACCATTCCGGAAATGATGATGAGTTGAAATTGTCATGCCATCTTTGAGACCACTTTTTATGAGTGCTTCCTTCAAACTGCCTACTTGTTTATTCCCATCTTCCGGATAATCAGCACAAGATGGAATACTTCGGCTATATTTTCGCTGAGAAGGTTTATATTTTCCAACACCCTGATAGGGGATGACGTTTTCACCATTCACTTTATCCGGAACCATCCGGCCGGCTGCATTTTTTACTAATGTATATTCTTTCATCGCTTGATAATCTTAGTTCTTGCTAATTATCCCTCTGCGTGGATAAAAAATTCAAAATTTAAAGGATTGACATTTCATCTTTCCAGTTAGGACGAATAAGTCCAAGCTGAATAGAGAGATGGATGGTTTTTTCGGCACGTTTTACAACCGGCGGGTCAATCATTTTACTACCCAGCGAAACAACACCGAGACCTTTTTCCCGGGCATCGAACCAGGCAAGCATAATTTTTTGGGCTTTTTCAATTTCAGCCTGCTCAGGGGCAAATCCTTCATGAATAACCTGAATCTGGCGCGGATGAATGCATCCCATCCCTTCAAATCCAAGCGATTTAGACTTTTTGACGTTTAACAACAATCCATCCATGTCGGCTACATCGGAAAAAACAGAATCAATAGGCTGAATGCCGGCTGCTTTGCAGGCATTAATTAGTCGGGTGCGGGCATAAAGCGATTCTTCCGCACCAAGTGTTCTTGAAACACCCAGATCAGCTGTAAAATCTTCCAATCCAATAGCAAGAGCTACAACATTTGGAGAAGCCATTGCAATTTCGAATGCTTTTTCGATTCCTAAGGCACTTTCGATGATGGGCATATACCAAATCTTACGTTCCGAATTTCGATTAGGTAATAATCGCTCAATCTCAGCATCAATTTGCTGAATGTACGCGGCACTTTCGCATTTAGGAATCAAAATACAATTCAAAGGATGTTGAACGATGAATTGCAAGTCTTCAATCCCGCGGTTTCCCTGATTAATACGTACCATGCGCTCAGCACCATAGAAATTTAATACGCGCAATGCATTGCGAATGATAAGTCGGGCTTCATCTTTTTTCGGAGGAGCAACAGAATCTTCCAAATCGAGGATAATGCCATTAGGATGGTGAATCCCGGCATTAATCATCATACTTGGGGTGTTTCCGGGCAAATATAACCGCGAAAAGCGGAAAGCCTCACGTGCCGTTTCATACAGGTTTCCGGGAAGAATTTCAGGAAGATATGGCTTCACATCCTTTACATGCTCTCGAACAGCGTGCTCGATTCGCGCCATCAGCACAAATGGAAGCGCACCTGAATCTTCAATAGTAAGTACAGCATGTTTGACATCAAAATGGTGAAGCATCGATTCAGCAAGTGCGATAATCGATTTACCATAATAAGCAGCCACTTTACTTTTTAGCTCAATCCTGATACCTCCGGAAGAGCCTGGTTCAAAACTGACAAAACAATCTGAACGAATCTTGTCGCCCTTATTGCCTGCATAAGAAATACTTGTCTGCATAGACCAATTTTGTTAAAGATTTTCACAATATTACAGTTACATTGTCAGGTTTTAAACAACTTTCCAATGTTTTGTAGCAGGATTTTTTAATTTCTGAATAATCTGTAATTTTACGAAAATTAAAAGGATTCCACATGAAGAGGAAACTTGCATCGGAGGATAATTTTTTTGTGCCGGGTCGATTGCTCCCGGATTGAACTAAAAGTTACCTTAGGAAGGAGATGTTGGGAAGGATTGTCAAGTGTGTAGTTCGATATTAACTTATTCAATTTACCTATATATATGCCACTTATTTCGAAGGAGGAGTTTGCCAATGCAGCAAGGCTTAATGGCTTTGCAGGTAACTTGTTGGCAAGATTACTCATGCAGGTTCTCGGGTTGGGGAAAATCAATAAAGCCTATCATAATTTACAGGATAAGAAGAGTATCGATTTCATCGACGGAATAATTGACACACTGGAACTTACATTTGAAGTTACCGAAGAAGACCTTAAGCGGATTCCCAAAGAAGGACCCTTTATTGCTATATCTAATCATCCTTATGGAGGAATCGACGGAATCCTGCTCATTAAAATTATCTCTGCCGTTCGACCTGATTTTAAGGTCATGGCTAATTTTGTGCTAAGCAAAATAGAACCATTGGCTGATCATTTTTTTGCAGTTAATCCATTCGATTCAAAAACTGCCAAAGCCGGAAGTTTTGCGGGTATTAAGCAAAGTTTAAGCTATCTCGATGCCGGAAAATCAATTGGTATTTTCCCTGCCGGTGAAGTTTCCACCTATTTTAGTGAAACCAATCAAATCATTGATAAACAATGGTCTGATTCAGTCTTGAAACTGATAAAGAAAGCCCAGGTGCCGGTTGTTCCTATTTATTTTGTGGGAAGTAATAGCTGGTTGTTCCATATTTTGGGTCGTATCCATCCTATCTTGCGGACAGCCAAGCTTCCATCCGAATTGCTTAACAAAAAGGGCAAGAACATCATGATTCGTATTGGAAGCCCTATTTCGGTTAAAGAACAAGCTAAATTTTCGGATTTAGGTCGATATGGAAGGTATTTGCGGGCTAGAACCTATGCGCTCGGAACTCCGCTGGAAGTGAAGAAATTTTTTATCCCACCTATCAAACCAAAATCAAGACCTGAACCTATTATCGACCCTGTTCCGGTAGAAATAATCGCCGCTGAAATCAATCGTATCAAAGAAAAATATTTATTATTCGAGAATAAAAGCTATCAGGTTTTTTGCTCGCCTTCTTCGGTTATTCCAAACACCATGCAGGAGATTGGCCGCCTGAGAGAAGTGACTTTCCGTGCTGTGGGTGAGGGCACCAACCGCAGTTTCGACCTTGATGAATTTGATATTTATTATCATCAATTAATCATTTGGGATTTTGAAGCTCAGAAAATTGTTGGAGCCTACCGAATTGGAATGGGGAAGGATATTTATGAACAGTACGGCGTCAAAGGATTTTACATCCAAAGTCTGTTCCGCATGAAGAAACCATTCCATTCGATACTTAAAGAAAGCTTTGAAATGGGACGGTCGTTCATTGTGGAAGAATATCAACGAAAACCAATGTCCTTGTTTCTGCTTTGGAAAGGAATATTGTATTTCCTGATTAAACATCCTGAATACAGATATTTGATTGGACCAGTTAGTATTAGTAATGAGTTTTCAAAATTCTCTAAAAACCTGATTGTGGAATACTTGAAGCACTATTACTATAATCCAAAACTGGCGAAATACGTTTATCCGCGATTGGAATACATCGTGGAAGGGGATTATAAAGTGGATAAAGAAATTATTTTTGAGGATGCCAATACTGATGTGTCCCGGATTGATACGATTATCAAAGATGTGGAGCAAAAATATAGTATGCCAGTGCTTTTGAAAAAATATCTGAGTCTTAATGCTCAGTTAATTGGCTTTAATATTGACCCTAAATTTAATGATGCTTTAGATGGCTTGATATTGGTTGATATCTTCAATATTCCGTCTAATGTAATAGAATCCCTAAGTAAAGAATTGAATGATACGAATCTGTTAAGCAGATTCTCCCTCTCAAAAGAAAAAGAATAATAGCTTGGAACTGCTGATTTTTATAAAGGCTGTATTTATTGGTGTTGCTGTATCGGCTCCGATGGGTCCGGTTGCGGTGCTTAGTCTGCAACGTATGCTTAGCAAAAGTATCCTTGTAGGTTATCTGGCTGCCATGGGCGCTGTCTTTGCTGATTTATTCTATGCCACAATTGCCGGTTTTAGCGTGTCGTATATCGTTGATTTTATGACCGGTAAACAGTTTTATATCCGAAGTATTGGCGGGATTATGCTCATTGTGGTCGGAACGAGTGTCTTTTTCAGCAACACAATTAAGCAGTTTAGAAATCAAAGCATTAGCAAAAGCAAAGTTTTTGGTGATTTCCTGTCAGCATTCTTTCTTACCTTATCAAACCCGGTTACACTGATATTCTTTGGAGCTGTCTTTGCCGGCATATTGCCTGCGGAAGAGCAAAATAGTGTCTATTATACCTCCATCATTCTGGTCGGAATATTCGTGGGTGCGAATGTATGGTGGTCAACACTGGCTTTTATTGTGAGTCGTTTCCGCCGGAGAATTAAACTTCGCTATTTGTATTGGATTAACAAAGTTTCCGGAATTCTGATTGCCATATTGGGAATCATTTCAATATTTAGCTTGATTTATCTGAAACATCCGGAACAAACACCCATGAAGGATATTTCACCTCAGTCAGGAAAAGTCCTTGAGCGGGTGCTGAAGATGCAGCCAATGCACGATTTTTGGAAATTATAATTGATTCAAATTCATCCGGGGAAATTCTACCTTTTCCAACCTCTACCAGCGTTCCAACTATCGCCCGAACCATATTTCGAAGAAATCGGTTTGCCTCAATGCGGAATAGTAAACGGTCTCTATCTCTGGTAAATTCAGCACGAGTTATAGTGCAATCATTGGTTTTTACATCCGAATGCAATTTTGAGAAACTGGTAAAATCCGTGTGATTCATAAGCCTGGAAGCCGCCTCCTGCATTTGCTCGTGCGCTAATGGATGTCTTACATACCAGGCATGAGGATTTACAAATGGGTTTTTAGCCAGACTAATTTGATACTCATAACTGCGTGAAAAAGCTGAAAAACGGGCATGTGCTTCCGGGTGGACAGGATAAATAGCAGAAACCGCAATATCTTCCGGAAGAAAGCTGTTTAATGAATAAATAAAATCATTGCTTTGCAGAATGGGTGTTGATACATCAAAATGAGCTACATAAAATCGGGCATGGACTCCGGTGTCTGTTCGTCCGGCACCGGTCAAACTTATCTTTTCATTTCTTTTGATGGAAAGACAATGTTCAATCTTTTCCTGAATGCTCATTCCGTTTGGTTGAATTTGCCATCCAACATAGCGGGTGCCATCGTATGAAAGTTCTATGAAGTATCTGTAAATCAAGTGTTTAAATGCTTAACGTTTTTTAACAAAAATAAGAATTTCTTAAAATAGATAAAGCTTTATTTTGTGTGAATCTCATCTAAAAATCAGATTCTTTTTTTCAACTTATTGTTTAAAATTTAACAGCAAAGATAAGTAATGAGTTACAATCTTGACATTAAAATTCTGAATGAACGAATTCAACAGGAAAGTTCATTTATTGATCTGCTGATGCAGGAAATGAATAAGGTAATTGTGGGTCAAAAACATTTGACGGAACGCCTGCTGATTGGCTTGCTGAGCAACGGCCATATCTTGCTGGAAGGGGTTCCTGGTTTGGCTAAAACCTTGAGTATTAATACGCTGGCTAATGCTATTGATGCGAAGTTTCGGAGAATACAATTTACTCCTGACTTGCTGCCGGCTGATTTGCTGGGTACCATGATTTACAGCCAGAAAAATGAAGAGTTCATCGTTAAAAAGGGGCCTATCTTCTCGAATTTTATTCTAGCCGATGAAATCAACCGTGCTCCGGCTAAAGTCCAGTCGGCTCTGCTCGAAGCTATGCAGGAAAAGCAAGTCACTATCGGACAGGAAACCTACAAGCTGGAAGAACCTTTCCTCGTTATGGCTACTCAAAACCCCATCGAGCAGGAAGGAACCTATCCTTTGCCTGAAGCTCAGGTTGACCGTTTTATGCTGAAAGTGGTAATTACGTATCCTGCCAAAGAAGAAGAACGTAGCATCATTCGTCAGAATCTGGCACATATCTTCCCAACCGTCAATAAAGTTTTAAAGCCGGCTGATATTCTTAATGCCCGTGAGGTCGTGAAGGATGTGTATATGGATGAAAAGATTGAACGATACATTATTGATATTGTATTTGCAACCCGAAACCCGGAAGATTACAAGTTGAGTAAATTCCGTAATATGATTTCCTATGGAGCTTCGCCTCGTGCCAGCATCAGTCTTGCACAGGCAGCGAAAGCCTATGCCTTTATCAAGCGCCGTGGTTTTGTGATTCCGGAAGATGTTCGGGCTGTTTGCCATGATGTTCTTCGCCATCGTATTGGTTTGTCCTATGAAGCGGAAGCTGAAAATATCCGCACCGAAGATATTATCAACGAAATTCTCAATACCGTAGAAGTCCCTTAGCCCTATGGAAGCTGTTGAGTTACTGAAAAAGGTCCGCAAGATTGAGATTAAGACCAAGAGGCTTTCCAAGCATCTCTTTGCCGGTCAATATCATAGTGCTTTCAAAGGAAAAGGAATGACTTTCAGTGAAGTGCGGGAATATCAGTATGGCGATAACCTGCGGGATATTGACTGGAATGTGACTGCTCGCTTTAATCATCCTTTTGTGAAAGTGTATGAAGAGGAGCGTGAGTTAACGGTGATTTTACTGATAGATGTTTCCGCTTCACGGATTTTTGGAACTCGTAATCAATTAAAAGATGATTTAATTACGGAGTTGGCAGCACTTCTTTCGATTTCAGCAATTTCCAATAATGATAAAATTGGTGTGATTTTCTTTAGCGACCGTATCGAGAAGTTTATCCCTCCCAAGAAAGGAAAAACGCATGCGCTTCGAATTATTCGGGAAATGCTTGATTTTGAACCTCAGGGAAAAGGAACCAATATCAGTGAGGCCTTACGTTATTTAACCAAAGTAATTCGGAAAAGATGTTCTGCCTTTTTGATTTCTGATTTTATGGATGATGATTTTCAGGATGCTGTGAGCATTGCCGGCCGCAAACACGATTTAATTGCGCTAAAAATATACGATCAAAGGGAAACTGAATTGCCTTCACTTGGTCTTATCCGATTAAAAGATGCGGAAACAGGGAAAGAACGCTGGATAGATACTTCAAGTCGTTCAGAACGTGAATTTTATAAGCAGCATTGGCTTCAACAGGAGAAAATGCAGGAAGCAGCTTTTAAAAGAGCCGGGATTAATTATTGCAAGCTGCAAACTGGCGAGGATTATGTAAAACCTTTGATTCAACTATTCAAAACGAGAGATTAATGTCATGAGGAGAGGTAAGTTGAATTTTTCCACCACAAACAAGAATGGGTCAGGCTGGTTTTTGCTGACTTTTTTCTTCCTGATATTTCTGGCTACAAATCAAATCCAGGCTCAGGAGATAAAAATAAGAGCCGAATTGGATACCACTCTGATGCTTATTGGTGATCAACAGCATTACCGAATCGTTGCCGATCAGCCCGTTTCGGTGATTTTGGAGTTCCCTCTATTTGGAGATACCCTGATTTCCAAACTTGAAATTCTGGAACGTTCCACGGATACGGTCCATCTCAGTAATTCGCAGATCCAAGTTACTCAGGATTATTTGATAACATCCTTTGATAGTGGATATTATGAAATTCCCCGCCAATTAGTTCTGGCAAAGTATCAAGGTATCACGGACAGCCTGTACTCGAATTCGTATCTTTTTTATGTAAATACTTTTCAAATTGATTCAATTCAGGGGATTATTGATATCAAGCCCCCGATGGAAGCTCCAGTTACTTTTCGTGAGTTGATTCCGTATATCCTATACGGTCTTTTAGTCCTGCTGCTTGTGGCAGCCGGTTTCTGGATGTATCGCAGGTATTTTAGAAAAAAAGTGCAGGCTCCTCTTGTACACCATCGTAAAATACCGGCTCACATGGAGGCTTTGGATGCATTAGACGCGCTGAAGGAAAAGAAATTGTGGCAACAAGGAAAACACAAGGAATTTCATTCAGAATTGTCCGATATTCTTCGCTTGTATCTGGAAAGG